>JAEEPF010000003.1 GCA_016284635.1 Prevotella sp.
AGAAACCCCAGCGCTTGCCGTCGGTGAAGATACTTGAACCATCATAACGCATGGTAACGGTAGCCATATAGGTCTCGTTCCAGTCCCAAGTCAAACGACCGAACCAAGAAGCGAGATACTCTTCATCATTGGGCTTACCAGTTATGGTTACATCGGGAGCATTGACCACTTTGATGTTTGACAGCCATGCAGAATCCCAACCCTTCAGTGTTGCGAGCTGCTCGCCCCAGTTAACCTTATTGGATCCACCGATGTTAAAGCTCCAAGCAGTGCTCTGGAATGTCTGACCGACCATGGCGCTGATCTTGTGACCGCTGAATACGGGAAGATCGTAGGTAAGTGTGTTTTCTTCTGACCAGTTGGTATTCAACCAAGCGCTCTGGTTAACACTGTAAACAGTTGAAGTGGCATTTCCGTAACCAGAAGATTTCGGCTCACCATAGTTACGATATGCACCGGAACCCCAGTTGTAGTTGAACTGAGAACGCCATCTCAGGCCCTTGATGGGTTGGACGGTCATGAAAGCTGTTGCACTGGAGTTAGTGTTGCGGCTCTCTGCCAGAGAGTTGAAGCCACCATGAACGAGATTCTCCCATGGATTGCTGAACAGAGAAGCGTTCCAACCCTGACCGTATGCCATTGTACCATCAAAATTCTGATAGCGATAAATATCGCCATTGTCTGCATACTGTGGTACGAGCGGACAAGTCTGGAGCAGGCTGTGGATATAGCTCCAGTACATACCATCCTCAGCGAGGTCGTGGCTCTTGGTGTAACCGATAGAGATGTTCTCACCGATGGTGATGACGTCCAAGTCCTTAATCTTCAACAGCACGTGGTCGCTATTGAGGCGGATAGTGTGACGATTGTAGAAAGAAGCCTGATCTCCACCCATGATACCCTCGTTACCGGTATAAGTGTAAGACATAGAGAACTTAGAGCGGTCTGTACCACCAGTCAAGGTCACAGAGTGATTGTGCTGTACGGCATTCTTGTTCTCGAATGCTCCCCACCAGTCAGTGCCTTCCCAGCCTTGAGCAACCTTATTAAGGATGTCCTGAGGAACGAAGCCTGGCCAATCCATTTTCTGACCGGAAGTGTTGAAGGTGTACTCGTCCATGATGGTCATGTACTGCTGAGCGTTGAGCAGCTGCGGGCGCTTGTAGGCGTTTGACCAACCAATAGCACCATTGTAGCTGAGCTCAATCTTACCTGCCTTACCCTGCTTGGTTGTAACCAGAATCACACCGTTTGCAGCACGGGCACCGTAGATGGCTGCCGATGCAGCATCCTTCAGCACGTCGATGCTCTCGATATCGTTCGGGTTAATGTCATCAAGGCTACCACCTGCTACACCGTCGATCACATACAGCGGTGAAGAGTTACCTGTGGTACCGATACCACGGATGTAAACCTTGTAACCCTTACCAGGCTGTGAAGAACTCTGGGTAATCTGTACACCAGGAGTACTTGACTGCATGGCCTCGAGTGCGTTGGTGGTGTTCAGCTTGGCGATTTCCTCACCCTTCACCTGAACAGTAGCACCGGTCACCAACTTCTTCTTCTGGACACCATAACCCACGACCACCACTTCGTCGAGCTGGGCATTGTCGTCCTTCATCGTAATGTTAAAGCTGTCCTGATTGCCAACTTTAATTTCCTGAGTCTCATAGCCGATGAACGAGATAACGATCGTAGCACCGGGATTCACATTGAGAGAGAAGTTACCGTCGAAATCGGTAACCGTACCATTCGTAGTACCTTTTTCAACTACGCTGGCACCGATAACGGCGCCCTGAGCATCGACCACAGTACCTGTGATCTTCTTCGTTGCCTGCTGGACGTTCTGTACGTCGCCAGCAGCATAGGCGTTTGACGAATAGCCAAGTCCCAAGAGAGCCATGGCACCCATCAGCAGCGCTGTCCTCACCGTACCTTTGATTTCGCTCTGAGCCTTTGCTCCCGAGGGGAACGAACAGAGCAGGGACGATGCCTTTAACGGCTTTTGCAGTGATTTAAAATTCCACATAATTTAATTAATTAGTAAGATAATTGTTATTTAAAGAATATTTAACTTTTCATCTTTAAGTATTAAGTATCCAAGCGTAAGCCCAAATACCATTAGTTTATGCCGGACGAACCACGTATGGGCGCACCCTTCATTCTGTTTGCCTTCAACAGTTGATAATTCCACATATTTTATTATTAGTTGGGTAATAACTTTGTTAGTGTTTTGGTTTACTTCACATTTTTGGGTGCAAAGATAATGTAAATAATTTGTAGGCACTTTCTCGTTTGTAACAAATACTTTACGAAAAGTAACAATTTTAAAAAATGTTACATAAATTTGTATTTGTGTTACATCTCAAAACGTTTAAAGCATCGCTATTTAGGAGTCTTCTAAGCCCCTTTTATCTCCATGATGTCAGACAGACGAAGTTCACGGATGTCAATAAACGATAAACCTGTGAATGCGGAGAACACGAAGATGTCACGTGCAAAGGATAGAGACTCACTGTTGAAGCGATGAGCCATCAGCCTACCGAGTTCTTCTTCTGTCAGATATTGACGTGGCCTTCTTTTCCTTCAACGTGCCCGATTTCGTCATCGGCCCCACACGCTTCAACGGTCGTGAGGCCAGCCGTATCATCAATGATGAATACCGCAAGGACTTTGGTGTACGCAAAGAAGCCGCATCGGAATGACGCGGCTTCTTAGTAAATTTACTTGACGATGTAGACGAATCCTCCGCGAGGTCGGCAAACGACTTTTTCGGGGAGTTCTGACACTTTCGGCAAGATCTTCCAGGCTCTGTCTCCTGCATCGAGGAAGGTAGTGATGTGAGGCTGATCAGACCACCCCAGGCCCCTCCTACTCAGGAGGGGAAGAGCCTTCGGCTCATCTGTGCCATTGATGCCTGCGATGTACCAAGTGTCACCACTGCGGCGTGCCAGAACGACACTCTCACCAGGATAGCCACTAACGAAACGGGTCTCATCCCAGACGGCGGGCAGGTGGCTGAAAAAGTCCTGCACCTCATGCGGCTGAGCCAAGTAACTCTCAGGCTTGTCTGCCAGATGCTGCAAGCCACTCTCAAAGAGCACGGTCAGGGCCAGTTCATGGGCGTGAGTAGTGATATGCGGATGCTGTGAGTCGCTGAAGGCACAGGGCGTGTAGTCCATCGGTCCGATGACATTGCGTGTGAAGGGCAGGGTAGCGTTGTGTGCAGCGGCCTTTGCCGTGAAGGTGGGCACGTTGTTGTACCACTCGGCACCATAGACACCCTCCGTACTCATCAAGTTCGGCCATGTGCGCTGCCAGCCTCTGGGGATAGTGGCTCCGTGGAAGTTCACAAGCAGATGATGGCGGGCTGCACTCTCCAACAGATCCAGACAATAGTCCATATTCATCTGGTTATCGCCTGAGAAGAAGTCTATCTTCACACCAGCGACGCCAAGCTTCTCACACCAGGCGAACTCCTTCTCACGATCCTCGGACTTGTTCAGACGATACTTGGGCGTTGGGGCACCATCCACCCATCCCACGCTGGAATTATACCAGATCATCGGCTTCACACCCTTCTCTTTGGCGTAAGCGATGGCATCCTCGATGGTCTTGCCTTCGTTGCTCGCCAGCTGGTCCATCTGATCCCACTCGGCATCGATGAGCACGTATGGCAGATGGAGCGTGGCTGCCATATCGACATATTTCTTGATGATGCTATAGTCGTTGGAACCGTGGTTGTAGGCCCAATAAACCCACGACACCACGCCTGGCTGTATCCAACTCGTGTCTGCTATCTGACATGGATTGCTGACATCGGTGATAAGCGTTGACTCCACCACGTCGCCCAAACTGCCAATGATCGCCACGCGCCAAGGCGTATTTCGCACAATAGGGACTGTCCCTTTTGTGAGATCTGCGGGCACGACCTTGTAGAGTTCCTTGTCATTATAGAGGCACGATGCGCTCTGTCCGTGCTCGATATTAGCCTCGGAGAGGAGCACGAACAGTCCGTCTTGAGGTTCCAGCAGGGCAGGGTAGCCCCAGCGGTTGTTATAGCCCTCTTCACTCTTCGAGATACCGCTGAACGACGGCACGGGCTCCACTTTGTAGGTCGTCGACAGCGGGAAATACCCCTCGTAGGAGTCCGTCCACTGCTGCATCCAGCGGCGTGTGCCCTCTGGAATACGGTAAACGGTGGGATCGCTGCCCGTCCAAGCCTCGGGATACTCATAGCGGAAGGCGATGCCGTCGTTATAGAGTCGCAGCACCATCTTGACGCCCTCTCCCAGCGCAGCTATATACTCGTTACCCTCGTTAGAACAAACAAGCCGCTTACCCGTCAACATCCGATAGTCTTCCTTCACGTTGCGAACGAAAGAAAAATCGCTATTGGCGAAAGGAAGCTCCTCCATCTGCAGGGCCTTCTTCCCTTCATAACTGATGGTCAGTGTCTTGCCTTCCGCCTGAGCAGAGAGCTTTCCATTCGGCGATGTCACCCCCTGGGCGGAAGCGGTGAAAATATAAAACAGGCAGGCTGCTGTGCACAGCAGCCTGCTAAAACAATTATTTCCCATTTGTCTCCAGTGTCCAGTTCTTACGGTTCTTCAGTTCTCCGTTCTTAAACAGCTTCGCAGCCTCCTTGTCACCCTTCAGCTGCCAGTTCAGCCATGCTAGGGCCACCACGGTGAACTCTCCACCGTGAGGCTCGCGATAGGTGCCGCCATGTCCAACGGGGAAGTTGGCAGCGTATGCAGGCACATGGGAGATACGGTGGAAGTCATCCATACCGTTTCCGTATGCGATATCGGTCTCACCGCCTAATATATATATAATAGGTGTATGGATCTCCTTCAGTTTCTCCTTCGGGGGCATGGGCATGCCACCCACAGCTTGACCAGCGTTCTCCTGATTGAAGAGTCCACTGTTGCAGATCATCAGCGTCTTAATACGGGGATCGGCACAGTTGAAGAGCGTCTGCAGACCACCACACGACATACCGGCTACGCAGATGTTCTTGACGTCGACCTTATTGTAATAAGGTGAAGTGGGGTCGGCGTTCTGCTTGATGATCCAGTCGATGCTCTCAATCTGCTGCTCTGTGCGTGACATCGGACCCTTGTACCACTCGTCGGTCATGGGAATGATGCCTGTGGCGAGCACGAGGTAGCCCTGTGAGGCGATTTCATTGAGGAAATTCATGTGTTCCCAGGGAGAATTGGCGCAGGCGCCGTTACCCCATACGAGCACGGGCAGCAGCTTCTTGCTACCGAAGACAGAGAGATCCTGTGGCACGAACACGGTGTGCTCGGGCAGGGTGGCCTCTTCTTTCATGATGGCCTTGTAGGCACCCGTTCCACCGTCTTCGACGATACGCGATTTTCCCTCCTTGCAGCATTTGTCCTTGCAACACTTATCCTTGCAGCAGGCACCCTTCTGACGGACGCAGTCCAGGAAGTGTACCATCTTCTGCAGGTTCTCCTCGGTGTACATCTGTGGCCCGCCGTGACTGCCATCGGCAGGGAATGTAGCCTCCGTCTTCACACCGGCAGCCTTCAGCAGTTCAAAGAACATCTTACCCTGACAGTTAGGCACCACTCTGTCCTGATCACCGTGGAAGATGATCACGGGCGGATCGTTGGGATCGACATAGTTGGTGGCGCTCAGGCTGAGATACTTGTCCGGCTCCTTTGCGAGTTTCGAGTTCAGCAGCACGTCCTCGGGCGAGTTGTCGCCCATCTTCATGCCCTCGCCGCAGTCCATCGCCGTGAGATCCACAGGACCGCTCCAGTCGCAGGCGGCATTCACGTCACTGCTCTCCTGGAGATAGTTACCCAGATTGCCTTCGAGGTCGATGTCCACGGTGCCCACCTTCGTCTGCTTCGTGCCAGTGGTGGTGGCTGCTATCGAGGCGAGATGGCCTCCGGAAGAGAAGCCGCTGGTGGCGATGAACGACGTGTCGAACTTATACTTCTTGGCCTCGCCGCGTACGAAGCGGATGACGGCACGGATGTCGTGGATCTGTGCAGGCCACTTGGCGTCCATGCTTGAACGGTGGTTCGGACATACCACGGCGTAGCCATTCTCCAGCAAGGTCTTCACGATGGTACCGAGGTCGGCCATACCCTTGCTGCTGTTGCTGAACCACGCACTGCCGTAGATGTGGATCACCACGGGATAGCTCTCTGCCTCCTTTTTCGGCAGGTAGATGTCACAGGTGTGATAGGCCTGATCGTCACCAGCATAGTTCACATCCTTCCACTCCTGTGAGGTAGGGAGGTCTACTTGAGGCGCCTGGAATCCTCCGAAGCCGCCTGCGGGCTGTGCCATGAGCCATGAGGCCATGCACAGCATGATGGTTGATAATAATGTTCGTTTCATATCTATAAACTGTAAACTACTTCCTGATAATCTTCTTTCCGTTTCTGATCACGATGCCCTTGTAGTTGGCGTCCACCTTCTGTCCGGCGAGATTGTAGGAGTCGCCAGTGGTGTCGTCGTCTCTCGTCACCTCCATAATACCTGTCTCGGTAGAGACGAGGTTCACCTTGTCGATGTTGCAGCTGCCGCCAGTGACGGTGATGCGCAGTTTCTGCTGGCCTGTCTTGAGGGGATTCCTGATCTTGCCCGTCTTCACTTCGTAGGTGTCAAGGCTGCCTGTCTGCGGCACGGTGACGGTGCCCAGCGTCTTTTCGGTGCCGTCGCTCTCTACCATAACCATCGAGAACTTAGAACCCTCCACCACCGACGACACGGTAGCCTCGTAGTTGTACTTGCCTGCCTCGGTGATGTTGATGGAATACTCTGCCCAGCTGCCTGTGGCGGTATTGCCCAGAGCATAGCCGTCAGCGGTGGGAACGATTGTCATACCCTCGCCAACGAAGTAGTCTTCGGCCTCGACAGCACCCGGCAGACTGAAGGTGGGCGTGCGCTTGAAGTTCATACTCTTGATGCAGAAGCCGCCTGTGTCAACGAGCAGCGTCAGCACGTGGCGCCCTGCTGTCAACGGCTCCTTCAGCGGGCAGCGCAAGGTCTTGAACTCCTTAGAGCCACCCGTACTCGGCACCTCAGTGAGATCGGTGTAGAAGGTGAGGTTGTCAAACCCGTACTCTGCCAGATGCAACATGCCTCCGGCCTTCGTCGAGGCGACCTCCACCTCCATCGTGTAAAGACCGTCTTCCTTCACATCGACCGTATATTCCATCCAGGAGTTGTCCCTGGTGGCGGTGGTGGTGAACTTATCGCGGTCGACGGCGATGTTGCTGTATGCGACACCCGACATACCCTTGTCGTATTCATCCGCATTGATGGTGCCAGGCAGTTCGGGAACGGTCTCGTTGTAAGGCGCACGCTTCTCGCCCCTGTTCACCTGTATCTGTGACAGGCGCTCATAGGTGTTTCCGTCCGTCGTGGTCACCACGGCTTTCAGCGTC
Source organism: Prevotella sp. (assembly GCA_016284635.1). Classification (GTDB taxonomy): domain Bacteria; phylum Bacteroidota; class Bacteroidia; order Bacteroidales; family Bacteroidaceae; genus Prevotella. The sequence continues at coordinate 7,437 of JAEEPF010000003.1, forward strand.
TTCTTGCCCGTTGAGGTGGCTGTATATTCCGCGATGTAAGGGTCTTCCGTCATGGTGGCAATCAGTTCGCCGTCTGCATAGAGGTCGATCTTCTCGATGGTTTTCGTGGCCATCTTGGCGCGCACCTTGATGGGCATCACGTCATTCACGGCCATCTTCAGCGAGGCGGGACGGATATAGACCGAAGCCTCTTTCTTCGTGCCGGGGAGGGGACTCTTGGCGTTCTTAGCAGCGTCGGTCTGCATATATTCGCGCAGCCACGTCATTGCGGGGCGCTCCACACCGTCACGATAGAGTCCCGAATTGGTAACCCAGGTGGCACCAAGGACATAGCCCCACAGGGTGACACCGGCACAGTAGTCGGCTTCCCACATCAGCGGGAAGATGTTCTCATACTGTTTCTTCTGCTGCTCGTCACTGGCGATATCGATATCCAGCTCCGTGATGAACATCGGCATCTGCAGGGCGTCCTGCTGCTTCTTCAGGGCGTTCTCCATGTTGCTGACGCTGATGTCGGTCACGTCGTGCGACTGGTTGCCGTAGGCATCAATCGGTGCTCCGGCATCGCGCAGGGTGCGTACCAGAGTGATGTAGTTGTCAAGGTCCCACGTGAATGAGTTGTAGTCGTTATAGATGAGGATAGCGTCCGGCCAGCGCTCGTAGGCCATCTCGAAGGCCTTGATGAGCCAGTCGTAGCCCGTCTTGCCGCCACCGCCCAGACTCTCTTTCATCATGGGATTGCCAGCCTGGTGATTGCCGATGGCCTCGTTCACCACGTCGATCATGGGCAGGGTGTCGTATTGGTCCTTGGCGTGGTCGAACCAGTTGGTGATGGCATTGAAACGGTCTCTTGCCGACAGCGACTCCAGCCATCCCGGGTACTGGGCGCCCCACACCAAGGCGTGGAACTTGTAGGTGAAATCGTGCTGCTGGGCGTAGCTGAAGGCCCTGTCTGCTCCGCTCCAGTTGAATGCACCACGGGTGCCCTCCACGGAGGCCCATTTCGATTCGTTCTCACACGTGATCTGGTTCCAGAGCTTGTAGTACTGTGGCACGCCGCCTCCGGCCTCCACGGTGCCTCTGGTGGTGATGTTGCCTAAAAACTTGTTGGGGTTGCTCGAAATCTGTGCGCCTGCTCCCAGCGAGAATATCCACATCCCCGCCACCATCAGGCATCCTTTAATAATCTGTGTCATCTGTGTAATCTGTGGTTCTTATTTAATTCGTGAAATCCGTTTAATTCGTTGTCCTCTTAAACACTGGGATGTATGCTTTATTGACTTTTGTCGTGACATACTGTCCGCCGTCGAAGTGCTCATTCGTGTGGATTTCCGTCCAGCCGCCAGCCTGTTTCGGCAGATACGTCCTCCACTTCGTGACCCCTGGTTCCGTCACAGGACTTACGAGCAACTCTGGTCCAAACATATATTCGCACGACTGCCGCAGTGCCCTCTCGTCATCCGCAAAGTCGAACACCAATGGCCGCATCAGCGTATAGCCCTCCTTCGCCACACGCTCTGCACACGCCTCGATATATGGCCTGAGCTGTTCGCGCTCCTTCAGACAACTGGCAATGATCTGCTTCGCCTCGTCGCCATAGTTCCACGGCTCCGTATTACTCATATACCCATGCACGCGCATCAGCGGCAGATACACGCTCGTCTCTATCCAGCGCAGCATCCTTTCGATATAGTCCTGATTGGTGTACTGGTCGTGGGGACGGAAGAATCCGCCTGCGTCGTACGTCCACCAGGGATGACCTGCCGCCTGCACACCCAGACCTGCCACAATCTGCCTCCTGAACGTATTCCAGTCGTTACCCACGTCTCCGCTCCACAGTGCAGAGCCATACCTTTGTATTCCCGGGAATCCGCAGCGGGTCAGTATCATCGGCTCCTTGCTCGCATGGACTAACCCCTCATACACCGTCTTATTCACCAGCAGCGGATACACATTCCTCACCTGCTCACCCGTCCATCGCCCATTATTCACGCGACGGCCTGCAAGATCGTCGTTCTCCGGCTCCGTGGCATCCTGCCACCACGCGTCGATGCCCGTAGGCACCAGTCTCTCGTTGAAATTCTTCCAATACGCAGCCGCAGCTTGGGGATTAAAGAAGTCTATCCAGTCCGTTTCGGGGATATAATAGCCGTCGCGCTCCATCTGCTTACCCACCTCCGAGGTCTTGTCGATCTTCGACCACACGCTGAGCATCAGTCGGATGTCCATCTTGTGCAGGCTGTCCGTCAGCGCCTTGGGGTCGGGGTAGTTGTCCTCGTCAAACTCCATCGCGTTCCAGCCGTGCTTGCCCCACCACTGCCAGTCCTGCACCAGCATGCTCACGGGCATCTGCTCGGCCTTGAAGCGGTTGGCGGTCTCGAGGATCTCCTGCGACGAGTGGAACCTTTCGCGGCAGTGGATATAGCCCAGTGCCCACTTCGGCATCTCAGGACACGGCCCCGTCAAGTCCCTGAACGTGGCGATGATCTCGTCGGGAGAGCCAACAAACACCGTATAATCTACGGCTGTGGCTACTGGCGAACGGAACACCGTCTCGTCCTTGATCAGATGATAATACACCGTCGGCTGGTCGTCCTTTGTCAGTTCCGCCGTAAGACGATGGCGCCCTTCGTCCAAGAGCACGATCTTCGAGGCCGTCGGAGGCAGCCAGAGGTTCTGCATCTCTATCACGGGCACGCCGTCGATGCAGAGGTTATGGCGCCTTGCCATCTTCTGGCCCACATCCAGCAGCAGGGCATACATACCTGCCTCCTCGATGTCGATCTCTGCCTCAAATATATGCCGCTCACGTACCTCTTTCTTATTACCCTCCGTCGTCGTCACATCCACGACTTCTTTCTCCGCCTCCGGTCTATTCTCCTGACTCCTGACTCCTGTCTCCTGACTCCTCTCCAAGCGGACGCTTGTCTCGCTTGGATTAAACTCCGTCATACCATAGTTGTTCCACAGCACGCCGTAGCCCAGGTTCGACAGCACCATCGGCATCGAGATCTGCGTGTTCACCTGTGTCAGCCTACGGGAGAGCCCACGCACATTGCTATAGCCGTCCTGGAACTGTCCCAGTCCGAACAGAAACTCATCCTCCGGCGAATCAAAAGCCAGCGTGGCCTGTCCGTCTATGAGTTGATGCTGAGTAGCCTTGAAGACCGGCTTCCCGTTCTTGTCTTTGATGGTGATTGTCTGCCCTTCCGCATCAATCTGAGTACTGATGTCCTGGCTCTCCACTTCGTCGTGTTTCACATACAGCCAGTCCGGCAGGTCGCTTTTCACTTCCGCCTCCATATACTGGATGCGCACGGCATTCCGTGCCACCTTACTCACTTTCAGCCGTCCCTTTCCGAAGGGCGTCTGCGCCATCATCATCACACCGATGCACAGCAGGATAGTTGATAATATAGTTCTTTTCATTATGCTGATTGTTGATTTGCGTTGCAAAGGTAGTGCAAATCGAACGAAATACCAAAGAAAAAGGCAAAAAAAACAAAGAGAGCCGACAGCTTTGCTGTCAGCCCCCTCATTTTCACCCTTTTACTTTTTCACCTTTTCACCTTTAGAACGGTCCTCTTCCCATACAACTGGTCGTTCCGATCGCCGTCAAGAATGCCGTGAGCGCAGCTACTATCACCTTCACCGCCAGCTCCACAATCCTCTGCTTCTTCATTCTTTACCTCCTTTCTGTGCTTTGAGTATCTGTTTCTCCCCCTAAGTTAGGGGGAGCCAGAGGGGGTCTGCGCTCGGCTTTGCCGCTTGCTACCGAAGGGACGCAAGAACGCGGGAAACTGTTCGCTTGTTCAGACCACCCCTAACCCCTCCTACTCAGGAGGGGAAGAGATTACCCGTTACCACCTCCACCGTTGTTGTCGGCCTCGGGAGCCAGCACGTAGCTGATCGGCGTCTTCTTCTGGAAACGCTTCTGCTTGCCATTGATCGTGCGGATCTCGCTCTGCACCACATACCCGTACTCGAAGATGCACTGCTCCTTGAATGCCCTGCTGGTGAGCTTCTCACCCTTCGTGTTCTCCGGCGAGAAGTTAATCTTGATGCCGTTGATCATCGCATCGGCACCAGCTGCCACAGCAGACTCGATGTCATTCTTGCCCAGCTTCTGACCATCGACGCTCGGTGAGAACGTGCCCAGTCCGTCGAGTTTCACGGGCTGACCCTGTGCGAGCAGCTCGCTCATACACTCAACCACCTGACCCAGTACCAGCACACACATCTGATAGTCGGCGATCTTGCCGTGACTGGTCATGTGCTTGGCGAATCCCTTCAGGTTCAGGGGCTCCTTCGAGTCTACTTCTGCGAACCACTTGCCGAATGCGGTGCTGTCGTCGTTCGTGTTCTGACGCAGGTTAATCACCATTGGAATGTTTGATCTTGCCATTTTTTGTTCCTTTCTCTTTTTAGTTAAACATAAGCTTTGTGAATTCACATTGCAAAGGTACGAAATTTCCAGATAATATGCAAGTATTTCTATATCTCCAAACGCCTTTTGCTGCCTTATTCCTCCTTATTCTGTATTATACCAAAATATTTGCGCTTTTTCTTGCATATTTCGCAGGTTTTTCGTACCTTTGCATCATCAAACAACTAAAACCATTATGCAACAAAACAAATGTTTAACTATGGGCCGAACGCAGTTGGCCCAAATGTATTTCCCTTTCATTCAACCCAAGTCTGCTTGGGAGAAACTAAGAGCGCTTCTCCTTGAAGATCCAGCCCTTGAGCACCTCGCAAAGTTGAAGCGTCGCACATTTCTTCCACTCGAAGTAAATATTATTTACCAGCACCTCGGGCAGCCATAAGCTGCCTTTTTCGTGTTTTTCAGGCTCTCAGACTTTCCATAGACCAAACTCGGATTTTCATTACTTAAAACTCTGACTTTATAGGCATTAAACTTCTGCTTTGCTTTATCCTAAAAATGACGCCAAAAGAATATTTGTAATACGTAAACTAATTTCAACTTTTTAAGATGGCGAGGTTAACAATTAACAAACTAACATTTGCTTTTTTCGATAACTAACAACAATTATCTATATATTATATTAATATTATTATATATTATAATATATAATAATATTACTTTATTTTTTAATTCCATTCCTCAAATACCAATTGTTAAATTGTTAATTGTTAATGTCCTGATTGCGAAAGGATGACTTAACAATTAACAATTTAACAATTCTATGGAAAAAGTAAGTATCAATCCATCTATCCACCTCTCTGAGCACTTTACGCTCGGGGAGGTTACCAAGAGCAAGCATGCTGAGATATACAACATTCCCAGTCATGTTGCGATCGAGAACTTGAAAAGAGTTTGTGCGTGGGTTAGAAGAACTGCGCAGACGGTATAACGAGCGATATGTATTTTATAGGAATGGGGAGCGCTCGGTTTCCCCTCCTGAGTTAGGAGGGGTTAGGGGTGGTCTGAAGAAGTGCCAGACATTCCCTCGTTCAGACCACCCCACCCATACGGGCACCCCTCCTAACTTAGGAGGGGAAAAAGATACTTCGGAGGCTCCAATTATAATTACGTCAGGGTATAGATCGCCGGAGCTGAATAAGAAGGTAGGAGGCTCCCCGACAAGTAATCATCTGACGGGATGCGCTGTGGATATCAAAGTGGCTGTTATTGAGCAGGCGATGAGATATGCAGTGATCCTGATGGACTACGCTGACGAGACCAAGCAGGACTATGATGAACTGCTGATTGAGAGGAATCGGAATGGTGGCTACTGGCTGCATTTCGCGGTGAGGCCGAAGGACAATCGGAGAAAGACGATGTTCCTGCAAAAGTAAAAAAATATCCCCGTTGTTTTTGGCAACGGGGATAATTTTATAGTGATACGGTGCTCTCAGAGAAGTAATGATCGCGTAAGGGCTTGGTGACGGAAGAGCCACGGAGGATGAGCTGTTGCTTCAGACGGATGTCGGCAGAGGAGGCACCCACCTTGATGATGTAAGTGCCAGGCTCAATGTTCCACTGGCGAACGCTGCCCTGATGGCTATAAAAGCCCAACTGCTCCACGTAGAGGCGCGTGGTGACGGTCTTGGTCTGTCCGGGCTCCAGTGCAATGCGGGCAAAGCCTTGCAGTTGGATGGGACGGATCTGCTGGGTGCTGTCCTTCGGCGAGAGATAGACCTGTGCAATCTCCGTGGCAGCAACACTACCCGTGTTCTTCACCTGGAAGGTCAGCTCCACAAAGTCGTCGGATGTCTTTGCCTCGCTGTTCACCTGCAGGTTCTGATAGTCGAAGGTGGTGTAGGTGAGACCGTGTCCGAAGGGCCATTGGACCTTCGAGGTGAGAGGAGTGTCAGAAGACAGGGAGTTGTAGCAGAGGGGCTCATTGAGTTCGGCGTTTGGGTAGGAGACGGAGAGCTTGGCTGATGGAGAGACTTTGCCGTAGAGGATGTCGGCCACAGCGCGACCACCTTCCTCACCGGGATACCAGGCCTGGATGACGGCTGCGCACTTCTCGGCGATGCCGGAAATGACTTGGGCACGGCCACCGAAGACCACCAGCACCACGGGCTTGCCGGTCTGGATGAGTTCCTCGACATACTGTTCCTGCTTGCCAGGCAGACGGAGTCCCTGACGGTCGCGGTTCTCACCGCAGAGCATCACGTTCTCACCTACGGCGGCAATGATGACGTCGGCATCCTTGGCCATCCTGAGGGCTTCGGCCTTGTCAGCCTTCTCGCCAGAGTCCACCTTACGGTTCAGCAGCGCAAACTCCCAGGCACGCTCGTCGCCGGCCTCAGTGTATTTGGTCTCGATGCCCTCCGTCCAGTCACAGCCACGGGAATAGAGCAGGTTCACGCCCTCGGGCTTGCCTGCCTCCATGCCTTCGAGCAGCTTCACGATGTGTGGCGTCTCGAAATTGTAGTCTACCATCTTCCAGAAATAGGACATGGCGGGATAGGTATAGTCGCCGCACATGGCCCAGATGGAGTTGGCGTTAGGACCAGTGAGGAGGATATTCAGAGGTGAGTTGTGAGAGGTAAGAGGTAAGAGATTTCCTTCGTTCTGCAGGAGGACGACGGACTGGGTGGCGATGTCGTAGGCCGTCTGGCGCTCTTCGGGGGTGTCGAGTTGGATGTCCTCGGTGCTATAAAGATAGGCATCGCTGTCGAAGAGGCCTGCACGGAACTTATGACGGAGCACGTCCTTCACGGCACGCTCGAACGTCTCGGGCTTCACAAGACCCTTGTCGATGGCTTCCTGCAAGAGTTTGTAGTTGGCACCGTGGGGGAAGTCAACATCGTTACCGCCATTGATGGCAGCGGCAGCCTTGAACACAGTTCTAGCCTGCTCACGCTCGGCAGAACTCATGCGAGCCTGGTCCTGCCCTTGCTCAATCGCAGCCTTTTCCACGGGTGTCTCAAGATTGGGAATCTGGTCGATGGCCGTATAGTCGCTCACCACCATACCATCGAAGCCCACATAGCCGCGTAGGATATCCTGCAGGATCTCGCTGTTGGCCACGCACCTGATGCCATGCACATCATGATAGCCGGGCATGACGCATCTGCTGCCTGCCAGACGGATCATCGTCTCGTGGGGCAGGAGGATCTCTTCCATCAGTTCCTTCTCGTCGGCGTCACCACCACCGCCGTAGCCGAGGTAGTGCTTTGAACAGGCACCCACACCTTTCTTCAGGTCGCCCTGCTGCAGGCCTTCCACGAAGGCCACGCCCATGACGGCAGAGAGATAGCCATCCTCGCCGTAGGACTCCTCCAGACGGTTGAACGAGGGGTTGCGGCATACGTCGACCATCGGCGAGAGAGCAAGGATTCCACCCATCTTGCGGAGGGCCGTACTCGTCTGACGTGTCTTCAGCTCAGCCAACTCCGGATTGAAAGAACAAGCCTGTCCGATCTGCTGGGGATAGATGGTGGAGCCCTTGGTGTTGACACCCGAGAGCACCTCCTCGTGCAGGAGGGCTGGGATACCGTTAGGCGTGTTGTGCATCAGCCAGTCCTGGATGGCTGCCGCACGGTCGCGGAGTTCGTTGGGATCGCGAGGCTGCTGCATACAGAACTGTGAGAAGTGTCCGATGCCGTAGGGGATCAGTTCGCGGCATTTCGCCGTGTCGAGCTGTCCCTGTTCGTTGAAGAGCTCGTCCATATACATGCTCCTCAATTGGGCGATGCGCTCTTCCTGTGGCATCTTGGCGTAGAGTTCATCCACTTGCTGTTCAATGTCGACGGCTGAATTACAGCCTGCTAATAATGCGGTCATACAAATCATTTTAAGTCCCTTCAGTTTCATAATTATTTACTTTTTTACTTTTTTACCTTTTTACCTTTACTTAAACTGCCACCAGTCGAGGCGGGTGTCGCCCGTATTGTCGCTGAAGCAGAGAAAGAGGTCGTGGACACCCGAGGCGTTGTTGACCTTCGTGCTGAAGGTACGGTATTTATCCACGGAACCCGTGCGGGGGATGAGGACTGTGGCTACGACGGGACCGTTCTGGCTGTCGAGGCGCACGGTGACGGTGCAGGAGCCGGTAGAAGAACCCGTGATGCTGAATCGTGTGGCACCCTGGCCAAAGTCCACACCACGGAGTTTGATGAACTCACCGTCGTTGATGTCGTAGATATACATATTCTTCTTACCCGTCGATGTGGGCATATCGGCCACGACACCCGTATTGGGGATGCCCATCTTGGCAGACTTCAGGCCATAGCCCCACGCCATCGTCTCTGCCTCCACACGATCGTAGGGGTTGAGCCAGTGAAGCTGTTTCAGCGGCTCCTGATCCAGCCAGTAGGGCACATCCTGGATGGTGCCGTCGGCATTGTAGGTGATCTCTGCGGCAGACACTGAACGACGCTCGTGGTGCACGAAGGTGTCGAGGTGCATCAGGTCGTAGTTCTGTCCGAAGATGTAGGAATGGCCCTTGAAGTCGCAGATGCCAGGGTGGTTGCCACGGTCGCGGAGGGTGGGGCGCATGATGTAGTTCTTCCACTCCCAGGGGCCTGTGGGCGAGTCGCTCATGGCATAGCCCAGTGCCTCAGGGCAGCAGGTTGATGCGAAGGCGAGGTAATATTTACTCCCCTCGACCTTCGGAGAGGGGTTGGGGGTGAGGCTTCTCTTATAGAACCACGGCCCTTCCTGGTAGTGCTTGATATGCGGCAGCTTTGTCACCTCACCCTTCAGCGAGATCATATCCTCGTTGAGAGGAGCATAGAATGTGTGCGGATTTCCCCAGTAGAGCCATGCCTGTCCGTCGTCGTCGGTATAGACGGAGGGGTCGATGTCGAACCAGTTGCTCTGGTCCCACACCAGCGGCTTGCCGAGGGGATCATGAAAAGGACCGTAAGGAGAATCTGCCACGAGCACGCCGATGCCGTGGCCGTGGAGTGGGGCATAGAGGTAGTATTTGCCGTTGCGCTCGACGGTCTGGATGGCCCAGCCGCCGTTCTCACGTGAGCGCCAGGTGAAGTCCTTCAAAGAGGCGACGGCACCGTGCTCCGTCCAGTTTACCATGTCGGTGGTGGACCACAGCAGCCAGTCGTACATAAAGAAACCTGCAGAACTCTTCTCGTTCACGTCGGGGATATCCTCTGGCGAGGCATCGTGGGAGGTAAAGAGGAACAGACGGTCGCCCACCACGATGGGGGAGGGGTCAGCCGTGTATTTCGTCTGGAAGAGGGGCAGATTGATGCTGATATCACCCTTTGCAGCCGCCTGCAGCAAGAGGGAGTCGAGGATGGACTCCAGGGCATGACGGCGCTCAGGCCAGTTAGGATAGTCGTCGGCTTTGAGGGTATAGACTTTCTTGTCACATTTATGGTCGTTACCCTGACAGCAGGAGCCTTTTCCTTCACAGCCCGTCATGATGCAGAATGGCGGGAGTTTCTTCTGACCGATGAGTTTGTCGGCCATCACATCGGCACCACCGATCTTGAACCAGCTCTCGATGGTGTCATCCTTGCCCGGGATGAGCTGGATGCAGAAGGCTGGCTCTACTCCTGACTCCTGACTCCTGACTCCTGACTCCTGACTCCTGACTCCTGCAGGAATATAGCGTGCCACCTGGTTGTTCAGATCGTAACTTACCACACCGTGCTCAATGTTGTCAGCCATACTGCCGTAGTTGAACGTGGCAGCGGGATTGTTGCAGATACTGGGCTTGAAGCCTTTCGATGGGGCGAGGTACATGTTCTGCGGGTCTGCCACAGGCGTACCGTCCACAAGGAAATAATAGGTGAAGACCTCGTAGATATGCTCATCGACCTCTGTGCTCCATATACCGTCGCTGTCTCGCTCCATGGTGATGGGCTTGCCGAAGATCTCACCTGCGAGCTGTACCTCTTTGGCATCGGGAGCCTTCATGCGGAAGATCACACTGTCGTATTTGTATTCTGGCGAGATGATGGGCTTGGGGAAGAGGCGTGCCATCACACCAGGCGTGAACTGCTGCTCCTGGCCTGTGGCGGCGAGGGCAGGCTGTCCGTTCTTCATCGCCTCCTCTGCGGCTTTGGGATTGAAAAGCAGGGGCAGGGTCTTGCTTAGGAAGTATTTGGCGTTCATCCAGGTATGGCCGAACTTGTCGTGGGTGTACTCCTTCACGCTGCGGATGCCGTGCTTGTCGAGGAACTCCATATAGTCGCGGGCATTGCCATAGAGGAAGTCATCCGTGCCCACACCGAGCCAGAACAGGCGGATCTTACTATTGGTATCGTCGGCATTGTCGTAAACACCGGGGATGTCCGTTGAGGTAAAAGAACTGTAGCTGCACAGATAAGCGAACTTGTCCAGATGGCTCAGACCGTTGAAGAGTGCCTGATTGCCGCCACGTGAGAAACCGCCGATGGCACGGTGGTCGGCATCATTGATGGTACGGTAGTGATTTTCGATATAGGGCATCAGGTCGTTGTTGAGGTCGAGGCTGAACACATCGCTTCCAAAGCGTGATCCCGGTGCTCCGAACATGCCTGTCTGGGGTGTGGGCAGCAGCTTATAGGGATTGCCGTAGGGCAGCACCACGATCATCTCCTCAGCCTTGCCCTCTGCGAGCAGGTTGTCGAGGATATAGTTCACACGGCCTACCTTATAGTACACCTCCTCGGTGTCGGTGGTGCCGCTGATGCAATAGAACACGGGATATTTCTTATCCGGATTCTCCTTGTACTTCGGTGGCAGATAGACCACGGCCTGGTTGGTGGCACCGAGACTCTTGGAGTAGTAGTGGATATAGTCTATCTGTCCGTGGGACACGTTCTTGATGTCGTGCGCCAGACTGCCTTTTTGGGCAGGAATCTCCAACAACGAATTCTTGAAGCCCTCATTGGGGAAGTATTGCGGGTTCTCTGGGTCCATCACGCTCACGCCGTCGACGATGAAGCAGTAGGGATACATGTCGGGCGCAGCTGGTCCGAGGGTTACAGACCAGTATCCCTGTTCGTCACGCTGCATGGCGTTTCGACCTGCAAACTGTACGTCTACCAGCACCTCCTTGGCTTTGTCGTTATAATACTGGAAAGTCACGGTGCCGTCAGCGTTGATACGTGTTTGCGCTACGCTCCATGATAGATGGCAAATGATGAATGATAAAGCAATCAACAGTCTTTTCATATCGTTTTAATGTTATAATGTTATATTTTCGCTGCAAAGATACGAATATTTTTGCAGAGTTGGTCTGTCACGGCCTTGTCATTTTATAACAGAAACTTTACGAAATGTTACATTTGGGCCCTCAAGGGGTGATTTGATTTGGCGGATAGAAGAAAAAGAACTATTTTTGCACATCAAAAACTAACAATAACAAATTTTCCAAAATATGAAGAGATATCTACTTTCATTACTCTTGGGTGTGCCACTCTTGTCGTCGGCACAAAACCCCGTCATCCGCGACCAGTTCTCGGCTGACCCTACCGCGCGCGTATTTAATAATAAGGTGTACCTCTATCCCTCGCACGACATCATGCCTCCCGCAGGACAGCGGCAGGACTGGTTCTGCATGGAGGACTACCACGTGTTCTCATCCGAGAATCTCACCGACTGGACAGACCACGGTGTGATCGTCACCCAGAACAAAGTGCCCTGGGTGCGTCCTGACTCTTATTCGATGTGGGCACCCGACTGCGTTGAGCGCAATGGCAAGTACTATTTCTACTTCCCCTCTGCTCCCAAGGATGGCCGTGGCTTTGGTATCGGTGTTGCCATCGCAGACAGTCCTGAGGGACCGTTCGTTCCTGAACCGGAGAACATCAAGGGCATCAGTGGCATCGACCCCTGCGTGCTTCAGGCATCCGACGGCAACGCCTACATCTTCTGGGGCAACGGCCGCTGTGCAAAGCTCAAGCCCAATATGAAGGAACTCGCTGACGATACTCCCAAAGAAAAGGTGAAGTTTGGCGAACGTGAGTTTGAGGTGTATGGTGTGAACTGCCTCAAAGACCTGCCTAATCGTCAGGCAGAAGGTCCTTTCGCCTTTGAGTACAACGGCAATTATTACCTGACCTATCCGTATGTAAGAGAGAATACCGAGGTTCTTGGCTATGCCATGAGTAAGAACCCCATGGGACCTTATGAATACAAGGGCTTGATTATGGCTGAACAGCCAAATGGTTGCTGGACTAACCACCACAGCATCGTCAATTACAAAGGCCAGTGGTATCTGTTCTATCACCACAACTATCTCTCACCGCGTGACGACAAGCGTCGTTCGGTCTGCATCGAGGAATTGTATTTCAATCCCGACGGTACCATCCAGGAGGTGACACAGACGATGCGTGGCGTAGGTATCAACAAGGCTACGGAGAAGATCGAGGTCGACCGTTACAGTGGTGCCAGCAGTGATGTGATGACAGAACTCATCGATACTGTCAATACCTTCCGTGGTTACGAGGCCATTCTTCCCAACAAGGGAAGTTGGATCCGTTACAACGACATCGACTTCAGCTGTCTGAACGATGCTTATATTCTCATCAGCGCCAGGGCCTCAGAGAATACCTCTTTCTATGTCCGCGAGAAAACTGCCGACGGAAAGATCCTGGCAAAGATTGATATGACCGTGAAGCCCGAGACGCCCGCAGGTGCTCCCGCTATGTTCCGTCGTGACTTCAGTAACCAGTGGCTCACGATGACTTCGCCTTTGGCATTCGTTCCGAAGGGTGTCAGCGACTTGGTGATTACCAGTGAGGGAGAGGCTGGCGTCAGCATAGATTGGGTGCAGTTCAAGAACCGTCCCAAGTACTTCTCACCTGTGACCACCGCCTCTGCGCAGCCTGACGATGACGGTTTCATCCGTCGCTGGCTCATCCTTGAGCCCCTCGACAAGCCCAATAGCGGCAACACCGTTTTCACCGACAGCTATCTGCGTGAGAATTTTGCTACCGAGTACTTCAAGGGTCAGCAGACGATTGTTCCGAAGGATGGCCAGAAGGTGAAGGCTGTCTATCAAAAGGTGGAGGTGGCTCCTGGCTTCGGACGCAGTTTCGGACAACAGGCCCCAGCAGAACCTAAGGTCACAACCGTGAAGCAGACGCTCACCTGGCACGCCCTCGATAGCGAGAATTACAACGTGAAGCTCTTCCGCTTCGCTGAGAAGTGGGGTCAGCAGGTCTATGGTGTCCTCTTCTGGACTGTCACGATTATCGACTGTGAGGAGGATATCGAGAACGTACGTCTCGCCGTCGGCTCCAACTCTGCTTCTATGTGGTGGCTCAATGGCGAGGAGGCGCTCCTGCTCTCCGGTGACCGTCGTATGGTGGAGGACGATGCCATGTCGTCGCGCCTCACCCTCAAGAAGGGTCGTAACATCCTCCGTGGTGCCATCATCAATGGCCCTGGCATGAGCGACTTCTGTGTCCGCTTCCTCGATGAGAAAGGAAATCCCGTTAAGAACTTCAAGGTAACAACCTCAGGAAACAAATAGTAATTTAGAATGAGAAAAGAAACGAATTGCCATAATTAATCATAATTTGCCATAATAATTACGGGAAATTACGCATTATTACGGGAATTAGTTTCCATTAAAAATAGAAGAAGAATATGAAAAGATATTTGTTAAGTGCAACATTAGCTGTTTCAGCTCATTTGTTTTGCGTAGCGCAGATTGGCGCACCTTATATCCACGACCCCTCGACACTGGCTGAGTGCGACGGTAAGTATTATACTTTCGGCACTGGCGGTGGAGGCCTGATCTCTGAAGACGGCTGGAGCTGGAACTCTGGCGCAGATCGTCCTGGTGGCGGTGCTGCCCCCGATGTATTGAAGATCGGTGACCGTTACCTCTGCATCTACGGTGCCACCGGCGGTGGCCTCGGCGGTGGTCATGCAGGTCGTATCCTCACGATGTGGAACAAGACCCTCGACCCGAAGTCGCCCGACTTCAAGTGGTCTGAAGCTACAGAGGTGTGTTTCTCTGATGGTATGGAGGATCAGGATGCCATCGACCCAGGTTTGCTGTTGGATCCCACCACAGGTCGTCTTTGGGTGAGCTATGGCACCTACTTCGGCACCATCCGTCTCATCGAGCTCGACCCCAAGACGGGCTTCCGCAAGGCTGGCAACAAGGAGAAGGACATTGCCATCGATTGTGAGGCCTCCGACCTCATGTATCGCGACGGCTGGTACTATCTGCTCGGCACTCATGGTACCTGTTGCGATGGTGTCAACTCCACCTATAATATCGTAGTTGGCCGTTCCAAGAGTGTTGAAGGTCCATATATCGACAACGTAGGCCGTGATATGTTCCATGGTGGTGGTAAGATGGTTATCGCTGCCGAGAAGCGTGCCTGTGGTGCAGGACACTTCGGACGTTTCATCGTCGATGAGGGTGTCGAGGTGATGTCATTCCACTGGGAGGCAGACTTCGAACTCAGTGGCCGTTCCACGCTCGCCATCCGTCCTCTGGTATGGAAGAACGGCTGGCCTGTGGCTGGCGACAACTTCAAGGGCGGCAACTTCGCCATCTTGTCTGAGCGCCGTGGCTATGCCCTCGAACTCACCGTTGACTTTGCCCGCATGCAGCAACAGCGTCAGGGTTGGTTCAACCGCAATCAGATGCAAGAGCCTGCCAAACCCATCGCCAACCAGACATTGGATGAAGTTAAGGGTAGTTGGCCCGAGGGTGACATTCCTGCCCGTATCGGCGACTATATGTACCGTCCCCACCAGCGCTGGACCATTACACCTGTTGATGAGGCTGGTGGCTACCTGAGCAATCCCTATTTCAAGATCACCATAGAAGGTACAGACCGTGCACTCGCCGCTACTGCAGCATGCGAGGTGACCACCGTTCCTGCCTACACCGGTGCTGACGAACAACTCTGGCGCATCGAGCAACTCACCGACGGTACCTACCGCATCATGCCGAAGGCTATCCCCGGCATCGAGGGCATAAACACCAAGTACTGCCTCTACTCTGCCGGCGACTCTACCCCGACGCTCGCTGTCTATGACTTTAATAGTGACAACTCCAAGTGGAATTTTAGTAACCGTTAAATAATAAAGGTTTAAAGGCAAAAGTTTTTAAAATATAACAATTGTTTTATCATTTGTAACATTTGGCCGCTACAGATAGCAGGCATAAACAATATGATACATATTATAAAACTTGTTTAATTAATATTAATTAATTTTGCACCTCGATAATAGTGTTGAATCAAAATCAGCAAGATGAAACAGTTTAGTATTTTGTTGTTGACGATGTTGTTCTGTACGACGATGTGGGCCCAGAAGGTCGATATCAAGGGAACCGTTGTCGATACAAACGGCGAGGCGCTGATAGGTGCCTCAGTCGTCGTCAAGGGAAACACATCGGTCGGTACGATTACCGATTTCGATGGAAACTTCTCTTTGAGTGTTCCTTCTGAGAGCACGGTCATCGTTGTCTCTTACGTAGGAATGGATAGCCGCGAACTGAAAGTCGGTAAGCAGCGTAATTTTAACATTTCGCTATCTGACAATACTCAGCTCACGGAAGTGGTAGTCGTTGGTTTCGGCCAGCAGAAGAAAGCCTCAGTGGTAGGTGCCATTACCCAGACAACTGGTGAAGTTCTTGAACGTTCAGCAGGTATCGGTAGTGTCAGTGCAGCACTGACGGGTAACGTGCCTGGTGTTGCCACCATCGCTTCTACTGGTCAGCCGGGTGAAGAGGATCCGCGAATTTATATTCGTGGTGCAGCAGCCTGGAACACGGATGCTCAGCCGCTGATCCTTGTGGATGGTGTCGAGCGTGAGATCAAGTCCGTGGATGTGACATCAGTCGCTACTGTCTCTGTACTGAAGGATGCTTCCGCTACAGCCGTCTATGGTGTGAAAGGTGCTAACGGCGTTATCCTGATTACCACCAAGCGTGGTGTGGAAGGCAAGGCGAAGATCGATGTCGGTTTCAACGCCACGTTGAAGGCTGTGTCAAAACTCCCGCGTAAGTATGATTCCTACGATGGCTATATGTACCGCAACCAGGCCATTGAGCATGAGCTTGCCATCGGTGGTGATGCTTCTTGGGCATACTACCGTCCACAGACATTCATCGAGAACTTCCGCAATCAGGACTATAGAGTCAAGCCTAACTATAGCGCCGACGGTACCTACCTCGGCGAATACAGCCAGGCAGAGCGCTATGCCAACATTGACTGGCAGGATGAGATGTTCGAATCAACCGCTTTCTCATATAATACAAACCTCAATATCTCTGGTGGTACACAGTTCGTGAAGTATTTCGTGGCCTTCGACTTCCAGAACGAAGGTGATATGACGAAGATTTGGGATAACCATCAGGGGTATACCGGTGGTTATGCCTACAACCGTTTGAATGTTCGTTCAAACCTGGACTTCCAGATTACGAAGACCACTCAGTTCAAGGTGAACCTGGCAGGTTCGAATGCCCAGCAGAAGACCCCGCGTTATTATTATGGTAATAATGGCGAGTTCTTCCAGCAGCAGAAGTGGGCCGGTGCCTATGGTATGGCGCCCAACCTCTTCCCCGTTCAGTTCTCTGACGGATCTTGGGGTTACTACCCGTTGGTTTCCAACATTGAGAACTCTCCTGCAAGTGTGGCAACGTCAGGTTATGAGTTGAAAACCATCACCCGTGTGTTCACTGACTTTGCCCTTGAGCAGAAACTTGATTTCATCACGAAGGGCCTTGTCGCACGTGGTACCATCTCTTGGGACAACCAGTTCAATGAGAGTGACCGTGGTATCTCCGACTTGCACACCACCAAGAAAGCGTATATGCTTCCTGAGGTAGGTCAGATGCTTTGGGAGAATGAAATCAATGCTACAACAGGTTTCGATTTCTATGAGAGCCGTGACTGGTCAACAGTTGCAGGTACTGTGAATCAAACATACCGTGCAACGGAAATGTCGCTCCAACTCTTCTGGGGTCGTCAGTTCGGTGACCATAACGTGACGCTCATGGGTAACTGGAAACGCCGTATCCAGGCAGGTAATGCAGACCTCGAGGATCGTCGTGAGGACTGGGTGTTCCGTTCCACATACGACTATAAGAGCAGGTATTTCGCCGAGGTCAACGGTGCTTACAACGGTTCACAGAAATTCTCTCCAGACAACCGCTTCGTATTCTTCGCTTCAGGAGCCTTAGGATGGATGATCTCGGAAGAGAAATTCATGAAGAAACTGAAGGATAAGAAGATTATAGATATGTTCAAGATCCGTGGTTCTATCGGTGAGATCGGTGATGACGCCGGTGGTGCACGCTGGGCTTACCTGACCACTTGGGAAGTCACGAACAGTGGTAATGGTTTCAACATGGGTCTTGACGGTTCTGCAAGCCCGTTCATCGGATATAAGGAAGCGGTGATTGCCAACCCTGACCTCCGTTGGGCAACGGTGGTGAAAAAGAACATCGGTTTCGACTATGCGATCCTTGGTGGTATGTTTGCAGGTAGTTTCGACTATTTCCGCGACGACCGTAAAGATATCTTCATCTCGGGAAGCAACCGTTCAGTGCCTTCTTACTATGGTGCAGCCACGAACCCTGACATCAACAAGGGTAAGATGAAGAACCACGGTTTCGAGTTTGAAGTCCGTTTCAACAAGGTATTGAACAATGGCATGCGCTTCTGGGCAAACGCCAACTACACGTACGCGCATAATGAAATTATAGAAAAGGATGACCCCGCTCTGATTCCTGCTTACCGTAAGGCACAGGGCTATTCTCAGGGCCAGTACATTTCGTTTATTGACAACGGTTTCATTGGTACCTATGATGAACTCTATAGTACGCCTGCACGAGAGAAGGACGATAGCCAGGTACTCATCGGTGACCATTATATTGTAGACTTCAATGGTGACGGTGTTGTTGATGAAACAAATGACCAGGCTCCTTACGGTTATACCGGTACTCCGGAACACACCTACAACGCCACGATCGGCTGGGAGTGGAAAGGCTGGAGCTGCTTTGCCCAGTTATATGGAGCAACAGGCGTTACTCGTGACGTAGGCCTCCATTCTTTCAATAATAAGCTTCTGACTGTATATGACAATGGTGTTTGGTGGAATCCGGTAGACAGAGGCGGTGAAGTCGTTGTACCACGATTCACCACACAGGTTTCCTACAACGACGGTACACAGTATCTTTATGACGGCTCCTATTTCCGTCTGAAGAACGTGGAGATTGCTTATACATGGACGAAGGGCTGGATCAAGAAGCTTGGTTTCACAAGTTTGAAGCTTTACGTGAATGGTAACAACCTCTTCCTGATCACAAAGATGCCTGACGACCGTGAGAGTAACTACGGATTCAGTGGTGGCGGTGGTGCCTACCCGACTGTCAGACGTTATAACTTCGGAATTAAGCTTAACATTTAACGGCGTATACGATTATGAAATATTATAATGACATAAAATCCCTCTTGTGTGGTTCGCTGCTCCTTGTGGCAGGCGCTTCCATCACTTCCTGCACCGACTGGCTCGACAAGGATCCGGAGTCTATCGTGGCAGAGGATGAGGCCTTCAAGAACTTCCGCAACTTCCAGGGATATATTGAGGAAATCTATAACCTGATTCCTGATAAGGAGAAGGTTAACTATTGTACCGCATGGAATTTCGGTGATGACGCTGTTCACAATCCCGAGGGCTATGCACACATGGATCACCAGGTAGACCTTGGTAACTATCGTAACTGGGTTAGCAACACACAGTGCTGGTTAAAAGGTGGCACCTATAATGGCAGACGTCAGTCACTCTGGGATAACTCATGGTACTGCATTCGTAAGTGTAACATGGGTATTGAGAACATTAAGTCTCTCGTAGGAACTGACGAAGAGCGTGACCTGTTGCTCGGACAGATGTATTTCTTCCGTGCATGGTGGCATTTCGAAGTGATGTGCTATTTCGGCGGCATGCCATACATCGACGAGGCTTTTGGTTCAGAAATCCCTGAACTGCCCCGCCTTTCTTTCCAGGAATGTGCAGACCGCTGCGCAGAGGATTTTGAAAGGGCATACGACCTTCTTCCTTACGACTGGGACGAGACACTGGCTGGTATGCAGACTGCAGGAAAGAACGACCTGCGTGTCAACAAGTTCATGGCACTCTGCTATCTGGGTAAGTGCTATCTCTGGGCTGGTTCTCCTCTCATGAAGGAGTTTGAGAAGACCAAGGACGGTGGCGTTGCTCAGCTCTTAGGTGCCAGCAGCAACGGCAAGACCTATGATTATGATGTCGCATACTGTAAGAAGGCTGCTGAGACTCTTGGCAAGGCGCTTGATCTGGTAAAGAAAGGAACAGTGAAGTATAAGTTGGCAGAATTCAGGTATTCCAGCATCTATGATCACGAGCGTGACGAGAATGCAGAGTCCTGCTACTCAGACATCTTCTATACTGTGAAGCAGAGTTGGATGATGCCTGGTTCTACGGAGGCCATCTTCCGTGGTGCTTATCCTGGTACGAACTCTGCCAACTGGAACTGCGCCAAGATCTTCGGTCCGAAGGTCGCAGGTCTCGTGGCTCACGATAACATCATTCACCACCCGACAGCCAACCTCGTAGATCAGTACGGAATGGCCAATGGACAGCCTATCTATCTGGTTCAGAATGGTCAGTATGTGATTAACGAGAAAGCCGGATGGGATCCTGAACATCCCTACAAGGATCGTGACCCGCGCTTATATCACGATATCGTGTTCGATGGTTTCCACTATGTACTCAGTACAGATGCCTTGGATGGCGAACAGAAGAAACTTGAGTATTGTGATCTTTTCACCGGCGGTGCCATGCGTGCTGTTGACAATGCAAGTAGTACGGGTTATTTCATCCAGAAGCTTGTTCCTCACCAGTGTAACGAAGGTGACAGATGGTACGACTGGGATTATGCCTTCCAGAGCTATCTGCCTTATATGCGCCTGGCTGACATCTATCTGATGTATGCAGAGGCAAGGGCTGCTATCGCAAATAGTGCCAGTGACCTGAAGGACAGACCTACCTATTGTCCGTCGTATTCTGCTGTTGAGGCCATCAACGCACTCCGTGACCGTGTGAACTCTGACGACTATCCTATGGAGCATGTCGTAGCTAACTGTATGGACACCAGGGAGCATTTTCTTGATGAGGTGCGCCGTGAGCGTGCTGTGGAGCTTGCCTTCGAAGGTTTCCGCTGGTGTGACCTTCAGCGCTGGCTTCTTCTGACAGAGGCTCCTTACACGGTGAAATACTCTCATGAGTTTGAGCGCCTGGAAGATGCTGCCTGGTTTAAGGATCATGATCCAAAGGACGCAAAGGTTGGAAACTTCCACAAGGAGGAGTTGATCAGCCGTCGTCTGGAATCAAAGCACTATTGGTTCCCGCTTCCCGACAAGGACATCTATCTTTATGAAGGATTCCCCCAGAACCCGGGATGGTAAGACAATGGCAATTGATAATTGATAATTGAAAATTGACAATTTTATGAAACATATTAAAAGAAACATATTTCTCTTTGCCATGTTTACGGTATCGCCGCTGACGGTCAATGCCCAGACTGCTGACGACGCTGATTCCACTGTGGTGAAAAAGAAAGTCCATGTTGCTTTCCGCGACAAGGATCCCGATCATCTTCTCGGAGGTATTTCCTATGTGGACATGGAAGAGCTTCAGAAGAAGGATTATATGACGAGTAGCCTTGAGGACATGTATGCGCTTGTTGGCGGATGGAACGGCAACAACCTTTGGGGTATGGACAATGACCGTCTTGACAATAATGACAACAGCAACATGCCGCTCGTCATCATCGACGGTGTGAAGCGTCCGTCGAACAATGTGCTTCCTTCTGAAATAGAGCAGATCACCTTCCTCAAGGGTGCACAGGCTGTTGTGCTCTATGGCTCCAAGGGTGCCAAGGGTGCTATCCTGATTACTACCAAGCGTGGCAAGGTGGACGGTCTTCAGATCGAAGCCAATGCCAATACAGGCTTCCATGTGGCGAAGGCATTCCCTGAGTATCTGGGTTCTGCTGAGTACATGACGCTTTACAACGAAGCCCGTGCCAACGACGGACTCGATCCGAGATATTCCCAGCAGGATATCTACAATCATGCTTCGGGTCTCAATCCTTACCGTTATCCGAACGTGAACTACTATTCAGACGAGTATGTCCGCAAGGCGTATAACCGTTCTGAGGCTACGCTGGAGATACAAGGTGGTGGTAAGCGTGCCCACTTCTACACGAACATCAACTACTATCGCATTGAGGATCTCCTCAATTTCGGCGATGCAAAGGACAACTACACCGACCGATTCAGTGTTCGTGGTAATGTGGATCTCGTGGTCAACAAGGTCATCAAGGGCTTTGCCAACGCCAGCGCTACGTTCTACAACGCCAACAAGAACAAGGGTGAATTCTGGCATGAGGCCGCGGGTGAAGAGCTGACGAATGGCTACTGGAGCAATACTGGCAGATATGGTCGTCCCAATTTCCCGGAGAACGCTGCACCGCTGATTCCTATCTACATGGTAGATCCCAATGCCACCAAGGCCATTGCCCTTCTGAACAAGTCTCTCAACCTTCTCGACGGGACATATTTCCCCGGAGGTACGAAAGCCACTCAGACCAATGCCATAGCAGACTGCTATTTCGGTGGTAAGACCACAGACGTGAGCCGTCAGTTCCAGTTCGATGCCGGTATCATCTATGACATGAACAACTTCGTGAAGGGCTTGACGTTCAAGACTCTGTTCTCTATCGACTATGCTGCCAACTACAGCCTTTCATACGATAACAAGTACGCCGTGTTTATTCCTACATGGAGTAATTATAATTCGGAAGACGCTATCGTAGGTATTACCCAGCAGAACGATGAGATTGTGACAGGTCACATGGCGATGTCGAATACCAAATACCGCCAGACCATTACTTGGAACGGTCATTTCGACTACGATAATACATTTGCTGACAAGCATCATGTGACGGGTATGCTTCTCGCCAATATGTACACGACAACGCGCAGTGGCGAGTATCATCGTTATGCCAATGCCAACTTAGGCCTTCAGGCTGGTTACGATTATATGGGTCGTTACTTTGCAGAAGCATCATTGGCTGCTGTACATTCTGCCCGTCTTGCCGAAGGTCACCGTGGAGCCCTTTCTCCTTCGTTCACACTCGGTTGGAACATTGCCAAGGAGAACTTCATGAAGGGGAGCTTTGTCGACGATCTGATGCTCAGCGCCTCATATAGCAATCTGAGCGAGGATATCGATGTCTATATGAAAAAAAATAACAATGATGTCTATTTCTATCTTTATGATGCTTTGTGGACAACGTCTGGCAGCGGCTTCTCATGGAATGAAGGATCTTCTACAGACCGTACCAATTCCACAATGGGTAGCAATCCTTCTCTCGACTACATTCATCGTAAGGAATTCTCGATCAGCCTTCGCGGCTCGTTCTTCAACAAGCTGATCAACGCTGACCTCACATTCTTCAATACGGATATGGATGGCTTTATCGTGCAGAACCTGACCACATTCCCCTCACACTTGCAGGGTGGTCTTAACAACGGTACATTCATGCCGGCCATCAACAATAACATTCAGAACCGCAAGGGTCTTGACTTCAGCATCTCTGCTCAGAAGCAGTTTGGTGATGTATACGCTCAGCTTGGTTTCGTTGGAACGTATCTCACGACCAAGAACAAGAAGTACGATGAACTTGTAGAATATGACTATCTGCACAAGGAGGGTCGTCCCATTGATGCTCTCTGGGGCTATAAGTGCCTTGGATTCTATTCTACCAGCGACTTTACCTACAATGAAGAGACTGGCAAGTACACGCTGAACAGTGGTCTCCCGACGCCGAAGATCGGTGGTACCATTCAGCCTGGTGACTTGAAGTATGAGGATGTGAATGGTGACGGTGTTCTTGATAGCAAGGACCAGGTCGAACTGGGCAAGTCGGGTACGTATGGCTCTCCTTTCACATTCGGTGTGAACCTCACGCTCAAGTATAAGAACTTCACGCTCTTCATATTGGGTAATGGTCAGTTCGGTGCCTATGGCATGAAGAACAACGGCTACTACTATATGAGTGGTGATGCTAAGTACTCTGTCAATGTGCGTAACCGTTGGACTTCTGATGCGTCCGCAGCCACTGCTACTCATCCCCGTCTCACCACATCGAGTTCGGCCAACAATAGTGCGGCTTCTACTTTCTGGATGTACAGCACAGACCGCTTCAACCTCCGTAAGGTGCAGCTGACCTACGACTTCCCAGAGGAAATGTTTAATGGTAAATGGGTAAAGGCACTCTCGGTTTATGTGACAGGAAACGACCTCTTTACGATTGCTAAGGAACGTAAGTTGATGGAAACAAACGTTGGTTATGCACCACAGACACGTTTCTATAATCTCGGTGTTAAGGTAACCCTCTAAATAATTGATAATTGAAAATTGAAAATTGAGAATTATGATTACCAGAATATTTAATAAAGTGGCAGTAGGAGCAATCTCCTTCCTCCTTCCTCTTTCCTCCTTCCTCATGACATCCTGCGATGACATGTTCGAGCCGGCAGATGAAAACAACCGACAGGAGGATGCCATGTACGAGGAGTCTAAGTATGCGCATGGATTGCAGATATACGGTTACGACCGTCTTCCTTATATTACCAATGTAGGGAACCAGTACAACTGGA
The DNA here is from genome assembly GCA_016284635.1 of Prevotella sp. GTDB lineage: Bacteria > Bacteroidota > Bacteroidia > Bacteroidales > Bacteroidaceae > Prevotella. Next base: position 31,548 of record JAEEPF010000003.1, read on the forward strand.
CGGACGTTGCTACAGACGATGCTGTCACCAACCAGAAGAACAATACCTTTCTGACCATGACCACAGGTACTTGGGCTTCAGACAACAACCCGATGTCCAGGTGGGATAATTGTAAGGATGGTATCCAGTATATCAACCTCTTCCTCTCAAAAGTGGATAACGTGAAATGGGCCCCCAGTTCTGCTTCTAAGCAGCAGATGTTCATCGACCGTCTGAAAGGTGAGGCTTTCGGCCTTCGTGCACTCCTCTATATGTATCTGCTCCAGGCTCATGGAGGTTATGCTGACGATGGCAAGCTCTATGGCGTGCCATTGCTCACTACGCCTGAAGACGGTAGTTCCGACTACAACCAGCCGCGCGCTACTTTCGCTGACTGTGTCCAGCAGTGTTTCGCCGACTGTGACAGTGCTATGGCTCTTCTCCCCTTGGATTATGCAGATATAGATAATAATGAGCAGATTCCTCCCAAGTATATTGCCCTGGGTGCAAACTATTCCAATTACAACCTCGTATTTGGTAACAAGGCCAGAAACCTTTTGTCTGGTAGGATTGCTGAGGCCATTAAGGCTCAGATTGCCCTCCTCGCAGCCAGTCCTGCATTCCGCGAACAAAGTGGTGTCACTTCTGCTGTGGCAGCTACGCTTTGCGGAAATGTTCTCAAGCGTATTGGCGGAGTGGCAGGATTAGACCCCACAGGTAACATCTGGTACAAGAATACGACCAAGCTTGAACCCTCTGGCGGTGAGATGGCAGAGATCCTCTGGCGTGAAGACCGCCATAAGAACGCAGAACAGGAAAGGGAGAACTTCCCGCCCACACTGTATGGTAACGGCCGCATTAATCCTTCCCAGAACCTCGTTGACGCATTCCCCATGCGCAGCGGTCTTCCTATCGCCGATCCGAATTCCGGATACGATCCGAAGAACCCTTATGCAGGCCGTGACCCACGTCTTGACACCTACATTATCCTCAACGGCACAACGTTCAGGAAGACGGAGATCATCACAGGAACCTATCCTAACAATAAGGGTGAGATTTTTGATAACCTGAACAATATCGGAACCTCTACCCGTACAGGCTATTATCTGAAGAAGCTTCTCCGTGAGGATGTCAGCCCGCTGTCAAGTTCGCTCATTGAGCAGCAGCATATCTATCCGCGCATCCGTTTCACGGAAATCTTCCTCGCTTATGCGGAAGCTGCCAACGACGCTTGGGGACCAAAGGCTGATCCTACAGGCATCGGCTTCACTGCTTACGATGTGATCAAGGCCATCCGTGTACGTGCAGGACTTGCAACAAACGAGGTCGGCGCAGATCTTCCTGAAGGCGATGTCTATCTTGAGGAGTGCGCAGCAGACCAGACTAAGATGACAAACCTGATCCGTAACGAGCGCCGTATCGAGCTTTGCTTTGAGAACAAGCGCTTTTGGGATCTCCGTCGTTGGCAGATGCCGATCAATGAAGGTGTGAAGGGTGTGCAGATTGACCGCAACGAAGAGACTGGTGCTCTCTCATACACCATCATCAACGTTGAGGACCGTAATTTCACCAGCCCCTATCAGTGGTATGGACCAGTTCCCAAGAGTGAAATTCTCAAATGGAGCAACCTCATGCAAAATGCTGGATGGCAATAATGGATAATTGATAATTGATAATTGATAATTGAGAATTATGATTACTAAGATTAATAAAAGACACCTGACGTCTAAAGTCTATAGTCTGCAGTCTATCGTCTGTCTCTCTATAGTCGCACTCTTCACGTCGTGTTATAATGCAGATAAAGAGTTCCCAGACTATGAAGGTGGTACAACCGCCTACTTTGCCTATCAGAACCCAGTGCGTACACTGATACTTGGTAACGACATTTACGACAATACGCTTGACAACGAGCACAAATGCCGTATTTGGTCTACCATGGGCGGAGCCTATCATGGACGTGACGCCGTTGTGAGCATTGTCGTCGACGAGTCTCTCTGCGACAACCTCTATTTCACTGATGAAGGAGGAAATCCAGACGAGCCTGTCCTGCCTATGCCGACAAGTTATTATACGCTGGCATCCAACTCCATTCCTTACAATGGTGATTCCAGAGGCTATGTGGAGGTACAGTTCACCGATGCCTTCTTCGCCGATGCCAATTCCATCAAAGACTGCTATGTCATTCCTCTCAGGATGACGGGCGTCACTGGCATTGACCATATTCTCTCGGGCACACCGCGTGAAGGTCTCTCACCCTCTCGCACGAATACGGAAGACTGGGATGTGCTGGCAAAGGACTATGTGCTCTACTGCGTGAAGTATATGAATCCCTGGACGGGGAAATATATCCGCCGTGGTGTTGACAATGTGGTGGAAAAAGGCGTTCCCACAACAGTCGTCCGTAGGGATGTGTCACTTGTGAATTCTGACATCGAGCATTACACGTCGAACCCAGTGAACCAGAACGATGAGATTTGTGAAATCAAAACCAAGAATATGACGCAGGCTATCTTCCCTGTGTATTTCAAGACCTCTGGTGCTTCCGTACTGTGTAACCTCATCCTCACTTTCAATGGTGACCAGTGTACGATTTCCACCGCTGATGAAGGCATCACAGCCACAGGTTCTGGCGAATTCATCACCAAGGGCACAGAGCGGGCAGAATACAAGGAATACCAGTGGGGTAGCAATAACGGACAGCCTGTTCAGCGTGATATCCTCCGTCTGTCTTACAATGTCAACTTTGCCGATAAGGACATTCAGGTATCCACAAACGATACGCTCGTTGTTCAGACCCGTGAGTCAAACAAGAGAGAGTTCTACTCACCCAAATACGTAAAGAATTGAGAATTGAGAATTGAAAATTGAGAATTATGATTACCAAGATTTATAATAAGGTAGCGCTTGGAGTATTCTCCTTCCTCCTTCCTCTTTCCTCCTTCCTCGTGACGTCCTGTGCCGACTATAACGTGACAGACGATTTTTACGCAGAACCCGATCCGAGTTATGTGGAGCCGTATAATGATCTGGACCCTGTTAAGCAATACATTAACAGAAGCCAGTACCCCAACATGACGCTTGGTGCCACGCTGAAGGTATCAGACTTCAACAAACAGGAACTGGCCCATGCCGCATGTGTCACCAACTGCGACAATGCCTTTTTCGGCACCTCGCTGATGTCTGGTAACATCGTCAATGCCAAGGGTGTGATGAACTTCCTCGACATGAGCGATCTGCTCACCCATGTGGAAGAAATAGGCTATGAGGTTTACGGCAGTCCTATCTTCGCCAATACCAACCAGCCTGACGAATGGCTGGCCAACCTCACGGCGCCGATTGAGATTCCTGTTGACTTTGTAGAAGGCAAGACTGCCAACTACAACGACTCCACTGAATTCCATGGTACTGTCGAGAAGGGAAGTGCGTCCATTGCCAAATATGACGACCAGAACACACTGAAGATCGGTACGGCAGCTAATGTTCGCATCATCGAAGGTTTTGAAGTGGATCCCCTCGCAAAGTTCACCACGACATTCTGGGTGAAGTCCGATAAGGATGCTTCTTATACCGTCACCTTCTCTGGTAACAAGGTTGACGGTTCCGGTGCTGATGGAAAGTGGATTCTCAAAGCCGGCAAGTGGACAAAGGTTACCGTGGAGGCCCAGAGTGCAGAAGGCGAGACAGACGGTTACTTGAGAATCGAGAACTCCCGTTCTGCCGTCATGTATATCCAGAAGGTTCAGGTAGGTTACTATCCTGACAACCACCGTCCTCAGACAGAGCAGGAGATGAAAGATACGATCATGTATGCCATCAACACATGGTGCGATGGTCTGATGAAGATCAATGCTGGCCGTATCAGTTTATTCGACCTCATTGAGGAGGCTATCGATACGAAGACAGTCATGGATAATGGTATGTTCGACCTCAAGCACTCTACCGAAAAGATTTACTGGCAGGATGTTCTGGGCAGTGAGAACTATGCACCGGTAGTGTCAAAGGTCGCCAGCGACAAGTTCGCAGCGCGTGAGGGCGATCCTTCTCTGTTGAAGTTCTTCATCAGCGAGACAGGTCTCGAGGATGAACAGACATTTGAGAGTCTCAAATACTGGATCAACACGTGGGATGCCAACGGTGCCAAGATCGACGGTATCAATGCCAAAGTGAGTCTTGCCTATAGTGAGGACGCTGCGACATTGGCAGCCAACAAGGCGGCGTATGAAAAGCTGCTTGGCAATCTGGCTTCTACAGGCAAACTGATCCGCCTCTCTAATTTCGACATCAAGTATAAGGATGCTGAAGGCACAAATGTGTCAGCCAGTGCGATCACGGCAAGTCAGCGCCAGAACCTGGCCGACTTCTATGCATACGCTATCAGAAGCTATATGAATACGATTCCTAACGACAAGCAGGCAGGTATCTGTAAGGCCAACCTCTCTGATACGAGTGATCCCGTAGGTCTCTGGGCTATCGACACCAAGACCAAGGACTGGGTGCGCACTGCCACCTATAAGGCATTCTGCGATGCTCTAAGCGGAAAATAAGGAACTATACGGTTGCCAGTGAGGAGAAGGAAGTATTCTGCTCTTCCTGGCAATCATTACTCTGAACGATTATAAATTTTATTTTTTCAATTAACTTGTTTTATTAATTAAATTTTTCATTTATGAAGAAACTATTTACTCTTGTTGCTCTTCTGGCATGTGTCCTGGGAGCAAAGGCCGAGTGGGTAGAAGACTACAGTCTCGACTACTCCACCAAATCTGGTTTCCCATTCTATGTAATGAGTTATGTACCTGAATGGGTTGACGGCGTCATGACCGACTTTGGCGCCATGTACAATTACAAGGCGGAAGCCGACGTGGCAGAAGGTGACAATGTCGTCGCCGACGTGACCACGGACAATGGCACCGTGTACAAGAAGATCGAGCTGGCAGAACCAGGCTGGCATCAGTATTTCATTGCAGACGGTATCCCCACAGAGCTTGACGGTGCTTACACTGTGAAAGCATTGGTGAAGGCTTCTGAGGCTTGCACCATCAACGTCAACATGGGCTGGGGCTGGGGTGACGGCCAGCAGGCCAGCGCTTCAGTGGCTATTCCTACTGATTGGACGGAGGTAGAATGGGAGTACAGCGGTATCGGTGGCACTTCTTGTAACCTCGTTGCACAGCCTGGTTCAGCAACCGCAACCATCGAATGGAAGTGGGTCGCTGTTTCTCACAACCAGAAGGAGTCAAGACCAGTTGTCTGGCAGGAGTGGCTCACCAATGATGGCCAGCCCATCGTCCCCGGCGTAGACCACGAGAACAAGTGGATGGGTGATGCCGAGACTGCTTGGGATGACGCCGAAACAAAATTCAATGACCAGACCAAGAACTATCTCATCTGCGCATGGTCTAAGGAAAAGGGCAGAAATATGAATGAGAATGATGGCTGGGATCCATTCCCCTCTGATATCGAAGTGGACCCTGAAAACCCAGAAAATCATATCTTTGTATGTCATGGTCAGCCTGCTACCACAGAGGGTGATGCTTCTGCATGGGACAACCAGTTCTGGATTGAGTCTCCGAAGAATTGGAAGCCAGGAGATCAGATCAGGATCAAATTCCGCTACAAGGCTTCTCAGACTGTTAAGACCAATACACAGATTCACAAGCAGAATCCCTCTGATTACAAGCACTGGGCTGCTATCGGTGACGTCACCTTTACAGAAGAGTGGCAGGAATTTGACAAGACGATCAGCTGGCCTGATGCTGCAGCAGATGAGGGTTGGTCAGTTGCATTCAACCTGAATCCTGAAGTTAAGGATGCTGTTGACTTCTATTTCGATGATCTCTCTTGGGAGACCATGAAACTCGACGAGGGTTACTTCGTAGCTTCTTCTAACACCGCTGCCGGTATTGAGTACGACTTCGACAATGCTACTGAGTTTGTGCAGGATCCTGACGACGAGGCTCTGATTATTGCTACAATTGGTGAAGTTGGCAAGAAGGACACTTGGGTGAATGAGGCTATGATTTCTACAGTTCGTGGTAACGACGCTGCATTCAAGACCAATACGTTGAAGCCTTCTGGTAATTATGTCGGTGAGGATAACTGGGGTGAATACACCGCTGGTAGCCTTGCTAAGATTAAGTTCCCCGCTGCTGGTGCATGGAAGATCTCTCTGGATACTGAAGGCAAGCAGATCAACATCCTGAAGCTGGATGGTGAAGAGGATCAGCAGCCCGTCGAGATCGTTGCTAACCCGACAGAAATTGTCATCAACGCTCTGGAGAGAGACAATACTGAAGCTGAACAGGAAGGTGGTACAGGCCAGCCTTGGGACAACCAGTTCTGGATTGTCGCTAACCGCGAACTCTCAACTGGCGAGGCAACTGTCGTTCAGTTCAAGTATAAGGCTGCCAAGGCCGCTAAGTCTTCTACACAGTGCCACGCTGATCCAGGTGCATATCTCCACTGGGCTGCCATCGGTGATGTGAACTTCACAGAGGAATGGCAGGACTTCGAGGCCACTCTCACTGTTGCTGGTGAGGCTAACGGCATGAAGTCTATCGCATTCAATATGGCAGAAATCAAGGATGCTTGTGATTATTACATCAAGGACGTTATCTGGATGACTGAGGACGGCACAGAGTCTCTGATCAACATGACTGGCGCTGAGAACTTCTGGGTGAAGGTTGGTGCAGGCACTGCTCCTTATCAGTATGATCCTACAGCCATCAATGGTGTAGTTGTTAATAAGAATACAGGTTCTGCCGCTATCTATAACATCGCTGGCCAGCGTGTCTCTAAGAGCTACAAGGGCATCGTTGTTAAGGAAGGCAAGAAATATCTTGTGAAATAAACAATAGTTTACCCCATTGCCCATCATTTGATGGTCAATTTAGGACTTTACATTGTTTTGGTGGGGGTCCGGGCTTGCGAAAGTCCGGACCTTTTTCGTTGAAAAGCTTGCGTATCTCAAAGATTATGCTTAAATTTGCATCCAGATAGACAACTAAACTTATAAGGGTATGCGAAAGTTTCAAGATTTCAGATGGCTGGCCGCTGGTTTGGCACTGGTGGCACTGACGGCTTGCGACGGTCAGAAATGGTCGGAGCAGCAAGTGGATTCATTTATGCTGGTCACTCAGAAGGGTGGACCTACGCTCGGTTATTCCCCGCAGTCGGGAGTCAAGTTGCTCACCGTGGACGGCTTTGCCTTCAAGGACTTGAACCGCAACGACTCGCTCGATACCTATGAAGACTGGCGGCTCCCAGCACAGGAGCGTGCTGCCGACCTCGCCTCCCAGCTCTCCATCGAGGAGATTGCCGGACTGATGCTCTACAGCAGCCATCAGGCTGTACCGATGATTCCCACGATGGGCTTCGGTGTCTCTACCTACGACGGGAAGGACTACGAGAAGAGCGGTGCCAAACCCTCCGACCTCAGCGACGATCAGAAGAAGTTCCTCTCCGACGACCATCTGCGGGCCGTCCTTGTGACGCGTGTGGAGAGTCCTGCCATCGCTGCCGTGTGGAACAACAACATGCAGGCCTTTGTCGAAGGCCTCGACCACGGCATCCCTGCCAACACCAGTTCCGATCCTCGCCACGAGGCGCGTGCCACCACCGAATACAACGCTGGCGCAGGCGGACAGATCTCCCTCTGGCCGACATCCCTCGGACTCGCTGCCACCTTCGATCCCCAGCTCATGTACCGCTTCGGCGAGATTGCCTCCGAGGAATACCGTGCCTTGGGCATCGCTACGGCCCTCTCGCCACAGGTGGATATCGCCACCGATCCCCGCTGGTCTCGTTTCAGTGGCACCTTCGGCGAGGATCCCGACCTCTCGACGGATATGGCACGTGCTTACTGCGACGCCTTCCAGACCACGCCTGAGACCAAGGGCTGGGGCATGAAGAGCGTCAATGCGATGGTGAAACACTGGTATGGCTACGGTGCCCAGGAGGGAGGACGCGACTCCCACTATGCCTCAGGCAAATATGCCGTCTATCCTGGCAACAATCTCGCCATGCACAAGCAGTCGTTCGTCGAGGGTGCCTTCAAACTCGATGGCGGTACGGAGATGGCTTCTGCTGTCATGCCCATCTACAGCATCCTCTGGAATCAGGATCCCTCTGGCGAGAATGTCGGTGGCAGCTACAGCAAGTGGCTCATCCAGCAGCAGCTCCGCGACGAGGCGAAGTTCGAGGGTGTCATCTGCACAGACTGGGGCATCACCCAGGATATGAAGGTGCTCGACAGTCCCCGTGGTGGCAAGCCCTGGGGCATGGAAGCCTTCAACGAGGCCGAGCGCCACTATAAGATCCTGCAGGCTGGCGTAGATCAGTTCGGCGGCAACAACGCCATTGGTCCCGTCATCGAGGCCTATCAGATGTGGGTGAAGGATCAGGGCGAGGAGAGTGCCCGTCAGCGTTTCGAGCAGTCCGCACGCCGTCTGTTGCTCAATGTGTTCCGTGTGGGACTCTTCGAGAATCCTTACCTCGACCCTGCAGAGACGGAGAAGATCGTGGGCAAGCCGGAATATATGAAGGAGGGCTACGAGGCCCAGCTCAAGTCCATCGTCATGCTGAAGAACCACGACAATCAGGTACTGCCCGTCAAAGACCGCAAGAAGGTCTTCGTGCCCAAGCGCCACTTCCCTGCCATCCCAGGTGCCTGGGGCGGCATCTCTGAGGAGAAGACCGTCGAGCCCATCAGCCTCGACCTCGTGAAGAAGTATTTCGATGTAGTGGACACGCCTGCTGAGGCCGACTTCGCCATCTGTCTCATCGAGGAACCCAGCACCGGCTTCGGCTTTAGCTACGACGACGTGAAGAAGGGTGGCAACGGCTATCTGCCCTTCAGCCTGCAATACGACGACTATACCGCCACCTTCGCCCGTCCAGTGAGCGTCGCTGGCGGTGATCCGATGGAGAAGACCACCAACCGTAGCTTCCGTGGTAAAACCGTCAAGGCCTACAACCGCGATGATATGCTGCTCGTCGCTGACACCAAGAAGGCGATGGGCGACAAACCTCTTATCGTCATCCTCGAGACGGGCCGTCCTGTGGTGCTTGCGGAGATAGAGCCCAATGCCGATGCCATCCTCGTTTCCTTCAACGTGCAGCACCAGGCCCTACTCGACATCATCAGCGGCCAGACGGAACCCTCCGCCCTGCTTCCCATGCAGATGCCTGCCGACATGAAGACCGTTGAGGAACAGCTCGAAGACGTGCCTCGTGACCTCCGCTGCTACCAGGATGCCGACGGCCACACCTACGATTTCGCCTTCGGCCTCAACTGGAGCGGCATCATCGACGACGCCCGCGTCAAGAAATACAAGTAAGGATGATTTGAATTCATTTTTGTAGAAACATTGTCTTCCGGCGGTTGTCTTTCGGACGGACGGCGAAGTGGAGCCAAATTGCGCCATAGCGGTTCCTCTCAATCAGGATCTCGTCATAGTCCTGCTTGGTCTCGTCGGCATAGTCCATCAGGATCACCGCATAACGGAGCGCCTGTTCTATACCAGCAACGCGGATATCCACAGCACAGCCCGTCAGATGATTGCTCGTCGGAGATCCTCCCACCTTTTTATTCAGCTCCGGCGATCTATACCCTGACGTAATTATAATTGGAGCCTCCGAAGTATCTTTTTCCCCTCCTAAGTTAGGAGGGGTGCCCGTATGGGTGGGGTGGTCTGAACGAGGGAATGTCTGGCACTTCTTCAGACCACCCCTAACCCCTCCTAACTCAGGAGGGGAAACCGAGCGCTCCTCATTCCTATAAAATACATATCGCTCGTTATACCGCCTGCGCAGTTCTTCTAACCACTCGCACACTCTTTTCAGATTCTCGATGGCGACATGACTCGGGATATTATACACCTCTGCATGCCTGCTCTTGGTTACCTCTCCGAGCGTAATGTGCTCGGAGAGGTTGATAGATTTGTTGATACTTACTTCGTTCATAATCTCTATAGTTAAATTTTCACTTTTCAATTTCACAAATGTAATAGTGTAATAGCGTAATAGTGTCACTGCGTTGGTGGGGCCGAAGCCCCAGCCCGCAGTCATAGTCAAATCATCACTGCCCCAGTCTTCTTGTACTTGGCCTTGGTGGTGCCATTCTCCACAAACTCATCCACCTTCTCTATCAGGCCATCCTTCAGCAGACGGTACACCCTGACACGAGCAGAGGCAATTGTCTTCAAGTTGAAGCATTGCATCATATCATCGGTAGAGAATTCCTCTGGCAGACGGTTGAACGCCTCGACAGTCTTAGCCCTGCGCTGCACATTGGCAGCAGCGTCGCGCGTCTTATCGTCAAAGTACTTCTCGGCCAGTGCTCCGAAGTAATGACGTTGGCAGGCGTACTGGATGTTCACCAGCAACTCCGTGAGACGCCAGTCCACTTCGTCCGTCTCAAACTCACCGCTCCAGAACTGGCCGTCCTGATGGATATCCGCCCAATGGTGCATCACGATAAAAGGAGCCGCGAAGTTCAGCCCATGATAGGCACAGCGCTTCAGGAGCATTTCGTCCGCCTTGGAATCGTTCTCCTTGGCGTCAGCCATACGGCGTGCCGTCCAGTCATAGAGTTCATCCACGATCTTCTGCACAGAGAGTTCGCCCTTCACGCGATCCAGTTTGAAGGCCCACGTCTTCAATCGCTCATCACTCTCGAAGTCCACCCTGCTCTCACGCTCCATCATCTCAAAGTTGGTGCCTGGCAGTGGAATACAAGTGAGGCGCGTGGCGAGACCAGAACCAAAATTCTGGGCATTCACCTTCTTCTTCAGAGCCATAGGCGTGCCTGTATAGATATAGTTCCACGTCACGATGAAGTTCTGAACCACAGAATCCAGATTGGAGTAAGCCTGACCGTCCTCCTCATTGTGGAAGGCTTTGAGTTCCATCGACTGCTTATCAATCCACGAACCACCCTTCTGGACGGTCAGCGTATTATCCAGCTCTGTGTCGAAAGTCAGCATATGAAGCTGCATCTCAGTACCGTCAACCACCTCCACGGCGTTCACCATATCCTGTATGAACTGGGCATTTGAAGTACGAGCCGGATGCACCCTGAACAGCGCCTTGGGCTTCTGAGGTTTCTCCTTGTTCGCACCCTTGGTCTTCATCTCCTCCTTGTAGCGGTTGATGGCTGCAATACCATCCTTATCCGCTGCCACCATAGGAGCCGCCAGGAGCTTGAACAGTCGAGTCGCAAAAGACTTACCAGATGCAGGGTCGCCAATAATCAGCGTCGAGTTATTCAGTCTGCGCAACTCCTCAGGACGATGATAGAAGCGATACGTGCATCTGGTCATCAGCGTCATCAGCAATCCTCCAGCCACGAACACTGCCGCAGGATACTGGTTCTTCTTCAGACCCTTGCAGATGTCTCGCAGCAAAGGGAAATTGTCAAAAAGACCTTCTATCTGCTCTCCCCAGTCCCAGAGCCAGCGCTCGATGTCGCTTTCCGTCACCGCCGCCGACGTCTGCGCCTTCGTGATCTCCTGATACGACTTGCCTGTGGCCTTCTGGATTGCTTCGAGCATCGCCTTGCTGGGAAGACTGCTGGCATATTTCTTCTCCTTCTGCGCCACGCAGTCAGCAGCACTCGCCACAGTTTGGCTGACATTCTCATCCCTCTCGTCGATGATCTCCTGTACCCACGGCTGCGCCTCGACGATGCGCTGCACACTGGCCTTGTCGCCATCAAGCATGAGCAACAAGTCTGTTGCGAGTTTAAGACTCTCGTTGTGGCGGTTGCTGTCTGCTGCACATGGCAGCTTGTCTGCATACCTAGCATCAATAATAGACTGTACATCATAGCCTCTCCATTTTATTGACGACAAATCTGAGTTCTTTTCTGACGACAACTTTGACAACTTGGACAACTCTATTTCAGGCAGAACTTCTGCCTGTGGCGACATGTTGTCGCCACTAAATGTTGTCTTAGTTCTTCGCAGAGCGAAGCGGCAAAGCCGAGCGGTCTCAGTTGTCGTTTTATTACTGGCACTTGTCGTTTTCTCATCCTCAGCACCAAACTGATGAAATAGTGGTTGAGTTCTCTTCTTGCGGTACTCATCTGTGTACTTCTTGTCAAATTCTTCATTGTAGTAATTGAATAATAGTTCCTCATTAATATAAATAATGTCTTCCTCCTTGGGAGCAAAAGAGTTTCGTGTGGCATCGATGCAGCTCTGATCGGCTTTGTAGCCAAGCTTTTCAGCAAAAACTATCTGGTTATCGGCCAAATTTCCGTCCTTGATATTCGCAGTAAAGACGATGCGAATGCCCTTCTTCGAACTGGTGATGTGCGCCAGTGCTGTGCGAGCCATCAGCTCCTGATTGGCTTTCAAGGCCTCGAACACCTCCATCGGATTCTCCACGTGGTCAATATCCAGCATCACCAAACCATTCAGGTGACAGTCTGCCAACCTGCGATGGCAAAAAGGATTGCCATTGGCAGTAGGCGTTGCGTCAAATTCATAGCAACTGAAAATGAATGCCACAAGATTATCCTTCAACTCCTGCGCAAAGGCCAGCAACCTCTCCTCGTCGCTCTTCTCAAAGAACTTCTGACGAGCACTGAGTTTTTTCAGACCTCTCTTCTTAGCCAGAAACTTCCCAAAGTCCTCATTCTTCAGCCACTTATTAATGACCTCCGAATCGTGTCGTTCCACAGCCTCTAGGATCTCCCTTCGGCTATCAATCTTCCAGGCAGTAGACGTGTTCCTCACGCTCTCCCAGAACTTCTCTCGGCTGCACCTGACAGCCTGAGAGAAGTGAGTGTTTTCCTGATAACAGAATCCCTTATTCATAATTATCAATTGTCAATTTTCAATTATCAATTACAGGGCCTGCAAGTCTGTTATGTACAGCGCATTCTCGTGTCGCGTCTGGCCGTTCTGGTCCTGCCACGTGCGATGCTTCCAGAAGCCCTTGGCCACGTACGGCTGGTTCTCGTAGAACTGCGTGTCGCGCTGCTTAGAGGCATACTCGCCAGTCAGTTCACCATACACCTCGTCGCCACCGTGCTTCAGCACAACGCCACGACTCTTGAAATACTCCGTTGTACCATCCTGTCTTTGGTACTGGCGCTCAGAGTATGCGCCTACCTCCTTAATTAATACTAATGTTTCCATATACCTAATAGATTAAAAGATTAAACATTGTCCAGGATCTCCTCTATCTCCAGCGCCTGCATCGCCGTGTTCAGCTCGCGATGCATCACCACGTCCACCAGTCGGCGGCCAAGGCTTTTCTTGACGCTGTTATAGAACTTGTAACATAGGGGCGACTCCTTCAGCCAACCGTTCTCCAACTGACACACCACGCGTTCTTGCCTGTCGCGAGGCTGGCGGTTGTACGCCTTGAATGTTAATTTACTTGTGTCCTGATCTATGTACAGAACACCTTCCACTCGCTTGCCTTCCAGCAACTTGGCCATCACGATGATGGCATTCAAAATAAGAATATATTTTCGCATAATCTAATCGAATTAATGAGCATCGGAATTGCGGGGTTTTAGTTGAGCTCATTTGTCCGGACACATCTCCTCGCTCATCCTCCGACTCGGTTATACTTTTTACAGGATACTAATCTCCGTAATTTCTCGTAATTGTCCGTTATATTATTATGGTCAATTATGATTAATTATGGTCATTCGTTTCTTAAATTCATTCGCTTTCTAGATTCTTCAGAATTTTCTTGAACTCCTTGGCGCCTACTGCGGTGTTCAGGTCAAGAAACATATAGCCGCACTTCTGCTGCTCATGTTCCTCTGCCTTGATCTCCTCCAGCATCTCCTCTGCTTCCTTAGTGAATCTGGGTGTCAGGATGTCGAACATCGCCATGGCATCGAAGCCCTTATCCTTGGCAAAGACCTTCAGACATGCCACCATCTGCGACAGGGCATAAGTCCTTACGAAAGTTCCGTAGTAGTCGAAACCATAGCCCATCATGTCTCTGGCCAACTGCACTCCCAGTTTCTCACCCTCTTCGCACAGCATTGCCAATTCTTCAAATGGCAGCTTCACGCCATCTACAGGGTTCTCATCACGGTCATAAACCAACTTGTTCAGACCGTTACCATTCTTAGTCTTTTTCTGTTTCATAAATGCTTAAAAATTAATTTGTTACTATTTGAAACCATTTTCCGTAATTTCTCGTAATTGTCCGTAATATTATTATGGTCAATTATGGTTTATTATGGCAATTCGTTTCTTAAAATCATTCGTTTTTTAATCAATCACTATCTCTGTGGTGCCTTTCAGGCGCACCACGCCTCCCCCTTTACCAGCATTCTTCATACCGTCGCTCATCTGCCACTGCTTGCACTTGAACTTCTGCTCAACCTTCAGCATCATCGTGGCGCAAACCCTTGTGCCGTCGCTCTGAATACACTTGTGTTGACAACTGGCGCAACAGCGCTTCACTTTCACACCGTGAGCGTTCCTGACGCTCGTAATTCTAATCTCCTTTGCCATAGCTTTATTATCCTATATAAAAATTTGTTTCAGTTCTATACTAACCTCTTGCTCATCATCTACATCCGGCTCAAACATCATTGCCAGATCTATCAATGTTCCTACGCAAATAATTTTTGGTTTCATAATCGACAGTATTAATTGGTTATGACTCTCTTGAACTCTTCTTCAGACCTCTCAACTCTGCTTTTACATTTTTCAGTTCCTCCTTCAGTTGAGTGACCTCTTCTTGCAGACGTCTCTCTGCGCTGCCATCCTCAGTCGCACGAAGCAGACTGCGAATCTCGTCACGAGTCATGAAGTCCTTACGTTCCAGTCCTACGTGGATGCAGAATCCTTCTACCAGGCTCTGCTCGTTGAAGTACATGTAACCTTCGCCCTCAACGTCCAACAGATAACCGTTCTTTACTGTTCTCAGCGTGATGTTCAGCTTGGGCTGTCTCACTGATTCAGTAGCTGCTTGCTTTTTTCTTCTAGCCATTGCTTTTACCTTTTTAATTATTTATTTTGTTGTTCTTTATCAGCGCGTCTGGGAGTTCGTTGAGTCCGCTCGCATCTGATTTTCGGTTGCAAAGGTATATGAGCTACAGAACTGATATAAGCTACAGAAAGTTTGTTTGTTAAAGAGTGTTTAGGCCTTCAAATCGCCTGTATTCAAAGGGCATACAAAGAAAGCGGCCAGACTTCATTATCTGAAATCTGACCGTCTATTATGTTTTTCAGCTTAGTCTTAGCTCACTTTTTATGGCTTCACTCGATACTTGTCAAGCAATGGAAGCACGTTTTTGAACTTCGCAGGCATCTGTGTACTGGTGATTTTTCCCTTGTCGATGTTTGTGTATTTGTCTACGTCGTTCTTTCCAAAGAACAATTTCTGTAACTGGCTCGAACCCTTTGACTGAGGCAACAACTCATAAGAATACAGATAGCCCACAATGTTCTGCCAGGTGACGGCGGTAGCATCGCCCTCTCTACTCTCAAACAGATCCCAAAGGGCTTTCGAGAGTTCCAGGTCTTGACCCTCTAGCACATAGTCGCCCACATTGAGCACATTTCTTATCATCTGCTTGATATTCTCTTCAGTGGCAGGCAGCACCCATTCGCCCTTCTCAATAAACGAATCAATGTTCCTCAAAACGATACGCCGTTTATCTGTAAGCGTCTTATTACGCTCATTGTTAAGCTGCTTTAGCTCTTGCATTCTTTTCTGAATCAGAGCCAGCCTATATACAAATAGGAAGAGAGCACTAATCTTCTCGTCAACACGATTGTCGTCCACAAGTGTAAAAAACAGACGACCCAGTTTGCTGGTGTTGCCAAGCTTTAGCACGCCTATTTCATATTCGAAGAAGTTTCTCAATGCCGCATAGTTGCGCCATGCTTTTCTGCATTCAGCCTCTTCATCTAACACGTCAAAGTTTATTTCGCCATCCTTCTTCTCTGTGGCAACCATCTTGCTTACAAGACTATCGAAGATGCCAGAGGCAAAGAGCTCCAGCAAGATTCTCAGTCTATACTGCTCCAGTTTCTCCAACGTAGGTGCACCAAAACACTCCGTTTCTTTCCATGTCTTGTATTCTTGTTGAGCTGCTTCTTTTAGTGCCTCATTCTCTTTCTTCTCTTTGTCGAAAATGGCCTTGAAGTCAGCATCTGCTTGTGGTGTACCAAAGTCTTTCTTGGCAACAGGTACTTCCTGCTGTGCTACTTCTGGAGTTGTCACTTCCTCGTATTCTGCCTCCTCAGCATCGTCCTTGAAGAAATTCCTGATTAAATCGTTCAGTACTCGCTCTGGCACTTGGCCAATATTTACCTCCTTGTGGTGGTCGTTGTGGATAGCACCCGGCTCATAATGATATTTCTCGCTACTCATTTCTCAGGTAATTTGGGTAAGTCATCATTTTTATCAATCTCAATGTGGCGACTCTTATCATCATGGTGTGAGCCTGACGCATAGTAGTTGCCTTTTACGATGGTAGGATTGTCGCGCTTATCTAAAATCTTCTGCTTGATTTCGTTAGCACGTTCCATCCAAGCCTTAGTACCCGTCAGAAGAGAGTTTACTTGTGTGAATACATCGTAACTGGTACCAGGCTGTAATCTCAGCAATTCAACCTCAATGTTTTCTACAGGGATTGATGCTTTGATTGCATCTGCCATTCTTTGTGCCATTTGAGCTACTTGTGAATTCAAAGAATCAACTTTGGCTTTCATTTCCTGTAGTTCGCTCATTACTTCGTCATAGCTCTTAATGTTGTTCTTGTCGAGGAATTGTCTTAGTTCTTCAGGGAACAATGTTGTGCAAAGTTCATCTAATGTTTCATTGTCCTGAGGTGTGTCCTTTTGAATCTTTAAGAGTTCTTTCAGATGTCTGTTGATTTTAGATTTTCCATCCTCAGTATCAGATAAATCATCTATACGTTCTTTCAAGGCTGCATAGAAGATGTAAACGTACTTGTGGTTACTTTTCTGCACCCTCATATTATTTGCAATGGCAGCGAAGTCTCTGTTTCCATTATCAACAATACGTCGAATCATAACGGAATAGACCAATTTCAAGAAATCCCAGTGTCTTTCCAGCAATTTTAACAACTCGTTCTGTTTGTCTAAGTTACTGTCGCCGAAATCTCTTCTTATTCGAATGAAAGCATGAAGCAGTGCCAGATATCCACTTTTTGTTTGATCTCCGTAGACTTTCAGCTTTCTCAATTCGTCGTTTACACGATTTTCTAATTGTTCCCAGTCTTCATCATCCGACAAACGATCATAAGTGGTCAGTATATCAATAAATTCATCCAGTCTAACACTCTCATTATTTTTTGCCCACGAAAAAGCCAAATCAACGACATCAAAGGATGGGATAACCTTTCCATGAATATCATCGAAAGCCACCATTCTATTCATGACTCCTTGAAGCCATACATTTCTCCATTTGCCAAGACAATAGTCGCGGTAAATATCCTTCAAAGAATCCAGCAGATAAATCTGATCGTTATCTTCTGTACATGCATTTACAGATCGTTCAATGTTTATTGAATCACCTCCCCTTATTTCTCGATAACCTTCAAAACATTCTTTGATAGGTATTATAACGTATTCATCCCAATAGTTCATCATAATTAGAATTTATCAATTAGTTTTTGAGCCCCATCCTCATCGCTATTCACATTCAGATGTTTGCTGTGGTCATTATGTTGAGCCCCATCCTCATATTTGTGTTCAATCTTCACACTTGTTGGTTTCTTCTGAGGTTCAATAAAATCAGTAAGGATTCCTGAAATGGCTTCCTCATCGCCTTTACTTGGATTACGCACCAACTCACGAAGCATCATCTTAATAGCTTTTGCATCTTGAATGTCACAAGCGTCTTTGGCATAATTAGCAATGACAGGTATAGCCAATAGTGAATCTAACGGCATCTCAATGGGCTTACCTTCATCCTCTTCCATTTCTGGAGGCAATGGTGGGTTCTCATAATAGTCAACCAAAGCCGTCAAATTCTTATTTTTATTAACCAACTCGTCATTGGCCTTTTTCATAATAGACAACTGCGATTCCAGACCCTCAATTTTCTCTTGTAATGATGAGATGATGTTATCTTTTTGACGGATAACAGTCTCTTTCATTATCTCCTGAGTCACCTTGATAGCATGGCCAACTTTTTTGTTAGCGTATGCCTCCATCTGGAGCTTTGGGTCAAGTTCTTGCTTACTTGGCTGCAAGCCTTCTACCTCTTTGCGAAGTATGTCAAAAAACTCTTTGTCAGCTTTCATCTTCCACTTTTCTTTTAAAAGGGTAAACTATCTGGGTCATATTCCAAAAGAACTTGATCAGAACCTATTAGCGTTGCTTGCGGCTCAAATCTTTTCTCTTCGATGACGTCTATCAGCTTCAATTTCTCTTCCTTTGATGGGAAAAGAGCTAATAACTCGCGTATAGTGTCCTGCTCATAATCTTCTGTAATATCTTTCCAGTCCCAAAGAGTTTGGGTAAGTTCTGCTACAGGATGGGGATGGGGAATAAGGTCACTATTGTATCTTGCTGTAATAGAATGAGCCATTGCATCAAACGCGCCAAAATAGTCCTCACCATAGTCCTGCCCCTCCATTAGTTGAAGCACATAATCAATCTTCTCAGGGCGATCCTCTTGAAGATATAAAATGGCATATACCATCGACATCACAAGATTAGCCGCATATCTCCAGCCCATATTGCCTTTTGCTATCCACAGCCATTCTCTGACATTAAGCTCAGGGTGAGGGTCATACATCGCCAACGTGGCAATATAATATGCCTCGTTGAAAGCTTTCTCTGCATCGAACTTGAAATAATAAGGCCTATCCTTTACTCGCAGATATACCTTATACAGTTCTTTATTCAAATCGTCGCTACGCAGAAAGTCATCCAGCGTGCGACGATCAGTATATACAAAATCTCGCGGTAGTTTTTCTATCTTCATATTATGCTACCTTGTTGAATTGTTCGTTTCCGTAAATAATCAATAAAAGTGTCCGTATCTGATTTCAAACACATTTTTGTTGCCGTTCTCGCCAAAGGGTATCTTCGTGCGAGTAACAAATGTTCCAGAGTGATTGACCCATACGTGTGGTTCAATGAAAGCGATATATCCCCATTCATCCTCATCGTCCTCACGAAACTCATACATGTGAAAACCTTTGGGGCATTCCTTGTGGTCAAATCTTTGGTCAAGATACCACCCACGAATGCAATGCTTCCTGCCGTCAGCAGTCTCAATGCCGATGTAGTATTTGTCGAAAGATTGGAGGAACTTAATCATACTTACATCGCCAATATGGCTCTCAAATTCGTGTCTGTAAACGTGCGCCAAATCATCAACTTGATAGGCTTGTTGTCCTCGAATAGCTGCTTCAACTATATACAAAAATTATACACTATTTCGGTATTTACTTCTTTTCAGGAATATTGTAAAAACTGGTTCTACAGGATTTAGTGTGAGTTAACTTAACGAATTTAACACAAGGAAGTCTTTATGCAACGTCAAGCCTCCATAGAAGAAGAGTACAGCAATGCGGAATCTCTCCACATCGCGATAGCCTCTGCCAACGGTCTGCAGTTCCTGAATGGAACCGTTCATTCGTTCGGCCTTGCCGTTGTTGCGCCCCATGCAGAGAGCATTGATAATGCCCTTCTGATGACGGTCGAACATTTCGATGACCTTGGTTATCTCTGGGATATTGGCAGCCAACGCACGCTGACGCCACATCATGTAAAGCGTAAACGCCTCGGCCCTGTCCAACTTGCCTTTGATGATATCACGGAAGTCCTCCTTGATGCGCCATGCACGGGACACCTCGTAGTTTGCATTGACAATAGCGTCAAACTTTATCTGCTGCTTGTCTGTGAGTCTGGCGGTATCCTTCAGAAAGAGGTATCTCGTCCGCTTGAGGTATTCGTTGGACTTCACTTCACGTCTGCGTACAGCATCAACGGCAGCATTGAGGTGCTTGACCAGATGAAACTTGTCGTGGCAGATGGCTGCCAACGGCATCAACTCCTTGACTGCATCCCTGAAAGGATCCCACATGTCGATACTTGCGGTAAGCACGTTTGCTCGTTGGATAGGATTCAAAGCCTTGCAAATCAGTGCCTTCGCATCCTCCTTCTTCCTGCCTCCGACTACTTCAAGCACCGTTCCGTCGTCATCATAGAGGATACTGGCGAAGTCACGTCCGTGCACGGACTTCTCATCTATATGTATATGGTTATGCGACTTTATCTTGCTGCGATGCAAAAGGCCAAACTCCACGGCGCGTTCCATGACGTGGTGGACCTGGTCGAACGTCAGCAGGAGAAGCCTCGAAGTTGCCCTCTGGCTCTTCGTCTCCAGAAGCGTGTCTATCGTTTTTTTTCGAGCATGGATGTCAAGCGCTCCCCTGCATCCGCCCAGGGAACATCCAGACTCAGGATCTTCCCATCCACGCGATACCTCGGGATGCGAGCCGTGATGTATGTCTGGCACTGCCACAAGTCCAGATGCCGCCATGTGCGCTCCGGACGGAAATCGTATATCGGGAACTTCTTCCCTGCTAC
>JAEEPF010000278.1 GCA_016284635.1 Prevotella sp.
GTTGTTTCAGTTGTCGTTTTATGATCATCCGTTGTCGTAGCCTGTGAATGACCGTCTCGATATAGAGCATCATATCGCTCAGCAAACTCCTTGTTCTCATACGTAAACAGTTCCTTGTCAATATACAGAATATCCGATTCCTTGCAGATGAACGACATCCTCGATGCGTCCTTGCAACTTTCGTCAACCTCCACGCCCAAGACTTCTGCCATAGCGTGTTGGTTGTCGATGAGATTACCCTTCTGGACATCGGCCTTGAAGACCACTTTCAGACCATGCCCTGAGGGAGTCACATAAACGAGCAAGATTCTTGACGACAACTCAGACAACTTGGACAACTTTTTCTCATCGCTGCCAGCAGCGATTGTTGTTTTAGTTGTCATAGTTGTCGTTAATCCCCAACTCTCAAATAGTTGTTGTGGATTCTCCACGTGATCTATATCCATCACCACCAAGCCAGTCAGTCGTGTCGCAGCCTGCTTGCGCCAACGGCCTACCTTGCCTTTTTTGGATTGCGTCTCGTCGAACATCGCCTGAAAGATGAACGCAGGTAACTTGCGCTTCAACGAAGCCTCGCCCGTCTCACGATACTTGTCGATGTTCTCGTTCCACTGAGTCGCCCTGACGAGGGCCCAAAACTGGGCCTCGTCAACGGGCAACGTAGGATTACTGAAATTCTTCTGATAGCAAAATCCCATACTCAAAGCGTTTGAAGGTCAGTAATATAGAAGGCGTTCTCATGGCGATCATTGTTGTCGCCCCATGTGCGATGTTTCCAGAAGCCCTTCACAATATAGGGCATACCTTGTTGAAACTGCGTGTCACGGTTCTTCGAAGCCAGTTCACCAGTCATCTCACCATAGATCACGTCACCACCGCGCTTCATCGTCACGCCACGGCTCTTGAAGTATTCAGAGCTGCCGTCCTGCTTCTGATACTGGCGCTCAGCGTATGCGCCCACCGCGATAATAGTCACTAATGCTTCCATAGTCTCACAGATATTAAAGTTCGTCAATCTCAATCTTCATGTTCTGGGTCTCGCCAGCCAACAACTCCAGCATGTCCTCAGAGCATTTCAGTACCGTCCTTACACTCACGCCATGCCTTGCAAAGAACTCGATATAGGCCTTTGCCCAACCCAGAGCCGTCACGGCATCGTCGAAGCCGTCGAGGTCGAACAGTCGCATCCACTCGGTGTCAGAGTCATCACACCAAACCCTGTATGTGCCCTTATTTTCGAGCACGCGAACCTTCAGATTCATCACCTGTGGCATAGCCTGGAACTTCACGCCCAGCGCATTGATGTCCTTGAAGCGGCTCTTCAGAATCTCCTTGGCGTTCTCGTCGCCACACATCAGGGCACAGCCCATCATGCCAGCGAGATCCTTCACCTGAATCAGCTCATCCTTCTCGCACAGATAGCGAAAGTCGCTCTGGTCATAAGCCGGATCGCCATATAGCGGTTCCAGTCGCTCGTCCTTATTCGTTACCCACCACTGATTTCCCAAGAACGTTGCGATGGTGGCAACGCCTGAACACTTACCGTAAACAACAATCTTATTTTCCATACTAAATCCTTTCTTCTTGATGATTAAACAATACCTTCGCTCTCCAGAAACAGCTGTCCAGTGGTTTTCACTTCCTGCTGCTCCTTCTTAGGCTCTGGCTCTACCTGGAACTTCTGATCTACGAGGTTTAAATACTGCTCCTTGTAGAAGTCGTACCACCACTTGGCCATGCCCTCAGCCTCATGGTCGAAGTTCACTTCAATGGTACATATCACACTGGCTGCAAGATTGGTCGCCACCATCATCGCGATCTCGCGATCATAGGGATTCCTCATGTCAATCTTCCGCATCAGCTTCTCAATCTTGCTGAGAAAGCGGCCTGCATCCTGCGACATCGTGGCAGTCATATCCTCTAAAGTCTTAAAGCAGTGTACCCACTGGCCTAATTGCGATTCCATTTTCTTCATAATGGTCCTCCTTTCTGTTATTGTTCAACATCATCTTCTTCCAACATCAGCTCCATGAGCTTGTCGCCCAGCAGAGCCCTCATAGCAGTCTTCAACTCACGCTTCATCACGTGGTCAATCGTCATCAGGTCAAGTCCCTTCTTAACGGAGTTATAGAACTTGATGCGCTTGGGAGATTCCTTCAGCCATCCGTTCTCCAACAGGCAGATCACCTTGTCCTGACTACCCTTGGGCTTGCGGTTGTAGGGGCTGAACCCTATCTCCTGATGCGTTTCCATACTCGAAAGCTGCAGGCGCAACCTTCCTTCCACACACTTGCCGTCCATGACGGCTGCCAGTACCTCCTGGCTAACTTCTACCTCGATTTTCATAATCTTGCGGTTTGTGAGTGAAGGGTGTCGGAATTTGGCCATTTTCACTACGTAGACTTCCTTCACTGTCTTCGCTCGATTACTACTTAATGATTACCTCTGTGGTTCCTTTCAGGCGAACCACGCCTCCCCCTTTACCGGCATTCTTCATGCCGTCGCTCATCTGCCACTGCTTGCACTTGAACTTCTGTTCCACCACCATCATCTTCAGTGCACAGAACCTTGTGCCGTCATTCTCAACACACT
>JAEEPF010000279.1 GCA_016284635.1 Prevotella sp.
GAACGAGTACTTCGTGGCCGGCAAGCTGCTCTGCATGCGCTGGGTGAACGCCGGAACAGAGTTGCGCGAGTGGTGGGAGATTGAGAGCATCGAGAACGGCGTGATGAAGTGGAAGGCCCTGCGCCAGAAAGAAGACGGCAGCACCTACACCGCTACCTTCGAGATGAAGAAAGTAACAGAATAACAGACCCCGGACTGGTGTGGGTTCGACTCCCACACCAGCCACAACAATAAAAAAAAGATTTGACAATGAAACAGAAATTACTTTTTATTTTTGCCCTGCTGTGCGCGGTCGCACAAGGGACATGGTCACAGAACGTGGTTGACCTTTCGACGTTGACCAGCGACTACACGGCTCAGGACGGTGATGTGCTGACGGGTTTGCTTAATGGCGTTTCTCAACCTTACCAAATTTCCATTGCAGATGGAGCTTCTATTACGCTTCGAGACGCAACAATTGCTGGATACAGTGTAGAAAAAACTGAAGGATTCATTTTTGAAGAAACGTATTGGACCAATCCATTTGCTGGCCTCACCTGTCTGGGCGATGCCACCATCACGCTTGAGGGCGCAAACAGCGTGAAGGGATTTGGTCATTATCATCCAGGCATTATGGCCGGTCCTGTGGGCAAGACACTCACCATTAGAGGTACAGGATCGCTTGATGTAAAAAACAATGGTTTAGGTGCGTGCATTGGCAACGGATATAGGCTGAGTCCCTGTGGCAACATCGTCATTGAATCAGGCACTATCAGTGTCGATGGTAAGGATGAGAATACAGGTATAGGTTCCGATTTTGTTTCTTCCTGTGGTGATATCACTATCAAAGGTGGTTACATCACGGCTAAAGGACAGCCTGCCATCGGCGCGGGTCGAGGTGGTGACTGCGGTATCATTACAATCAAAGGCGGTGAAATCCATGCTGAGAATTATACTTATAGAACTCAGTATTTATATTCAGCTATCCGCGGTGGAGATGACATTTATATCTATGACGGCACTGTGTATACCAAAGGCGGAATTGGTTGCCCAGAAAAAGGTGATGTATGGATAGGGGGTGGAGAAATTCATGCCCGGGGTATTGGCGGAGCAGCCGGTATTGGCTCTAATGGCCGCACCATCACCATTGATGGCGGCACAATCTATGCCGACGGCGGTAGTTATGCTGCAGGCATAGGTAGTAACCATTACGACGACCATGCCGGCAGCATTTACATAAATGGCGGTACCATCGTTGCCAAGGGCGGTAAAGAAGCTGCCGGCATCGGCGGCTGTCAAGACGGTACCGGCGGCGATATCTTTATTTATGGCGGTACTATCGAAGCATACGGTGGTGAGTATGGTGCCGGCATCGGTGGTGGAATTAACGGTCGTGGCGGAGCCATCTGGATAACTGGCGGCACAGTGAAAGCCTACGGTGGAACAGGCGCTGCCGGCATCGGCGGTGGAGAAAGCGGTGATAGCGGCTCTATCGTCATCAATGATGGTGATGTCTATGCAAGTGGTGACGGCTATGGTGTGGGCATCGGCGCTGGTGAGGACGGCGATGTGGACAACACAATCAGTATCAACGGCGGCACCGTTGATGCCTACGGCGGCTTAGAAATCAGGCGTGCCATTGGCGGCGAGGACGATGAGGACTATGCGAACATTAGCATAGGCGACAGAATGTCAGTTGCTGAAGTATCTAATTCCCAAGAAAGTCTTCTTCCATCTCATTATAGAGGCCTCTCTTTATCATCATATGTAAGGCTTAGGTTCGAGCCTTGCAAACATGCAGGAGCCACTTACAGCATTGTGAACAACGAAAAGCACCAACGTTCCTGTCAGTGGTGCGGTGATTTTGAAGAGGATCATAATTTCATTGACTATAAAGATTGTGTTTGCGGTTTGGGATTTCCGACACATCAAGTTCATCTATATGCATTAGACGAAAATCACTATTATACAGAGGTTTCAACGTTTGCCGTTGCAGAAGGCAAAGACTTTACTCTGCCTCTATCGGTGGACACTCCTTCGGACTATATCTTCAGATGCTGGTTAGAAAGCACACCGGATGCTAATGATAATGGCATTATGGGAAACTGGGGAGCCCCGATTGAGCCTGGCACAACCATGACAATGGGTGAGAACGATCGTAATTTCATGGCCCGATACGAGGCTAAAAACGTCAATCTGGGCTGGATTGAGGAGAATAAGGTGTTAAAAGACGGAATGGTTGTTAGCGGCAAACTTGAAAAAAACTGCATGATCTCCATTGCCGACGGTGCCACTGTGACGCTGCGCGATGCTACCATATTGGGCACAGACGACGTTGACTACATGTGGGGTGGTATTAACTGTCAGGGCGATGCCACCATCATACTTGAAGGCGAGAACGTCGTAAGGGGATTCTACAGTTTTGCCCCAGGCATCTATGTGCCTCAAGGCAAGACGCTCACCATCAAGGGCACAGGTTCGCTCGACGCCAGCAGCAACGGCTATGGAGCCGGTATAGGTGGTGGAAGCGAGTATGCCTGTGGTAACATCGTGATCAATGGCGGTGCCATAAAGGCCACGGGCGGATATCAGTCTGCCGGCA
>JAEEPF010000280.1 GCA_016284635.1 Prevotella sp.
CATAGACAAGCAAACCGTATCTTCGATGAAATCACTCACTGGAACATGTGACAAGAAGACTGAGGAATTAAAGAAGGTGCTTAACAACAAGGGTATCTATCTTTCTTGGTGGAACTTCTGGGCAATGATTATAATGGCAATTACCAGTGTAGGTTATGCCATATATGCTGCATTCAACAGATGCCTATGGGATGTGTTATGGGAGAGACTGTGGTTTCCATTATTAGTGTTATTGTTCTTTGTTTGTTCAATAGGCTTAATGGTCTGGCTCAATCTCAGAGAGTACAGAATACCCAAATATTAAAGCCACTATCTGCAAACTCTGAGATTGCAAACTGCAAAATTAGGAGTCAAGGAACGCCAAAACAATAACTAGCACGCCAAAAACACGCCAATTTAGGATAAAAGAAATCCGCTAAGTACTGATTTTCAGTGACTTAGCGGATTAATCTGTTGGGGTACTCGGACTCGAACCAAGAATGACAGGACCAGAATCTGTAGTGTTACCATTACACCATACCCCAATGTCAATTGCCATTCAGAACACCCTTGTTCCTTCAATTGCGGGTGCAAAGGTAGTGCTTTTTCTTGAATTGACAAAATTTTAAGAGGAAAATTTATAAAAAAGTGCAATTTTTCCACTTTTTCCTCTTTCCTCTCTCCACTTTCCACTTTTTTATTGTACCTTTGCACACTCAATACATTATTAATATATATGAACGAACTGGTAAAAACCATAACAGAAGCGATACAAGAGAAAAAAGGCAGCAGCATCGTCGTGGCTGACCTGACGAAGATCGGTGGCACCATCAGCAACTATTTCATTATCTGTGAAGGCAATTCGCCCACACAGGTGGAAGCCATCTGCGAGTCGGTGGGTGACATGTGCCGTGAGCGACTGAAAGAGAAACCCATGCATGTGGTGGGACTGGAGAATGCCCAGTGGGTGGCAATGGACTATGGCGACGCGCTGGTACATATCTTCCTGCCAGATGTGAGAGCGTATTACGACCTGGAGCACCTTTGGGAGGACGCAGAACTCACGAGAATCGAGGATTTGGATTAGTGGATTAGTGGAAAGAGGAAAGTGGAAAGAGGAAAGAGCCACAGATGACACAGATGATCACAGAAGGAGGATGATCACAGATAAATCGTAAATCGTAAATATGTAAATCGTAAATAGTTAGATGGATAATACACCAAACAAGAACGGAAACGGTCCGAAGATGAACATGCCCAAGTTCAATATGAACTGGATCTATGCCATTGCCATCCTGGCATTGGGCCTCTTATATTTTTCAAGTGGCGGACCTCAGAATAGCAGCGTCAGCCGTACAGCTACCTATTCTGACTTCAAGTCGATGATCGACCACGGCTATGCCTCGAAGATTGTGATCAACAAGACGCAGGGCAATCTGAAGATGTACGTGAAGCCGGAGCATATCCGCGACGTGTTCCACCAGAGTGCCCAGCAGACGGGCAAGGATCCATACGTCGAAGTGGAGTTCGGAAGCATCGACCAGGTGGAGGAGTATATTAATCAGGCCAAGGAGGCCAAGACGTTTACGGGTGACTACACTTATGAGAACCGTAAGGAGAATGACTTCCTGAACATGATCTTCTACAACATGTTCCCCATCTTCCTGCTCATAGCGCTGTGGATTTTCTTCATGCGCCGTATGGGTGGTGGCGGCATGGGCGCTGGCGGTAATGTGTTCAGCGTCGGCAAGTCGAAGGCGAAGATGTATGAGAAGGGTGGCGACTTGGGCATCACGTTCAAGGACGTGGCAGGACAGGCTGGTGCTAAGCAGGAGATTCAGGAGATTGTGGACTTCCTGAAGAATCCGCAGAAATATACCGAACTGGGTGGAAAGATTCCTAAGGGCGCCCTGCTCGTAGGCCCTCCGGGAACGGGTAAGACGCTGTTGGCCAAGGCTGTGGCTGGTGAGGCTGGTGTGCCTTTCTTCTCGATGTCGGGTTCCGACTTCGTGGAGATGTTCGTCGGCGTGGGTGCCTCTCGTGTTCGTGACCTGTTCCAGCAGGCAAAGACAAAGTCGCCCTGTATCATTTTCATCGATGAGATTGATGCCGTAGGTCGTGCCCGTTCGAAGAATCCCGCTATGGGTGGCAACGATGAGCGCGAGAACACGCTGAATGCCCTGCTGACGGAGATGGACGGCTTTGGCACGAACTCGGGTGTGATTATCCTTGCAGCCACGAACCGTGCCGATATGCTCGACTCAGCCCTGCTCCGTGCAGGACGTTTCGATCGTCAGATACATGTCGACCTGCCTGACCTCAATGAGCGCAAGGAGGTGTTCAAGGTACATCTGAAGCCTGTGAAGACCGACGATAGTGTCGATATCGACTTCCTCGCCCGTCAGACACCAGGCTTCTCTGGTGCCGATATCGCCAATGTCTGTAACGAGGCGGCTCTGATTGCTGCCCGTCACAACTCGCAGACGGTGAAGAAGCAGGACTTCCTCGATGCCGTAGACCGTATCATTGGCGGTCTGGAGAAGAAGACGAAGGTGATGACGGAGGCCGAGAAGCGCTCGATAG
>JAEEPF010000281.1 GCA_016284635.1 Prevotella sp.
TCGGGGTGCTCCTTGATGAAGGAGTCGATGTGGCGGACGCGCTTCTGCTCGAAGATCTCCTCGATGGCGATGAGGATGCCGGTCTCCTCGACGTCGCCGAAGCCGTAGTTGATGGCGGTGCCGAAGAGCTTCATCGTGGGCGAAAGGCTCATGTAGGCGTTGACCAGCGGCGGGATGTTGTAACCCAGTTTGCGGATCTCGGCGTTGAGGATGCGGTAGTCTTCCTTGAAATCGGGTTCGCAGAAGAGGGCCTCGAGTTCCTTCGGGTCGGCCTCGATCTCCAACGGCTTCATCGGTACGATGAGGTTCTCCTTGTCGGCGAAGTGCTTGTGGAGGAAATAGAGGATCATATCGCGGCCGCGACGGATATAGGAGGGATACATCGTGAACTTGCCGAAGAAGTAGCGCACGTTGGGCTGGATGACTGTGAGTGCGCCCAGACCGTCCCATAGGTTGTCGAGGGCGAAGAGGCTCTTGGCGCCCATGCGGGAACTCTGGTAGGGCAGCGAGACGAACGAGCGGCCCAGTTCGATGGTGTAGGGGGCGTACTCCTTGATGAACTTCTCCGAGAAATGGAACATGTGGCTGGTGGCGAGCTTGGGCTGTCCCTTCTCGTCGATCTCCCACTTGGTGCCTTCGAGGTAGCGGTAGCCGCCGATGATCTCCTCAGCCTCGGGGTTCCACACGATGAGCTGTTTGTAGCAGTTCTCGCAGGTGTCGAACTCGTCGATGTCCATCGCCTTGCCTGTGCCGCCTCCCGCTTCGCGGAATGCAATCTCGCGCAGACGTCCGATCTCCTTCATCACGTTCGGTGCGTTGTGGGCGGTGATGATGTAGATCTCGTTGTGGCTCTTGTTGGTCATGCGGAGCTGGCGTTCGGGGGTCAGCTCCTGTTTGAGGATTTCTTTGTCGATGGGGGCGATGATCTCTTGTTCCATTTTTTTAGAAGTTAAAGGGGAGTTAAAGGGAAGTTAAAGGGGAGTTAAAAGGACAATAGTTATGCGGTTCTCCTTTTGCGGAGATGGAGGAAGGCAGGCACATGAGTAATGTCCCTTTAACTTCCTTATAACTTCCTTTTAACTTCCTTTCCATTCTTTATTTACAATTTATAGACCTCTGAGCGGACGTACTGGGCCCATTCCTTGGGTGTGCGCGACTTGTCGAAGGTCTGCCAGGGGATGGGCTTGCCGATGGCCACGCGGAAGGTCTTGTGGACGTTCTTGTACATCTCGTCGACGAGGAAGAGCATAGCGAGGTTGAACGGCAGGAAGCGGTCGCTGAAGTTTGCCAGGCGGTAGAAGAAGTTGGAGTTCTGTCCACCGAAGTGGATGGGCACGACGTCGCGCTGGTACTGGACGCTCTTCGAGATGAACGTCTTCGTCCAGGGGATGTCGCTGATGACGCCGTCCTTCTTGCGGGAGCAGAGACCTGCGGGGAACATCAGCATGTGGTTGTCGCTCTGGAAGCCGGCCTCGACCATTGCGGGGAAGTTGCGGCTCTGTTTACCGGTCTTGTTGATGGGGATGCAGAGGGGAGCGAGTCCCGGGAGGTTCATCAGCAGGTCGTTGACGAGGTAGCGGAAGTGCCCGTCGTAGTGTCGGCCGATGATGGCGCCGAGGGCCACACCGTCCTCGCCGCCGAGGGGATGGTTGCTCACGAAGGTGTAGAGTCGGCCGTCGTTGGGATCGGGCAGGTTCTCCTTGCCCTCAATCTCGAGCGTGGTGTCGAGATAGTGCATGCAGTCTTCGAGCCATTCTACGCCGACCTTGTCGCGGCTCTCCCAGAGATAGGCGTTCACCTGATCCTGATGGGCGATGCGCTTGAGCCAGCTCACGAGGAATCCGGGCACGAACTTTGCCTTCGGGCCCATCTTCGATTTGAGTATCTTTTCGATGTCAATCGTCTTTTCTGTGATTGCTGCCATTTGTATTTTCGCTAACAGTCTGCAAAAATAGCACATTTCTTTTAAATGTGTGCATAAATTGAAGAAAAAATGAAATATTTAAATGTATTTTGTACACACAACCCCTCGAAATCATTAAAATAAAGTTAAATTTGAAAAAAAGTGGGGAAAAGTGGATTGAAGTGGGGAAAAATGTGTAATTTTGTAACCGAATCTATTATATAATAAGGTTTATGCGTTTTTTGGGAAATGTTGAAGCAAAGACAGACGCAAAGGGAAGGGCTTTCCTGCCGGCTGTTTTCCGCAAGGTGCTCTCTGCATCTGGCGAGGAAAACCTTGTGCTGAGGAAGGATGTGTTCCAGTCGTGTCTGGTGCTTTATCCTGAAAGTGTCTGGAACGCACGGCTCGATATGCTGAAGGAGCAGTTACGCCCCTGGAAGCCGGTGCATCAGCAGATGTTCCGTCAGTTTGTGTCGGAGGCAGAGGTCGTTACCCTCGACGGCAACGGCCGTTTCCTGATCTCGAAGCGCCTCCAGCGGGCGGCAGGCATCGGGCAGGACTTGCAGTTCATCGGTATGGACGATACCATCGAGATCTGGTCGCCGCAGGATCTGCAGAAGTCGCTGAAGAGCGATGAGGAGTTCGGCGCGGAGTTTGA
>JAEEPF010000094.1 GCA_016284635.1 Prevotella sp.
ATGGCGACTCTGCCGACGTGAGGGTCGTCATGGAGGGTAACGATGGTAACACCTATTATCAGGATTACCTCGGTATCAGTCCTATCGATGGCAATCTGTTCTTCCGCTTCACGGTCGACGGCAGCCATCTCGTATTTGAATAAGTTTTGATTACATTTTCCACATGATTGGTTAATCAACCAAGGGGGGCGGACTTAGTGAAGCCCGCTCCCCTTCCTTTTTTCTTATTTTAATGACAATCGTTATGAAAGCGAAAACAATACTGTGGTCGCTGTTAGCCCTTGTTGTGCCTATGACGGCAGCAGGGCAGCCGCACCGCTTCCAACAAAAAGACTTCCAAACCGACACACCGATGGTCCACGACCCCGTGATGGCCTACGAAGACAGCACCTGGCATATCTTTGCCACAGGCATGGGTATTCAGCACATGACCTCCAAGGACCGCAAGACCTGGACGGTGAAGACGACTCCCGTCATGTCCGTCATCCCCCAGTGGGCCCACGACTCCGTTCCCGGCTTCACCCATCACGTCTGGGCGCCGGATGTCATCAAATGGCACGACCGCTGGTGGCTCGCCTATAGCTGTTCCACTTTCGGACGCAACGGTTCTGCCATCGGACTCCTCTCCACCCGTTCCTTGACCTTTGGCCTCTGGGATGACATGGGCTGCATCGTCACGTCCCGTGAAGGCCGCGACAACTGGAACGCCATCGACCCCAACTTCGTCATCGACGATCAGGATCAGCCCTGGCTCGTGTGGGGTTCTTTCTGGGACGGCATCCAGCTGGCCCGCCTTGACACGACGATGCATGTAGCTAAGGAGTCAGGAGTCAGGAGTCAGGAGTCAGTAAGGCCTCGCACTATCGCCCGTCGCTACAATCTCTCGGATCCGAAGGCAAAGAACGCCCTCCCCGTGAATCCCAATCCCCCCAAGAACCCTACGTCCGACTATGCTGGACCTAACGCCATCGAAGCACCCTTCATCTTCAAGCACGACGGCTGGTATTACCTCTTCGTCTCTTGGGACTACTGCTGTCAGGGTGCCAAAAGCACCTATCGTGTGGCCGTAGGCCGCAGCCGTAGTGTCGAAGGGCCTTATCTCGACAGCAAGGGTGTCGATATGCGTGACGGAGGAGGCAACATCTTCATCGAGGGCGACAAGAAGGCCTTCGAGGCTGCCGGCCACTGTGCCGCCTACACCTTCGACGGACAGGATATCTTTATTTGTCATGGCTACAGCATCGCCCATCAGGGAGCTTCAATCCTCATCCAGCGTCCTATCTCCTGGACGCCTGATGGCTGGCCGACGCTGAAGTGAAGGTAAAAAGAGCCACAGATTACACAGATGATCACAGAAGAAATAATGATGACTAAAAGATTAGTAAAGGCAAAGGTCTTGGTGATAGGTATTTCACTTTTTCACCTTTTCACCTTTTCGCTTTTGGTGAACGCCCAGCAGCGGTCGTGGACGGCCGACAATGGTAACGGCACGTACACAAACCCGCTCTTCTACGACGAGTTCTCCGACCCCGACATCCTCCGTGTGGGCGATGACTACTATCTCGCCGGCACGACGATGCACACCGTGCCTGGGCTTGTTATTCTCCATTCCAAGGATCTGGTGAATTGGGAGAACATTAGTTATTGCTTCGACCGCTTCGACTTCGCTGACGATGCCTTCTCGCTGAAGAACCATCAGGAGATCTACGGCCAGGGCGTCTGGGCGCCGGCCATCCGCTATGCCAACGGCCAGTTCTATGTGTTCACCAATATCAACGGCAAGGGTCTGCAATGCTACACCTCGAAGGACATCCGCGGACCGTGGGAGCACCACAACATGCAGGGACGTATCTACGACCTCAGTGTGCTCTTCGACGACGACGGTAAGATCTACGCCATCCACGGCTATGGCGAGGTGAAGTGTACGGAGCTGAAGCCCGACATGAGTGGTCCCATCGAGGAGACGGAGCGCACCATCATCCCTGAGGGCAATGCCGTCGGCGAGGGCCATCACATGTATAAGATAGGTGGCATGTACTACCTTATCTCTACCGACTACATGCCCAACGGCCGCACCCTCTGCTCCCGTTCCAAGAGCATCTGGGGTCCCTACGAGACCATCACCATCACTGCCGACGAGACCTTCGGCTATCATGCTGCGCCGCTCACCCAGGTGCCTCGCGATGTGAAATACCGCATCGGCGAGGACGGCACGAAGTTCGGCATTCCGGAGGTGGATCGTGATGCCACGGCCTGCACCAACATCCATCAGGGTGGCATCGTCGAGGATCAGAGCGGACAGTGGTGGGCGCTGCTGATGATGGACTTCCACAGCATCGGCCGCACCGTCACCCTTGCGCCCATCACCTGGAAAGACGGCTGGCCCATGCTCGGCCTCGAAGGCAACCTTGGCCGTGCCCCACGTACTTGGCTCAAACCGAATATTCGGGGGAACGGAGGTACGGGGGTACGAGGATACGAGAATACCTCTTTTGCCCCATACAACCGCTGTGATGATTTTGAGTATTCTCGCGCCACCGCACCTTCGCACCACCGCGCCACCGATAAATCCCTCAAGCCCATCTGGCAGTGGAACCACAACCCCGACGACAGCAAATGGAGCCTGAAGAACGGCCGTCTGCGCCTCCAGTCGATGCCCGCCGAACAGCTGATGTGGGCCCGTAACACCCTTACCCAGCGCGTCATCGGCCCCAAGAGCATTGTCACTGTCGAGCTTTATACGAAAGGCATGAAGGACGGCGACGTCGCTGGCTTGGGCAACATCAACGTGCCCTGCTCCTGGATCGGCATTGTTAAAGATGGAAAGGTGAAAGGGTCAAAAGGTGAAGAAGTTTATACTTTACGCTGCTTCGAGCAGGCCACCAACGACACCACAGATATTTCTCTCACCTCTCACCTCTCACCACTCACCTCTAAACTCTACCTCCGCATGGTGGGCGACTACGACAACGACCGTGCCCACTACGAATACTCACTTGACGGCACGCAGTATCAGCAGCTGGGTCGTGAGATGCCCCTGAGCTATCAGCTCATCTCCTTCCAGGGTTCGCGCCACGCCCTCTTTGCCTTCAACCACAAGGGCCTGAAAGGCGGCTATGCCGAATTCGACAATTTCACCGTCGAGGAGCCTCTGGCAGACCGCAGTCAGAACATCCCGCTCGGCAAGACCGTCCGTATCGTCAATCTGGCTACAGGCAAGCCTGCCATCGCGACCACCCACGGACTGCTTTACGACACAGAGGCTGCCAATAAGAGTCCCCAGACCCGTTTCCATGTCATCGACAAGGGTCATGGTCAGGTCATCCTCCAATGTGAGGACGGGCGTTATGTCTTCTGCTCCGGCTATGGCATTGCTGGTGATGTCCGTCTGACCAATGACGAATCGAAGGCTGAGGTCTTCATGTGGCAGGACTATCTTAACCGCGAGTTCATGCTCATGTCGATGCGTACCCATCGTTACATAGGCAAGAGTCCCACCACGGGCAGTCCCTATTCGATGGACTTCACTGGTGCCGACCCCGCCCGCCGCAACGGTGCCGTCTTCCGCTGGGAAGAATAGTCATAGGAGGCAGTCTTGGAACAGCCTCTTTTCTTATTTTCCTACGGATTGTACGGATTATACGGATTTTAACTTGCTGATAATCAGTAATTGCTTAATCTGTATAATCCGTATAATCCGTAGGCATTTTATGATGACACGTTCTCCTATTTCCGGATGTATTTCTTTCCGTCTTGGATGTAGATGCCCTTAGGCAGGAGTATGGACTCCATACTCCTTCTCTTCTTACTCCTGACTCCTTCGATTCCCGTGGCCTCATGTGCCTCCAAGGTGAATGAGCCGAGCGGATAGCCCGAGGGGGATTTGAGTATCAGGCTGACAAGTCCCTCGTGGCGGGGCACGAACGAGAAAGTAACGCCACTCTCCTTTTCTGCCCTGAGATAAGCACCACACAGCATCTTGTCGCCCTCCTCATCATTATCATAATATGGTACGAGATAGAGTTCTCCGACATAGTCTTTTGGGTTGTGATTGCGGACGGTGACGGTCACATCGCTGCGTTCGCCGACAACGCCCGCCCCCTTGGTAATCGCTCCGCCTATACATTCCAGACCTTCGCACTCGTTCAGCAGGATCCGGAGATAGAAAGTCCCCTCCTCCGTGCGCCCTGCCACGAGGCTGTATTCCTCTGGGGGAATCATCTGCCACTGGGTGTTGTCGCCGTGGCGGAAACGAAGCATCGGGTAGAGCCTGAGCGAGTCGCCGGGCTGGAAGGCCATAGAGTCCACCTCCACCAGCATGTAGTTGCTGGAGTAGATGATGCTGTCGTTGAGGTCGCCCATGAATGCAGGTGTCCATTCTCCGTCGTCGTTGCGTATGCCTAGGGCATTGTCTACGGCAGCGGTTCCGGCGTCGTCTTTGCGATAGCCGAAGGTGAATCTCACCGTGTGGTCATCCTCCAGCGACATCTCATACTGGAAGAGTTCTGGTTTCCCTTCGTCGGGGCTGGGCTGCGGATCCATCATCGGATCGAGGTAGATGATGGCACCGTGATTGATGCTGAATCCGATGCCGCTCGATCCTGCGCCGACGCTGGTGTTGTTGTGGGGGTTGAGCACGGAGAGCGAGAAGTAGCCGTCATCCTTACCGCCCCATCCCCAGTTGATGTGGAACAGACCGTCGCCGTCGTAGCCGTCGCAGATGAATGAGTGCCCCTCCGACTCAGAGTAGCCATTGTAGAGCACGGGCCTGCTGGCGGCCAGCTCACCGTAGATGATGTCCTCCCACTCGTCGATGGTATAGAGCGTGCGGAAATTGATCTGGGTGGCAGCGGTATAGCCGAAGTCTTTGACGAGTGCCGTATACTGGGCATCTGTCGAGGTTGCAGAACCGGCAGGGCTGTATGTCGTCTTCATGGCCTGGCCGCAGTAGCGCATCAGCGTAGCGACGGCCTGCTGCTGGGCCTCTGTGCCGAGGATCTCCTTGGGCTGCCAACTCCCGTCGCGCGGCTCCAGATAGCAGTCGAGCATATCCTCCCAGGCGAAGGTGACGGGCGGAAGGGCGTCGATATGCCACACCTTCTTCTCGTCCTTGTAGGCTGTCTCGATGTCGTAGCCAGGAAGGCTGTCGGTTATCGCCTTTGGCCACTGGTAGTAGTTCATTACCTGAGCTGTTGCTGTAGGCGTGCAACCCGTCATACACCGCTTACCCGCCAGGCTGCTGTCGGCACCGTCGTAGAGCGGACATTCGTTGTAATAAGGTACGATCTGATACCAGTTCGTCTTAATCAGCGGCTCGATGGGAGCACGTTCGATAGTCCTTGTCTGTCGTAGTGTGCCGCTGTGGCTCGCGGGGTCGGTTATGTCCCCGTCCTTGAAGTCCTGACGGTTGCCCAGCGTGGCAATGGCCTCGTCGTACAGTCTGAGCCAGACGCGCATATTCTCCGGCATCCGCTCCCACTCGATGCTTCCCGTGTCGCTATATCCCAACACGGGCAGCGCCCTGCTGTCGGCAGAGGCAATCACGTAGCCGCCGCCATCGCAGTTGAAGGCGTAGATGCTCTTAGCTTCCACTTTGGCGGAAATGAAGCGCTCTTTGTCCGAGGGATTCCCGGCTCTGACGAGACCTTTGCTTCGGCTGACGATTTCCTTTTCGTGGGTGTCAAGATAGCGCATCGCCCGTTCCTTTGCCTGCTGCTCCGTGAGTTGCTGCGCCTTTGCTCCGTTAGCCATCATCACCACCACGGTGAGGACAATGATTCGGATGAATATCTTCTTCATATCTGCTTGCTTCTGAATACCTTTGTCTGTTAGTGGAGGCAAAGATACGAATAACCGCGCAATCTACCAAATATTTGGATAGATATTTTCGCTGATGCCTGTTATGTCGCTCAATTGTTATCCCATAGACTGAGTCGGAGGCCGAGACTGAGACTGAAACTGAGGGGCTTCTCCTGATAGTAGGTGGGGATGTCGCTGCCGTTGTCGAACCAATAGCCAAGGCCTGGTTCTGCGTAGAGGCTGAACTGGGGAGTGAAACGGAACTCTGCCCCAGCGGCTCCGTTGACCGAGAACTGCAGGGGATGGATACTGACGCTATTGGTCACTCCGGCAGCCGTCCGCGAACCACTGATCATCTTTTCTACCATTGCACCAGCCGACAGATAGATGTTTACGTAGCGGCTTCCCCAAAGCAGGTAGGAGGCCGTGACGGGGATGCCGATGTAGTTCAGATGCTGTTCTGTGGTGACGGACTTGTCATCGACGGTCTTGGTGAAGTCGGCAGACAGACGGGTATAGGTTAGACCGCTCTCGATGCTCCACCTGTCGTTGAGGCGGTAGCGCAGGGAGAAACCGAAGCGGACGGGCTGGTGATGGCGGGTGGTCTCGCTGGTCTGCTGGGTTCGGTATTGCTGGGTTTCGCCCTGACGGGTATTGCTCTCCTGTTGGTTGTTGCCAGACTCATCATCGGATGAATGGCTCTCGTCAATGCCGTCTCCATCAGAGACGGTTTCACCATCGGTTTCATTCGCCCAATTATAACTGTCGGTAGGTGACGGAGGTATGGCTGGGCCTGGATTTATTGGATCGGAGGAGATGGGAACCTGCTGAGTGGTGGATATCTGATTGCTGTAGCCAGCCGTTGCGTTAGAGAAATAGACCCTGGCCGTGAGTCTGCTTGGGGAGGAGGTTTTGGGGCGAAGTTCATAAGGATAGATGACGGTGGGACGAGGCTGGGGCTTGCTGATTGTGGCTTCGTCTGAAGACTGATTTGAAGACTTGTTGGCGTCTTTGTCAGTTGGTTCGTTTGTTGCCTGACCTATTGGCTGAGGTTCTTCGCCTGTTGTCTCAGTTAAGGCAGACGCAGCCACAGTCTGAGCGATTGTCGTTATGGAAGTTCTTAAGGGCTGGCGATGAGGCGGAATATTCCCCTGTATGGGGTGCGGAGGTGTCGAAGAAGCGTCCTCAGGAACTATAGTCATAGAAGCGTTCCCAGGAGCCATTGCCAAGGAAACGTCCTTAGGGGTATGAAGTTGCAGTTTCCAGAATCCGACACCCGCCAAAAGGAGGATGGCGGCAGCAGCGACGAAACGACGGAACCACAGAGGGGTGGTCTTGACTTTGGTGGATGCCTTCGCCTTCTGTCTGTTCGCCTCTAACGCCTTATCAATCTCAGACCACGACAAGTTGATGTCAGACTCCTCGTAGTCTGCCATCTTACGTTGCATCTGCTTTCTCCATTCTTCTTTCATCGTGCGTTACGTTTATTGTCGTGATAGGTCTGAATCATTTGTGCTAACAAGTTCTTGGCCTTGTGGAGTTGAGAGATTGAGGTCTTGACGCTGGTGCCTAACAGCTGGGCTATCTCCTGATGGCTCTTGTCCTCGAACACGTAGAGGTTGAACACCGTCCTGTAGCCCGTAGGTAGTTGCCTCACCATCTGTTGGATCACTTCGGGCGGTATGTCCTCGATGGGCGGATCTTCTTCTTCTTCAGCGATGTCGTCGATATATTGTTCCTGGAGTGTCAACTCTTGGCGACGGTTGCGCCTGATGTAGTTCAGCGACTCGTTGACGGCGATCCTCGTGGCCCAAGCCTTCAGCGACCCTTGCCCTAAATAGTGGAAATCGCTGATGTGGGTGACGATGCTGATGAGTGTCTCCTGCAGCACGTCGCTGGCATCCTCGCTGTCAGTGACATAGCGTGTGCAGATAGCCTTCAGGTGGGAAACATACAGGGAACAGAACACCCGCATCGCCGCGTTGTCACCGCGTCGAATCTGCTCTGCCAAGCGTTGCTCGTCGTTGCTGTACCCTATATGGTGCACTTTATGATTCTATTCCCGTATATTGTCCGATAAAGAGGATGGCACCTGAGGTCTGGTCTCTGATGACATAGAGGAACGGGCGTGTGGCGTGGAATGTCACATGGCGGGGCTCGGTTTCTTCCGGACCTGCAGCTAAATCCATGCCTATGATGGTTACGGCGGCTGCCTCGGTGCCACTCTCGTTGACTTTGATCTTCGCTACCTGTTTCATCAGGTCGATATAGGTCTCAGTATCGCAGAAGTTGGGAAATTCAGCTGCGACCGTAAAGGCCTTGGGCATGCCGAGGCGCGACATGATGCCCTTGAGGTTGAGGTCCGTATCTGCCTCAAAGCGGGGCAGCTTCAGGTCGACGATGGCTGATTCGCCTCTCCAAACGTATTGTTCCGTCCAACTGCTGGAAGTCAGCGTCTCCAACACGTCGTAGATTCTCTTTCCCTCGCGAGGCAGCAGGATATTGATCACGAACGACTCGTTGCCGTAAGGTAGCATGACGGCCTGGCACAGATCGTTCTCCCAGTATAGGTAAGACCCCGTCTGATGCATCATCGGCACTATCGGTCGCAGGTCGCCGTACTGGCCGAAATCTGCAGCCTCTCCGAAGGGTTCTTCCACCGTATTCTCCTCCTCAAACTTCGTCACCCAGTTACCCTTGAAATAGATGGCATTCAGCAGGTAGCTCACAATTGAGGGATTGAAACTGTCCTCGTCGAGCACCTTCTCGATCATCTTCTCCGTGTGGTCGCTGCACCATTGGTTGATGACGTCCATAGTCAGGCCGTCGTGGAAGTCGCGGATGTCTGGCTCAGCCTCGTAGTTCTCCTTTGCTAACTGCAGGAAGACCGGGTTCAGTGTCAGGCCCTTGCTGCTGTTGAAATAGATGTTGTTGGCGATGTTCAGTTTCGTGTCAGGGTCGAGACAGACAGCCCTGGAGAGCATCTTCCTACAGAACGCATTGATGCCCTCAGCCCCTGTGTCGGCAAAGCCTAATACCTTATTAATCTGTTGCTGTGTCTCGCCCGTAGCACCGTTGTTCAGCATGCCGAGGGCGTAGATGATGCTGATGGGGGAGAGAATGTTGTTGCCTATTGCCACCCTCAGGTCGTAGTCTTCTGGCGGTATGCATCCACGAGGGCTTACGAAACCGTATTCTGCTGTGACCTCACGGAATAGGTTGAAGGCGAAGTCATTGCTCTGCTGCACCATGTCGAGCTCGCTGCGTGTCAGCAGGAGGTCTTCGGGATTGGGCACTTGGGGCTCTTCGGACTCCGCAGGCTTTTCCGGATCTGCCGGTGTTTCCACGTCAGGCTGCGACACGTTGGTAATAGTGTCATCATCCTTGCTGCATCCTACTGTTGTCATAGCCATCATCAGGGCGATGGCTACCCATAAACTACTTTTCTTCATCATGCTTGCAAAATTAAACGTTTTCTGCTATATAAACACCGAAACAGCGAAAATACTGCCTGCGAAAACGTTAAATATTCCTAATGGGCATAAAAACTCCATGACTTATTTCCGTTCCTTACTGTCGAGGAAGGCATCAGAAATGGAATCTAAGCCCTAACTGAAGGTTGAAGTCCGTGGGTTTGTCTTTGAAGAAGTTGCTGACGTGGCTGCCGTTATCGAAATAATGACGGATGCCAGGTTCGACATAAAGCCCTATCTGCGGGATGAAATCATACTGCACACCCAGACTGCCACCTACTGACCACTGCGCCCAGTCCTTATTCATCTCCTGATCCACACCGTCGGTATTAGCCTCGGCCTTGACATTCCAATCCACCTGCCCGCCAGCCGAGAGATAGACACTCAGCCCGCGCCAATGCCAAAGGGCATATTGCAGATTCAAGGGGATGCCGATGTAATGGAGCGACTGATGACGTTTGATCTGTTGACTCAACATCAGCGTGAGGAAGTCTGAGTTCAGTTTGGTATAGACCACACCCGTACTGACGGCAAGCCTGTTGGTAAGCGGATAACTGAAAGTGAGTCCGAACGACAATGGGAAGTCGTGGTTCTGACGTTCCTCATAGCCAGTCAGATAGACTTTGCTATCCGCAGCACGTGTCATGGTGAACTGCTGCAAATACGACGGACTCATCAGCACTCCGTTTCTGCCCTTATAGCCGTTCGTGCCACCTGAGGCGTAGAGGGACATTGACAGACGGCGAGGGGTGTTGTTTCGAGGAGGGAGGAGGGAGGAGAGTGGAGGGAGAATAGTTTCATCCTTATTTATTGTAGGAGTATTCTCGCACCTCACCTCATACTCCTCCGTCTTCGAAGAGCCTTCCTCTTTCTTTAAAGAGCCTTCCTCTTTCCTCGATGGGTTCTCTTCTTTTCTTAATGAGCCCACCACTTTCCTCGATGCGTCCTCTTCTTTCCTCATAAAGTCTTCCACCTTCTTCGATGTGTCCTCCACTTTCTTCAACGCAGGCTTATCATTTGAAGCGATGACCTTCGCTGGGGCGCTGAACATATCCTCAACTCCACCAGCCTCTCGATTCCAAAACATATAAGCTCCCCCAGCCATCAGACCCACGAGAACTGCTGCAATGCACCATCGTCTGAACGCCACGAGTCTTGCCTGCCGCCTTGCCCGCTTGTCGAGCGCAGCCTCAATACCCTCCCACAAGTCGCGCTTCGGCATCTCGCGGTGGTTCGCTATATGCTTTTCAAGCCTTTCGGCCCATTGGTCTTGCTTCATATCCTGTGTCGTTTAATGTAATCCTTCATCTTCTTAATCAGTATCTGCTTGGCTCTTGACAGTTGGGAGGCTGATGTTTTCTCCGTGATGCCCAGCCTGCGGGCGATTTCACTGTGTGAGCAATGCTCGAAAATAGAGAGGTTGAGTGCCAGACGATAGCCCGATGGCATCTGTGAGATCATCCTGGTGAGCACTTCAGGCGGAATCCGTTCCAGTTCCGGCTCCTCGTCAGGCACATCCGGAATGGTGCTTGTGAAACTGATGATTTCTGACCTCCTCACGAAGTCAAAAGCCTTGTTGGCGACCGTCCTGCCGATCCACGATGTCAGCGAGCCCTCACCGTGAAACTCAAAGTCATGGATGGAGGTCAGTATCTTGATAAAACTGTCCTGCACCACGTCTTCCGCATCTTCCTCGTTTGGGATATACCTCAGTCCTATGGACATGGCATATCCCAGATAGCGCTCATAGAGCCGCTTCATCGCTTGGCGGTCTCCGGCTTTGATGGCGGTCAGCAGTTCCTGCTCAGTTTCCACTGGAAGAGCGGTCTATTTGCTTGATACTTGTATATTTCAGTCTTATCTCCGGCTCGAGTTTCGCTTCCCAGACAACCTCATCATACTCTGAGATCTCCGTATATTCCACCTTCGTCACCATCAGCGTACAAGTAAATAGCGAGCCATCCACATTGAGGACAGACTTCGACATGCTTGGTTGTATCACCGCCGTCACGGGAATCAACTGTCCTTCATCTGTTGTGACGACAAAAGGAAGGTAAAGCTCTGTTTGTGTAAACTCAAGATAAAGGCTTTTTTCTGACATACCAACACATCTGATGGTTTGTCCAACACCACTCTGCAAGCATTGAGTAAGGGCATCCTCATATTTTGACAGCATATTCGAGTATAAAACCTCATCATCAGGCAGCCAACCCAATTCATCCATTTCGTAATCGGTTATTTTAGCAACTTTCACCTTAGGGAGCATCCTTTTCATCATCTCCTTGATGGGAAATCCATGGAATTCCACAGAGCTCCTCGGTTGAGCAGTAGCAACACGAACAGTTGTAGTATCTGCTGATACTTCATCGACCGTCCAGATTCCACGGAACCGATACATAAGTTTCGGGACACTTGTGGAGGCATTATCCCTATCCGGTATATTTATTGATTGTTCCACAAGCATCTCCTCATCCTCGCCTGTCGAGCAAGCCCCAGCCAGCATTACTATCAGCAGGCTGGCCATCCATTTCAAATGTTTCTTTCTATTCATATCAATCTATTATTTTATGATCAAGTTGAGTCATCCCTCTATTATAATAACGAACGAGAAGGCAAAACTTTGCGTTAAAATAGTATAAAAAACGCTTGCCCCATGCAGTATTTCCAACTCTCGATAGTTATAATAAATAGAGGGAGGCCTCAAAATGGATTCAATAAACAACTAAAAATGGCGATGATGAAGAAAGTATTTTTGATGATGAGCATGCTGCTCTCGCTTGGGATGTTCAGTTCCTGCAACAACGACGATGATACGTCGGCCGTAAATAATGAACGTAAGGACGTCTCTCTTACCAGGGCTGAACAGACGTTGGTCAGTCAAAGCAACGGCTTTGCCTTCAGGCTGTTTGATGCCTTGCAGGGAGACAAGAGTATGATGGTATCTCCCGTCAGTGTGGTCTATGCCCTCGGTATGCTGAACAATGGAGCCGCAGGAGAGACAAAGGCACAGATCAATGAGGTCTTAGGGTTCAAAGGCGACGATGCCGACGGCGTGAACGCTTTTTGCAAGAAGTTGCTGGATGAAGCCATGACCCTCGACAGGAAATCGAAGCTGATGATTGCCAACAACATCTATGTGAACAAGGATTATGAACTCCAGCCCGCCTTTGTGCAGAAGGTGAGGGAGTATTATCAGGCTTCTCCTGAGAGACTCGACTTCAGCAATCCCAGCACCCTGGGCACTATCAATCGCTGGGCAAGTGACCATACTGAAGGGATCATCGGGAATGTGCTTAATGAAATCGATCCGTCAACGGTCAGCTATCTGCTGAATGCCATTTATTTCAAGGGGGAGTGGGCTGCACCATTTGACAAGGGCCAGACAAAAAAGGAAGTATTCTTTGGAGGAAAGAACCTGGTTGATATGATGAACTGCATGCGAATGTTCGACTATGCAGAGAGTGAAGACCTTCAGGCCCTGAGAATGCCATACGGCAACGGCGCCTATTCGATGACCATTCTCCTTCCACGAGTAGAAAAGAGCCTGTCAGACATATTAAAAATTATGACGGCTGAGGAATGGGCAGAACTGACGACAGCCCTCAGCGAGGCACTGGTCGACGTGAAAATGCCAAAGTTTGAGACCACCACAGAAGTCTGCCTTAATGAGGTCCTGTCGGATCTGGGCATGCCAAAGGCTTTTACCAGCCAGGCAGAGTTCCCGGATTTCTGTAATGTACCCACATACATAGGCTTCTGCAAGCAGTCCAGCAAGATCAAGGTGGATGAAGAGGGTACGGTTGCTGCAGTAGTCACTACGACAGATCTGGTTACGGAATGTGTGCCTGCGCCTGCCGAACGCGCAGAGTTCCACGCTACCCGTCCGTTCATCTATGTCATCAGCGAGAAATCAACAGGTGCCATCTTCTTTATTGGTAATTATAAGGGTGATTAAGTGAAACATTGTTAAATTATCTCCATTCCTTACAAGATTTCTGAACTTTTGTCATTGTATAGATAGAACAAAGTAAATTCGTAGTTGACTGTTTCTAATTAAATGTATGAGTATGAGTAAGAAATTGTTTTTAATGGTGAGTGTGCTACTATCGGCAGGCATGTTCAGCGCATGTAGCAATTCTGATGAGATTGATTCTAATCTTTCCAAAGGTGACATAATTAAAACTGATGAAGCGTATGATAAAATACAAATCAGTTTCTCTCTGTTAAATGATAAAAACGTCCCAACCACAGCGTTTGAATACGGAGAGGATATATGCTTTGAATTGATTATTACAAATAATAGCGACAAAGAATTAATCATCTTTGATGATATTCGTTTAGGTAGAGATTTATTTCGGGTTTTCCAGAATGATGGTACAGAAGTAGGAACTCCTTGGACAAGTCTCGGCTCAGATTATGTTGCAGTAGGAATTGAGC
>JAEEPF010000095.1 GCA_016284635.1 Prevotella sp.
TGATGTGATCCTGAACTGCGGCTCGGAGATGATCGTGGCCATCGCGGGTGACATGCTCCGTATGCCGGGACTGCCGAAGAGTCCGCAGGCGGAGCGCATCACTATCGTGAACGGAGAAATCGAAGGATTGTCGTAAGAGATAAATAGCCACA
The DNA here is from genome assembly GCA_016284635.1 of Prevotella sp. GTDB lineage: Bacteria > Bacteroidota > Bacteroidia > Bacteroidales > Bacteroidaceae > Prevotella. The sequence goes on from JAEEPF010000095.1 coordinate 153, forward strand.
GATTACACAGATTCACACAGAAGTAATGATTGACACAGAAGATTTTCACAAAGGAAAATCTGTGATAAGATAAATAGCCACAGATTTCACAGATTCACACTGATAAAAAGATTATCACAGATTTTTCTCTGTGTCAATCATTACTTCTGTGAGAATCGGTGTAATCTGTGGCTTTATTCTAAAAGTTCCACTTCAGGGCGACGGTAGGATTGACGAAGAACGACTGGTCGTCGTAGGTGTTGTAGATGAAGTTGTTGCTGATCTCCACCTCGGAGCCGAAAGAGAAATGGTCGGTGACATTGTACCAGAACTGCGGCTCGGTGAGAATGACGAGCATACCGTGGTTCTCGTGGCCCGGGCGCCAGTTCACACCGCGCCAGAAATCGATGAAGCCCGAGAACGTGCACTTCTTATTGGCAAAGTTCAAGCCCCACACACCCGTCAGCTGGAAACTGTTGTAGGCCGAGGTGTAGTCGTAGCTCTTGAAGAAACGCTTGTAGAGCAGCTGCACCGACCAGGTCTTCGAGAAGTCTTCGTTATGGCCGTTGTAGGCACCACCGAGGAGGGCGGCGTGCTGGAAACTGCGGATGTCGTCGCGGCCCAGACCGCCATTGTACTCGACGTGGGCGGCGAAGGGAGTCTCCTTGCCGAGTTTGAACTCACGGGAGATCTCGGTGTAGGCGCTGCGGAAGAACTTGCTCGTGAGGTCGAGATCGACGAAGTAATACCATGAACCCCAGGGGTCGGCCTTGAACTGCTCGAGGGTGACGGTGACTTTCTGACGTCCAGCCTCCTGATCGGGATAGATGTTACGGCCGAAGTCGTAGTGCAACTGGATGTTCTGAGCGTTGGCCGTGAGAGCTGCTACAGCCATCAGGGCGAAAACAAAAATCTTTTTCATATTCTTAATTTTATTTGGAAGTTAAAAGGAAGTTAAAGGGAAGTTAAAAGGAAGTTAAAGGACATTACCTCTTTCCCTTAATAATTCCACGATTAGTTTGGCGGCGTTGTCGGGGGCTTTTTGGGAGCCGAGGCAGCGGGAGACTTCAGCGTAGCCCTCGAGCATACGGTCGCGGTCGGGACCGGAGAGGATTCGTTCCAGTTCGAGACGGATATTGAAGGCGGTATAGCCCTCGTCGAGCACCTCGGTGACCACCTCGCGGTCGGCAATGAGATTGACGAGCGAGACGTACTTCACCTTGATGAGCCGTTTCCTCACGTATGGGGCGATCTTGGGCAGGGGGAGTTTGTAGCAGACCACCTGCGGCACATTGAAGAGGGCCGCTTCGAGGGTGGCGGTGCCGCTGGTGACGAGGGCGGCATGGGCCTTTGCCAGCAGCGGATAGGTCTCGTTATAGACCACCTCTACCCCACTCTCCTTGATGAAGGCGGCATAATAGTCGGCATCGATACCTGGGGCACCGGCGAGGATGACTCGATAGTCGGTCATTAAAGGCTTCACGGCCTCGATCATCGTAGGGAGGTTGTCTTTGATCTCCTGACGGCGGGATCCGGCAAGGAGGGCGATGATTGGCTTATCTTCCCCGCCGGCTGGCGGGGAAGAAGCCAAATACGAACGCACTTCATCCGCCGTGGGATTACCCACATAGTGGATGGGATAATGGTGCTTCTTCTCAAAGAAATCCACCTCGAAGGGGAGGATGGAGAAGAGTTCGTCGACATCACGACGGATGTTCTTGATGCGGTGCTCCTTCCAAGCCCAGATCTTCGGGGAGATGTAGTAATAGACGGGGATGTTTGTCCGCGATTTTACATATTCGGCAATCTTCAGGTTGAAGCCCGGATAGTCCACCAAGATGACGCAATCAGGCTGCCACGACAGGATGTCCTGTTTGCAGAACCTCATGTTCTTCAGGATGGTCGGAAGGTGCAGCAGTACAGGAATCAAGCCCATATAGGCCAAGTCGCGATAATGGCGGACGCGTGTGCCACCGACGGCCGTCATCAGGTCGCCTCCGAAAAAGCGGAAGTCAGCCTCGTTGTCAATTTCCTTCAACGAGCGCATCAGGTGGGAGGCATGGAGGTCGCCAGAGGCTTCGCCGACTATCAAATAATATTTCATTTTACGAGCCCCCTAAGTTAGGGGGATGGGGGTCTGAACAAGCGTTTATCAAACCATTTACATTAAACATCATATCAGGAATCTGCGCTTGTTCAGACCCCTGTTGCCCCCTAACTTAGGGGGCGTGTAAACCATTCGGAGAACTGGGCGATGGCGGAGTGGGCGGTGAGGTCGATCTGGGTGGGAGTGATGGCGACATAGCCATGGTCGAGGGCCCAGCGGTCGGTGTCCTCGGCATCGGGCTCATCGTTCTGATATTGGCCCACCATCCACCAGTAGTCGTAACCACGGGGATGATGACACTTTGTCACCTCGTTGCCCCAGGTGCCATAGCCCATCCTACACACCCTAACTCCCCTAAAATCCCTACCTTCCTCTAACAACGGGAAGTTCACATTCAGACAAACGCCTTTGGGCAGGCCCTCGGCCAGCACCATCGCCGTGATCTCACGGATGAGCGGACGGAGGGGCTCGAAGTCGGCATCGTCGCGATGGTCGCAAAGCGAAAAGGCTACGGAGGGGATGTACTTCATACAGCCTTCAAGGGTGACACCCATCGTACCACTGTAATGGGCATTGACGGAGGCGTTGTCGCCGTGATTGATGCCGCCGATGACCATATCAGGCCTTCGCGGACAGATTTCCGACAAGGCCATCTTCACACAATCGACAGGCGTGCCGTTGCATGACCAGATTTCGACGCCTTCTCGCTTCTCCCGCAGATACAGCCTCAACGGTGTGGTGGCGGAGAAGGCACAGGAGAAGCCGCTGCGGGCATCTTCAGGGGCACAGACGATGATGTCGCCATAGTCGGAAATCATCTCCACCAGCTGACGGATACCCTTCGCCTGATAGCCGTCATCATTGGAAATAAGTAGTAAAGGTCGTTTAATTTCCATAAAATATCAATGATTTGACTGCAAAATTACGAAAAAAGGTTTAAATGAAAGGGATTTCTCATCGGAAATTAGTAACTTTGTGCCCAAATTTCTCTATTTATATCAATTAAAGTTAGGATAATTAGAATTAAGATGGGAAAAATCATCGCATTAGCAAACCAAAAGGGCGGCGTGGGAAAGACGACAACCACCATTAACCTGGCAGCCTCACTCGCCACGTTGGAAAAGACCGTCTTGGTAGTAGACGCAGACCCGCAGGCCAACGCCTCCAGCGGACTGGGCGTCGACATCACGGAAGTGGAAAGCTCCATTTACGAATGCATCATCAACAAGGCTGACGTCAGGGATGCCATCTATACGACCGACATCGACGGGCTGGACATCATCCCCAGCCATATTGACCTGGTGGGCGCAGAGATCGAGATGCTGAACATGGATAACAGAGAGAAAGTATTGAAGAATGTGCTTGCACCCGTACAGAACGACTACGACTATATCCTCATCGACTGCTCGCCATCGCTGGGCCTCATCACCGTCAACGCGCTGACCGCCGCCGACTCGGTGATCATCCCCGTGCAGTGTGAGTACTTCGCCCTCGAAGGCATCAGCAAACTGCTCAACACCATCAAGATCATCAAGAACAAGCTGAACCCGCAGCTGGAGATCGAAGGCTTCCTGCTGACGATGTACGACAGCCGCCTCAGACTGGCCAACCAGATCTACGACGAGGTGAAGCGCCACTTCCAGGAACTGGTGTTCAAGACCGTCATCCAGCGTAACGTGAAACTGTCGGAGAGCCCCAGCCACGGCCTGCCCGTGATCCTTTACGACGCAGACTCCACCGGCGCGAAGAACCACCTCGCCCTGGCACGTGAAATCATACAGAAGAATAAGTGAAAAGTGAGAAGTGAAAAGTGAGAAGTGAAAAGTAACTATGGCTGTTAAGAAGAAATACGACCGTAATGTCCTCGGACGCGGACTGGACAACATCGGCACAGGGAAGGGTCGCGGACTCGACGCCCTGATAGACACGAGTGATGTCCACGCCCAAGGTTCGTCCAACCTGAATGAGATCGCCCTGAGTACGATCTCGCCCAACCCCAACCAACCACGAACAGACTTCGATGAAGCGGCGCTGAACGAACTGGCCGCCAGCATCCGTGAGATCGGCCTCATCACGCCCATCACCCTCAGGCAGATGGGAGAGAACGAATATCAGATCATTGCCGGTGAGCGTCGTTGGAGAGCCGCCACACTGGCAGGCCTCACCACCGTCCCTGCCTATATCCGTACGGCAGAAGACGAGAAGGTGATGGAGATGGCACTCGTGGAGAACATCCAGCGCGAAGACTTGAACCCCATAGAGATTGCTCTGGCCTATCAGCATCTGTCGGAGACGACGGGTATGACCCAGGAACGGATCTCATCACGTGTGGGCAAGAGCCGCACGTCGATCACCAACTATATGCGTCTGCTGAAACTGCCCGCACAGATACAGATCGCATTGAAGAACAAAGACATCGACATGGGTCACGCCCGTGCACTGCTAGCCATCGACAGTCCGTCGACACAGCTCAAGCTGTTCAAGGAAGTGCAGCGTAACGGCTACTCCGTCAGAAAGGTGGAGGAGATGGTGCAGAAGCTGAAGAACGGCGAGAGCATCCAGACCATCAAGAAGCCCAGTTCGCAGTTGTCGCTGGAATACAGTATCCTGCGTGACCGCCTGTCAGACCTCTTCAAGGTGAAGGTGCAGATGACCTGCTCGCCCCAGGGCAAGGGAAAGATCAGCATCCCGTTCGCCAACGAGGACGAGCTGGAGCACGTGATGAACATCATCGATAAGATCAAGAACTGATTGAGAGGTGAGAGGTAAGAGGTGAGAGGTAAGAGATTACATATACTGATTACAATCTGCCTCCTGCTGATTGCAGGGAGTCAACAGGCCAAGGCACAGGACCGTTTCGCCGACGACAGCCTGAATGTCACCAAGTTCGACAGTCTATCCGTCGTCGTAGATACGACCTTCAGCAAGAAGAAGAAAACGGAACAAGACTGGTCTACGTGGCGTCCAGATCCCAAGAGGGCCCTGTGGCTCGCACTCGTCATCCCCGGAGGGGGACAGATCTACAACCGCAAGTATTGGAAACTGCCGCTCGTGTATGGTGGATTCATCGGCTGCATGTATGCGATGAACTGGAACAATACGATGTACAAGGACTACTCGCAGGCCTATATTGACCTGATGGACAACGACCCCAGCACGCAGAGCTACAACCAGTTCCTGCATCTGGGCATGAAGATCACCACAGATGCCGACAAAAAGCGGTATCAGGACATCTTCAGGAAGCGAAAGGACAAATACAGACGCTGGCGCGACCTGAGTTTCTTTGTGATGTTGGGAGTCTATGCGCTGTCGGTCATCGATGCCTACGTGGACGCAGAGTTGTCCGTGTTTGACATCTCCGACGACCTGAGCCTGAGGGTGGAGCCGACGATTATCAACAACCGATCTTCCAGCAATCCGCTGGATGCGTCGTCGGTAGGACTGCAATGCAGCCTAAACTTTTAAAGGTAAAAAAGTAAAAAGGTAAAAAAGTAAAAAGGTAAAAAACAAAACCAGATAAAGAATGAAGAAAAAACTGATGATCATCCTCGTTGCCGCTTTCCTCGGAGGAAGCCTCGGCCTGAATGCCCAAGTGGTCAACACTGACGTTCCGACAGAAGAAGAGTTCGAAGAAGAAGAGAGCGAAGACGAAGAAGATGAAGAGGAAGGAGAAGACGATGAAGAAAACGCTGAGGAACTGAGCGAAGACGAGTTTGCCGTCACCGACCAGGAGGGCAACGAGGAAGTCATCGAGTTTCCTGAGGCTATGACATACGACCTCGACAGTCTTCTTAACCTCTATACGTCGAAAACATACCTGTCGCCCGGCGACTGCGAGATGAAGAACGAGAACCCCACGTTCCCGAAGGAGGTGTATATCGAACGTCTCAGCCGCATCCCATCGGTGATGGAATTTGCCTATAATGACATCGTACAACGGTTCATCGACCGTTACAGCGGACGACTGCGCTATTCCGTCAGTTATATGCTGGGGGCAGCCAACTTCTACCTCCCCATCTTTGAAGAAGCCCTAGAGGCCTATCAGCTGCCCCTCGAACTGAAATACCTGCCCATCATCGAATCGGCCCTGAATCCAAAGGCTGTCTCACGGGCTGGTGCCACTGGACTCTGGCAGTTTATGCTGGGCACAGGCAAACAATACGGCCTGGAAGTCAACTCACTCGTTGATGAGCGTCGTGATCCCGTGAAGTCGTCTTATGCCGCTGCACGTTATCTGCGTGACCTATATAAGATCTTCGGGGACTGGAACCTGGTGATTGCCGCCTATAACTGCGGACCGGAGAACATCAACAAGGCCATCCATCGCGCCAATGCTAATGCGGCCAAGACGGCCAATGCACAGACGGGCGAGACGCAGCCCATCAATAAGGATTACTGGCACATCTATCCCTATCTGCCGGCAGAGACTCGCGGCTATGTGCCCGCCTTCATCGCCGCCAATTACATCATGACTTATTATTGCGATCACTTCATCTGTCCGATGACTACCCGTCTGCCGGCACAGAGCGACACCGTCATCGTGCACCGTGATGTACACCTGGAACAGATTGCAGGCGTCATCGGCACGGATGCCGACCTGTTGCGCTCGCTGAATCCCGAATATCGCCGTGACGTCGTGCCAGGCAATACAATGCCCTGTGCCATCCGTATGCCACTGGCCGATACGGGTAAGTTTATCGATAATGAAGACTCGATCTATAACTACCGTGTCAGTGAGTTGCTGACGAAACGTCTGGTGGTAGATGTCAATGATGATGTGCCCACCTTCTCCCGCAAACGTGGTTCGTATAGCCGGAGGAATGGGCGTTACAGCCGCCGTGCGGCACGCAACTCGCGTCGTGGAGCCAGGGCAACAAGATCGTCAAGGTCGAGAGGCAGCAGTTCTGTGACCATCCAGCGTGGACAGACTTTGTCACAGATCGCCAAGCGCCATGGCACCACCGTTGCCAAGCTCCGCCAGCTGAACGGTATCAAGGGCAATAACATCCGTGCCGGAAAGAAGCTGAGAGTCAAGTGAGAAGTGAAAAATGAGAAGTGAGATGTGAAAAGTGAAAGGGTGAAAGCTTATGTCAGAGGAAGATCTTAGACTACAGGAAGAGGCTGATGACAAGATCATCAACGAGGCGTTCGAGAAACTGTTGAACGACTATTTAAAGTCGCGCCATCGCAAGAAAGTAGACCTGATCACCAAGGCCTTCAACTTCGCCCGTCAGGCTCACAAAGGGGTTCGTCGCCTCTCTGGCGAGCCATATATCATGCACCCCATCGCCGTCGCACAGATTGCATGTTCGGAGATTGGACTGGGTTCGACGAGTATCTGTTCGGCCTTGCTGCACGATGTCGTGGAAGACACGGACTATACCGTAGAGGATATCGAAAACATCTTCGGTTCGAAGATTGCACAGATTGTCGACGGACTGACGAAGATCAGTGGCGGTATCTTCGGTGAACAGGCCTCAGCCCAGGCAGAGAACTTCAAGAAGCTGCTGCTGACGATGAGCGACGATATCCGCGTGATTCTCATCAAGATATGTGACCGTCTGCATAATATGCGTACCCTGGACTCCCAGCCTGCCAACAAACAATACAAGATTGCAGGTGAGACGCTCTATATCTATGCACCTTTGGCCAATCGTCTGGGACTGAACAAGATCAAATCAGAATTGGAGAATCTCAGCTTCAAGTTCGAGCATCCTGACGAATATGCCAATATCGAGGCCAAGTTGGAATCGACCCACGCCTCCCGTCACGAACTCTTCGACCAGTTCACGGCCCCCATCAAGGCCTCTCTGGAGAAGATGGGCATCCAGTATGAGATTAAGGAACGCGTGAAGACCCCCTTCTCCATCTGGAACAAGATGCAGAATAAACATGTCACCTTCGAGGAGATCTATGATATCCTGGCCGTGCGTATCATCTTCACGCCAAAGGTCAGGGAAGAGGAGATCAACGAGTGCTTCAAGATCTATGTAGCCATCTCACAAATCTACAAGTCACATCCGGACCGTCTGCGCGACTGGCTCTCACAGCCCAAGGCCAATGGTTATCAGGCCCTGCACGTCACATTGATGTCTAAACAAGGCCGATGGATAGAGGTGCAGATACGCTCAGACCGTATGGATGAGGTGGCAGAGCAGGGTTTTGCCGCCCATTGGAAATACAAGGACGGCGTGGAAGAGGAATACACGGAGGACGAGAACGAACTCAACGACTGGCTGCGCACCATCAAGGAAATCCTCGACGACCCCCAGCCGGATGCGATGGACTTCCTCGACACCATCAAACTGAACCTCTTTGCCAGCGAGATATTCGTATTCACGCCAAAGGGAGAGATCCGCACGCTGCCTGCCGACTGTACGGCCCTCGACTTCGCCTTCTCCATCCACACTTTCCTCGGCAGCCATTGCATCGGAGCGAAGGTGAACCATAAGCTGGTGCCCCTGAGCCATAAACTGCAGAGCGGTGATCAGGTGGAAATCCTTACATCTAAGTCGCAGCACGTCAGTCCTGCGTGGATCAACTTCGTTTCCACAGCAAAGGCAAAGGCGAAGATCCAAGCCATCCTGCGCCGCGACAACAGAGAAGTGCAGCGCAGAGGCGAGGAAATCCTGAATGCCTTCCTCGAGAAAAACCACCACGAACCCAGCCTCGCGCTGGCAGACCGTCTGGCAGAGTTCCATGCCTACAGCAAGCGTAACGAATTTTATCAGGCCCTCGGTGAGAAGATCGTCATCTTAGGCGACAAGGACCTCGACGAACTCAGCGGCAAGAACAAGATTGCGGAGAGCAGCGGCTGGCTCAAGTATGTGCCCTTCGTCGGAAAGAAAAAGAAAGAAGAGGAGCCCAAACAGGAGCTTTTCATCGTGCCGGAGAAGTTTAATCGCAAGAAACCTATCTATATCAGTGAAGAGAACATCAATCAGTATAAGTTCGCCAATTGTTGTCATCCCATTCCTGGCGATGATGCCCTGGGCTATATCAACAACAAGAACCAGATAGAGATCCACAAGCGCAATTGCCCTGTGGCTGCCAAACTCAAGACCAGCTTCGGTAACCGTATCCTTGACATCAAGTGGGATATGCACAAGATTCTCTTCTTTGACGCCACTCTGCGATTAGGAGGCATCGACCGTGTGGGACTGCTGAATGAGATCACCCAGATCATTTCTTCGCAGATGAACGTGAACATCCATAAGGTCATCATCACCTGCGAGGACGGCATCTTCGACGGCAGTATCGAACTGCGCGTTCACGACCGTGATGATGTGAAGACCATCGTCAATAACCTCAGATCTGTCGCTGACCTGAAGGAAATATCAGAAATTCTTTAGCGGGCTACGCCCTAAATGATAAATGAAAAATGATGAATGATAAATTAACGAACGCATGAAGGCAATCATTACTAAATACAATCTAAGAATGACGATGATATGTTTATCATTCATCATTTTTCATTCATCATTTAGCGAAGCGCAAGCCGCAGGGAAGTATGACAACCCAGACACCATCGTCGTAGCCAGAGACGGCACGGGCGAATTCCGCACGGTTGACGAAGCCATCGAGGTGTGCCGAGCCTTTATGGACTACCATAAGGTCATCTATATTAAGAAAGGTACGTATAAGGAGAAGCTTATCATCCCTTCATGGCTGCAGAACATCGAGCTCTGTGGCGAGGATGCCGAGCAGACCATCATCACCTACGACGACCACGCAAACATCAAAGTGCTCTTAGGCACAGCAGAGCCCCGCCTTCAGGCAATGGGCACCTTCCGTACTTATACCCTGAAGATTGAGGGCAACGATATCACCCTGAAGAACCTGACCATCGAGAATAATTCTGCACGTCTGGGTCAAGCAGTATCGCTGCATACAGAAGGCGATCGCATCCAAGTCATTAACTGCCGCATCATCGGCCATCAGGATACCATCTACACAGGTGTGGCTGGCACAAGACTCTGGTTCAAAGGCTGTTATATCTGCGGAACGACGGACTTCATCTTCGGCCCAAGTATCGCATGGTTTGAAGATTGCACCATCGAAAGCCTCATCAACAGCTATGTGACGGCAGCCTCGACACCCAAGAATCAGCCTTATGGATATGTCTTCAACAATTGTCACTTGATTGCTGCGGAAGGGGTGGACAAGGTCTATCTGGGTCGCCCTTGGCGAGACTACGGCTATACGCTCTTTATGAATTGTGAATTAGGGCGCCATATCCGTCCTGAAGGCTGGCACCATTGGGAGAAACAAAGAGAACAGACAGCCCGCTATCTGGAATATAACAATCGAGGCGAAGGGGCACAACCACAACAGCGAGTCAGCTGGAGCCGTCAGCTGACGAAAAAAGAAGCGGCAACCATCACACCAGAAAAGGTCTTTACCCTTCAGGATAGCTGGTTGCCGGATAACTTATAAATCAATCGGATCAGACTTATTGCAGATAGTCGAGCTGCTTCCTCAAAGCCTGCAACTCCGTACGGATGCTGATGAGCGACTCGAGCACGTCGGCCTTCTTATCCACACCCGTACGATTGGCATTGATCATCTTCTTGGCGGCTGCAATCTTAAAGCCGCGCACCTTCACCAGATTATGAATCAGGCGAACCTGCTCAATGTCCTTCTCCGTATACTGGCGGATTTTTGACGGTCCGCTGACTTTCGGCTTCAGGAAAGTAAACTCCTGCTCCCAATAGCGAAGTGTACTCTCGTTCAGGCCAAACATCTGTGCGACTTCTCCAATGGAGTAGTACAACTTGAGGTTCTTGTTCAGATTCAATGCCATATCACTTATGATTTACGGATTAACGATTTACGGATTTAGAGATTAGCCAGCTCTATCACCTTATCGATGGCAGCAGAGAGGCCATCAAGGTTCTTTCCGCCTGCAGAAGCGAAGTGAGGCTGTCCGCCGCCACCACCCTGCATCAGTTTGGCAGCCTCGCGAACCAACTGTCCTGCGTTCAGGCCGTGATCCTTCACCATATCGTCGCTGAGCATCACATTCAGCATCGGCTTGTTTTCAAAGACGCTACCTATCACACAGAGCAGATTCTCTGGATGACGTTCGCGGATCTTGAACACCAGGTCCTTGGCAACATTCGGCATCATCATTATCTTGGCAGTCACAACCGTCACACCATTGATGACGCGGGCCTTATCCAGCAATTCCTGTGACAGATTGAGTACGCGCTGGTTCTGGAACACTTCAATATCCTTCTTCATCGCATCATGCTCCTCGACATATTTCTGAATCACGCCTTGCAGGTCCTTCGCATTGTTGAAGAACGAGCGGACGGCCTTCAGGATATCCTCAGTCTTATAGAGGAATTCCTCGCACTCACGACCTGTCTTGGCCTCGATACGACGGATGCCTGCTGCGACAGAACTCTCGGAGAAGATCTTGAAGAAGCCGATCTTACCCGTAGCCTTAGCATGGATACCGCCACAGAACTCACAAGAGGGGCCGAAGCAGACCACACGCACCTTGTCACCATACTTCTCACCGAAGAGGGCGATGGCACCAATCTTCTTTGCCTCCTCAAAGGGCAGGTCGCGATACTCCTCGAGAGGAATATCCGCACGGATCATCTGATTGACCATACGTTCCACCTGGCGGATCTCGTCGTCTGTCACTTTCTGGAAGTGTGAGAAGTCGAAACGCAGGGTATCAGGCGAGACGAACGAACCCTTCTGCTCCACATGTTCGCCCAGAATCTGTCTCAAGGCATAGTCGAGCAGGTGGGTAGCTGTATGGTTGGCGGCAGAGGCCTCGCGCTTTTCCGTATCGACACAAGCCATAAACTGGGCTGTGGGATCCTTCGGCAGTTGGTTCACGATGTGCACCGTCTGGTTGTTCTCACGCTTGGAGTCGATGATTTCGATGGTCTCAGCCTCGTTGCAGAGAACGCCACAGTCACCTACCTGACCACCCATCTCGCCATAGAACGGCGTATAGTCGAGCACGAGTTCATAGAACACGTTCTTCTTCTGCGTCACCTTACGATAACGGAGGATATGACAATCGTATTCCGTATAGTCGTAGCCCACGAACTGCTGCTCACCCTGGGCAAGTTCCGTCCAGTCAGAATTCTCGACGGCAGCGGCATTACGGGCACGTTCCTTCTGCTTCTGCATCTCGACATTGAACTGCTCCTCATTGACGGTGAAGCCATTCTCACGACAGATCAACTCCGTCAGATCGAGAGGGAAGCCGTAGGTATCAAAGAGGCGGAAAGCCTGAACACCATCGAGTTCGGTCTTATTATCCTTACGCAGCTGCTCCATTGCGTCGTTGAGCATACCGATACCTTTGTCGAGGGTACGCAGGAAAGCATCTTCCTCTTCCTTCATCACCTTAGAGATCAGCTGCTGCTGAGCCTTGAGTTCAGGGAAGGCATCGCCCATCTCAGCCACGAGCGTGGGCACGAGCTTGTAGAGGAAAGACTCCTTCTGATCAAGGAACGTATAGGCATAGCGGACGGCTCTTCTCAGGATTCGACGAATCACATAGCCAGCCTTCGCATTCGACGGCAGCTGACCATCGGCAATGGAGAAGGACACAGCACGCAAATGGTCTGCACAGACACGCATGGCGACGTTGATATCGTCCTGCGCTTTGCTGACCTCACCCTCTTCGAAGGTGGTGTACTTCAGACCTGTAATCTGCTCCTGAGCCTTGATGATCGGCTGGAAGATGTCCGTATCGTAGTTCGAGTGCTTGCCCTGCAGCATGCGGACGAGGCGCTCAAAGCCCATACCAGTGTCGATGACATTCATGCTCAACTTCTCCAACGAGCCGTCGGCCTTGCGATTGAACTGCATAAACACGAGGTTCCAGATCTCAATCACCTGCGGATCGTCCTGATTCACCAGTTCTCGGCCGCTCTTGCCTGAGGCCTTGCGCTGCTCAGGAGTACGACTGTCAACGTGGATCTCTGAGCAAGGACCACAGGGGCCTGTGTCGCCCATCTCCCAGAAGTTGTCATGCTTGTTGCCGTTGATGATATGATCCTCAGGCACATGCTTGGCCCAATATTTGGCGGCCTCATCGTCGCGAGGGATATTCTCCTCAGGCGAGCCCTCGAAGACCGTCACATAAAGATCCTCAGGATTCAGCTTCAGCACATCCACCAGATACTCCCAAGCCATATCGATGGCGCCTTCTTTGAAGTAGTCGCCAAACGACCAGTTGCCGAGCATCTCGAACATGGTGTGGTGGTACGTATCGTGTCCCACCTCTTCCAGGTCGTTGTGCTTGCCTGAGACACGGAGGCACTTCTGGGTGTCTGCCCGTCTGCGCGGCTCCGGATCACGGGTGCCGAGGATGATATCTTTCCATTGGTTCATACCTGCGTTGGTAAACATCAGCGTGGGGTCATCCTTGATGACCATAGGTGCTGAGGGCACGATGGCGTGCTGC
>JAEEPF010000282.1 GCA_016284635.1 Prevotella sp.
TCAGGGTAAGGGAACCTTCCAAGGTGCTACCTGATATCAAGGCTACCAGCACATCGAGGATGCTCTTCGAAGTAGTGAACTGTGAGAAGTCAATCTCCTTGTCAGGGTACTCTGCGGTACAAGCAAGATCTATCATGTTCTTACTGTTTTGCCAAAAAGAGAATTTCATATTACTTTTGTTGGCAACGGGATCGTTATCAAGGGCGAAGGTGAGGGAGGTCGCCTCAGGAGCTAACTTTCCGCCTGGTAATTCTCCAATTTCACTCGAGATGGCACCAGTGATGCTGACAACATCGGTTCTGGGATTAATAAACTCAGATTCACCGCTCAACTCAAACACATTACCGAATACGCCCTTAAAGACATCCGCCCAACTTCCAAAAACCATACTAGCTATAGAGAATGAGAAGACAGAGGGAACAAGAATCACAACAGCCAACTCTTCATTGCCCAACCGCTTGGCAAGCTGCTTATAAGTATTACCACTTGCCTTCAACGTCAGCTTGCGCAGCCCTTTTTCCCATTGTTGGGTTAGTGGATGTAAACCATCGATAATCATCTCAAAGTCATCAGCCTCCTCTACGTCGAAGCCTGAGCCATCCTCTTTCATCGTAAAGCGGTAGTTAAATTCTGTCAGGTCGATGGTGGCATACTGCTTGTAGCCCATCGCTGCCAGCTCACTTCCCTCTTCCACGGGCTTGACACTCTCACGGATCTTCTGGGTAAACAGGGGGATGATCGCCTTCTCGAACTCAGGGTTGTTCAGCACAGTTGTATTGAACTCTTGGTTAATCTCGTTGGCTATTTCCCACGAAGCGAAGTTCAGGTTCTCAGCCATTTCCTTCAGGTTCTGGCGGGTGTGCTGGATAAACTCCTTGCGATCCTTCTTGGCCTGCTCCTGCGAGGGGTTGTCATTTGCGTCGTTAGCTGTACACGACGTAAATACACTTGCGCCGCAGATAAAGGTGGCGGCGAGCACCCAATTCATAATCTTTCTCATAATTCGAAATTTAAAAATTAAATTAATAACCAAGTTATATTAAGCTCATAATGTGTCTGAAACTATGTGCAGTAAGCTCTAGTTCATGAAATCATGGTGCAAAAATACAAAAAGTTTTGGAAAGACACAAACATTTGCCAAGTTTTTTGAGATAGGCTGTGAGTCATAAGTGTCAAGTGTCAAAAGTGTCATTAAGGTTTTTTGATTAGAGAAAAGAGTATTAAATAATATATTATTTAAATTAAAAACTAAGACTTCCGATATGCTTAATGACACTTTTGACTAATGACACCCTTGACACCCTTGGCTGTAAAAGCTGCCAAAAGCATTGTAAAATATGTTTACAATAGAGAGATTCAAAATATTACCTGAAAATACGTCAGTGGAAACCGAAAGTTTCAAGGCTTGAAAGTCTGAGTTTATAAAGTTGAAAGTCAGGGTTTATAGGCAGGAAACCGAGCTCGCGCGAAAACACGGAAAACGGGCTGTTTTGGCTGCCCGAATGAGGGCCTTCAAGGAGCAGTGCGTGTTCGAGTACGGGTATGTGGTGGAGAGCGAGGTGCGCACGGTGGGCGGCAAGCCGAAGCGCTTCCAGAAGAAGACGCCGATCAGCTACCTCATGGCACCCCAGGCTGACAATGCTGGCGGCAACGGATAAATTTCACCGAAAAAACACATCGAACTATGAAGAAGCAACGTATCATCGAGCTGGCGGTGAAGGTTCTAGTAGCCGCGCTCACGGCCTTCCTTATGCGCAACAAGCCGTGTCTTTGATAAAAGCCGTGTAATCCGTGCCAAATATTACGATACCAAGAGTTGTAGGCCGACGCCGCGGACGGTTTTGAGGGTGATGCGAGGTTCGTCGGAGAGGAGTTTGCGGAGTTTATTGACGAAGACATCGAGGGAACGGGAGGCGAAGTAGTCATCTTCGGTGTTCCAGAATCGGCTGAGGATCGCCTCTCGCCGCACGACGTTGTTCTTGTTCTCTGCCAGCAGCTGCAGGATCTGCGCCTCACGCTGGGTGATGGTCTGCGCGAGGTTCGTCTCATCGTTGCGCAGTGTGGCGTGATCGGCATCGAGCGTGTATTTGCCTAACTTATAGTGACTGGTCTCTTTCTGCGTCTTTGCCCCACCCCGCATCTTCATCAGCGCCTGGATATGGGCGTCGAGTTCTTCAGGCACGAAGGGTTTCTTCACGTAGTTGTTGATACCGAGCCGATAACCAGCCTTCACGTCGTTGGGCGAAGTGAGGGCTGAGGTGAAGATGATGATCACGTCCTGATCAGTCTCACGGATACGTTCCACCATCTCGAAACCGTTCATCACGGGCATGTCGATGTCGGAGATGATCACGTCGGGGTTGGTCTCCTGCCAGGCTTGGAGGCCTTCCTTGCCGTTCGTGGCGGTGGTCACAGTGTAGCCGCCGATGATGTCCTCGAGACCGGTCTTCTCGATATACGCTAACGATGCGTCGTCTTCAACCAACAATAATTTAATCATATTCTTCTTTTTCTTAAACCACGATTTTCACGAATTTCACG
>JAEEPF010000096.1 GCA_016284635.1 Prevotella sp.
CCACATGTCGTCGGGCGTACCGCTGCGCTTGCCGTCGGCACTCACCTCATAGGGCTTCAGCGACGGGTCGTAGTGCAGGCCGTCGGTGATCGAGGCGGCATCGCCCAGATGGTGATAGTTGTCGAGGGTGGAGTTGGAGAGCGTCGAGGCCATGTGCCCGATCTGCTCGGCCTGCGCCACGAGGTTAAGCGTGCCGTGCTCGATGAACTGCAGGATGTCGGGCACGCTGTCGGGACGGTGGAGATCGACATAGCGCTGCTTCTGCGAAACGAAGGTCTCGTCGCGCTGAGGATGGAAGAGTTCCCAGGTGCGGATGAAGTTCTGCACGACGTTGATGTTCGAGCCTGTCTCGATGTCGAAGTCACCGGCATCGAAGAATCCGCCGACGTTCAGGCCGGGGATGAGTTCCAAAGGCTTGTACTTGGTGTCGGTGGTCGCTCCCTGACGGTGCAAGTCGAAGTGGTCGCTCTCCGGGGCTTGCAGATAGCCCTCCTTGAAGGGCTCGCCGTGCCACGTGCGATACCCCTCGGTGACGTACATGTGGTTCATGTGGATGGGCACCCATACGTCGGTGGTGGCATCGGTGATCTTGTCGTAGACGTGGGTGTCGATGAGGAAGTCGTTGGTCTTCGTCTTGCCATACTGGATGAAATAGACGCCGGGCTCCTTGACGCTGCTGAAGTCGAACTTCACATAATTATATTTAAAGTAGGCCCCCCATGACGTGACAGGTCCCTCGAAGGCCTGCGCCGTCGAACCGTCGGGATTGATGCGCATGAGCTTGGCCGAAGTCTGCGGCGTGTCGAGTTTGTCGAGTTCGATGACGGCCACCTTCGGCTGTTCAGGCGTGTAGCCTATCTGCGAGAAACCGATGTTCGGCTCACGAATCCAGCCCGGGACGGCATTGGGCTCGACAGTCCAGGTGATGACCTTGCCGGTCTTGCCCTTCGGCAGTATGCTGCGGACGACGAACCAGCCGTTCTGTGCGAGCATTCGGCCATCGAAGAGTTTCAGTTCTGAATCGCTGGTGATGGTGACGAGCCGTGAAGGATCGTCGGTGGCCATGCTCAGGCTGTGGCCTGTCTCGATGGGCAGCGGGTCGATGAAGCGATTGGTGCCACGGTCGTCGTAGGTCTTGAAGCCCTTGAACTGACGGGGCTTCTCGCTGTTCGGACGGGTGACGGTCTGACTGGTGGCATAGCGCGGCAGACGGCCCAGGCGACCGTCCATCGTGAAGGTCTTCAGCCAATACTGCGACGGCAGGAACTCGATGTTCAGGCCTGCCTCGCCTGCCAGTTTCTCAGGCACGGGCTTGTCAAGATACACGGAGATTTCCACAGCCTTGCCCTTGGCGGTGACGATGACGCGGCTGTCGAAGTCGTAGTCGTCGTAACGCATGGCGACCTCGATGCTGCCGTTCTCACGGTTCACCTTGCGGTCGGTCATCCGCGGCACGAGATCCCATTGCTCGGGCGTGTTGTTCAGACGCACGGCACCGCCCTGGACGGTACGCACACCGTGATGGATAATCTCGATACCCGAGTTCTTCTCGTCGTTGAACCCGCCGTTAAAACTGTTGCTGAACACCAGCACATTCACCCCTTGCCGCTCGAAATACTCGCGGTCGTTTAGTTGTAAGTCCTGTGCCTTGCTGACCAGGGGGACGGCCAGCAGCACCATCAGGAGCGTAAGAACCTGTTTCATTTT
Source organism: Prevotella sp. (assembly GCA_016284635.1). Classification (GTDB taxonomy): domain Bacteria; phylum Bacteroidota; class Bacteroidia; order Bacteroidales; family Bacteroidaceae; genus Prevotella. Next base: position 1,708 of record JAEEPF010000096.1, read on the forward strand.
TGTGTATTGTCTATGATTAATATCAGCCTCGTGCCAGTTTATAGATTGCCTCCATATCCTCGGCCTTCAGCACCTTCAGGCAACCGCAGGTCGATGTATAGTCACGGCTGCACTTGCGGGTCATCTCGGCGATTTCATCATCGGTAATGTCGCGGCCGATGAGTTCCTTGATGTTGACGGGCATACCGATGGCATGGTAGAAGCGCTCCATCGCCTCGATGCCTTTCAGGGCCGTACCCTCGGGGTCTGTGAAATCATTGGGCACATCCATCACGTTCACCGCAAAGCGCACGAAACGGCTCAGGTTCTCGTGCATCACATAACGGGCCCACGACGGCCACATAGCAGCCAGTCCGGCACCGTGCGTCACGTCGAACATACCGCTCAGTTCATGCTCTAACTGGTGTGTGGCCCAGTCGTCGCTGACGCCACAGCCCGTCAGACCGTTGTGCATCACGCTGCCGCCCCACATGATCTGAGCACGGTAACGATAGTCCTCGGGATTCTTCAGCACAGCAAAAATGGCACTCTTAATGCTCCGCAAAGCAGCCTCAGCAAGGTCGGTGGTGAAGTCCATATCGTCGTCCTTGGTAAAGTAACGCTCCATCGTGTGCATCATCATATCGGTCACGCCGGCGGCCGTCTGATACGGGGGCAGAGTCATCGTGCGACGCGGATTCATAATGGCGAACTTTGGGCGCAGAAGATTGTTGCTATAGCCCAGCTTCACATCACCTTCCTCATTGGTCACCACCGTCGACTCGCTCATCTCACTGCCCGCAGCAGGGATGGTGAGTACCGTTGCCACTGGCAGAGCCTTGGCGGGTGACACCTTGCCGAGATAGATATCCCACACCTCGATGTCTGGATTGGCCACACCCATCGCGATGCACTTGCCAGAGTCGATGACCGATCCGCCACCCACGGCGAGGATGAAGTCGATGCCCTCCTTGCGGCAGAGTTCAATACCCTGATGCGCCAAAGAGAGACGCGGATTAGGCACAACGCCACCCAGCGTCACATAGTCTACCCCACCCTCTTTCAGCAGGCCGCAGATCTTGTCGAGCAGTCCTGAGCGAACGGCACTCTGACCACCATAATGTACCAGCACCTTCGTGCCACCATACTTCTTCACGAGAGCAGCCACCTGCTCCTCACTCTGTTCTCCAAACACCACTTCCGTCGGTGCGTAATAATTAAAATCCTTCATAAATTCGTTTAATTCGTCTAATTCGTTGTCGTTAAAAATCTCTGTCCATTGGGTAGCGGATGCCCCATTTCTGTCGCAGGCCGTCCATCAGTTCCATGATGTAAAGCGTCTCGGCGTGAGGCATTTCGAGAGGTTCCAAGAGTCCGTCGATGAGCGCCTGACGGCAGGCCATGAACTGATACTCATAGCCTGTGATCTGCTTCGGCACGCGGATGGTCTCGATGTAGGTCCGGTCAGGCCCATTCACGGTGATGGTCTGCGGATTGTTGATGTTGTCGATGATGAGGTTGCCGTCGGTACCAGCGATGACACCGATGTTGTCACCCACACAGGCGGCACTCGACTGGAGGTTACACAGCATGCCGTCGGCCAGGACGAGCGTGATGGCGTTCGTCAGATCCATGCCCGTCTTCGACTTCACACATTGGCTGTCGATGCTGACGATGTCGGCGGGGAAGAACATCCGCACGAAGTTCAGGGCATAGACGCCGAGGTCGAGCAAGGCACCCCCGCAGAGGTCGGCCCGCATGATGCGCGGCTTCTCGCCCATCGAATAACCGAGGGTGGCGGTAAGCAGTCGTGGCGTGCCGATACGACCATTAGCGATCAATTCGCGAACCATATTGACTACAGGTTGATAGCGTGTCCAAATAGCCTCAGCCAGGAACACCTTCCGCTCGTGGGCCAGGTCGATGATCTCCTGCGCCTGCCGACGGTTCGCCATAAACGCCTTCTCCACCAGACAGGGCTTGCCAACCAGCAATGCCTCGCGCGTCACATCGTAATGATGCGAGTGGGGCGTGCCCACATAAACAAGATCCACATTGGGATCGGCCATCAACTCGGCATACGAGCCGTATGCCTTTTTAACATCCCATTTACGGGCAAACTCATCCGCCTTCTCCTGACTACGGGAGCCGACGGCGTAGGCTTCACACATAGTGAGACCAGCGAGCGTGATAGCCGCTTTTTCAGCTATCCAGCCCGTCCCGATAATGCCTACTCTCAAAATTCCGTTCTGTTGCATCATTTACAGGTCTAGTCATCTTGGGTGCAAATATACACAAAAAATTTCAATAATCATACGACAAATCGAAAAAAATGATTATCTTTGCAGCAACAAAAGCAAACAAACCAACAAAATTATTTTGATGATAGACGGAATGAAACAAATCAGACAATTGATCCTTGCCGTTGCGGGAATGTTGTTCCCGGCGATGGCCGCAGCCGAGACGCTGCCTGTGATCCAGAACGTTAACGCCTATGAGAGTCTGTCGCTCAACGGCGAGTGGAACTACATCGTAGACGTGCAGGAAGAAGGCTACTACGACTACCGCATGAAGCCCACGCCTTGGGGATTCTTCCGCAACGCGAAGCCCCAGAAGCCCGAAGACCTCATCGAGTACGATTTCGACAAGTCACCCACGATGCAGATTCCGGGAGACTGGAATACGCAGGACGAAAGGTTATTCTTTTACGAGGGAACCGTATGGTTCAAGAAATCGTTCTTAATGGATAATGGAAAATTGACAATGGATAATTCCAACGCGTCAGCCAATTATCAATCATCCATTATCCATTATCAATTCAACAAAGTGTTGCTGTATTTCGGGGCGGTGAATTATGACTGTCGGGTGTGGGTGAACGGTCAGGAGGCCGGACATCACGTCGGCGGCTTCACACCCTTCAACTTCGATGTCACAGAGATGCTAAAGGAGGGAGAGAACACGGTCATTGTGAAGGTCGACAACAAGCGTCACGCCGAGGATGTACCCACGCAGATCTTCGACTGGTGGAACTACGGCGGCATCACAAGGGATGTGAAGCTGGTGAAGGTGACACCTGTTTACCTCGAGGACTACAATGTGCAACTTTCGAGGAAGGAGGAAGGAGGAAAGAGGAAGGAGATATGTTTTAGCGCGAAGCTGAACAAGGCAGAGGCTGGACATCAGGTCACAGTTTCCATCCCCGAGCTGAAAATCAAACAACAGCTGATAACCGACGCAGAAGGTAAAGTTCAAAGTTCAAAGTTCAAAGTTCAAAGTAAAAATCTGTCGCTTTGGAGTCCCGAGAACCCCAAACTCTATCAAGTGAACATCACGCTCGACAATGAGACTACCATCGCCGACGAGATCGGCTTCCGCACCATCGAGACACGCGACAAGCAAATCCTGCTCAACGGCCAGCCCATCTTCCTCAAGGGCATCAGCATCCACGACGAGAAGGCTAACGGCGGCGGGCGGGCCAACTCTACTGAAGACGCCCACCAGCTGCTCACGTGGGCCAAGGAACTGGGTTGTAACTTCGTGCGCCTGGCCCATTACCCGCATAATGAATATATGGTACGCGAGGCTGAGCGTATGGGCATCCTCGTGTGGTCGGAGATTCCGGTCTATTGGACTATCGCCTGGACGAATCCCGCCACCTTCGCCAACGCCAAGCAGCAACTGACCGATATGATCAGCCGCGACCACAACCGCGCCAACATCATCATCTGGAGCATCGCCAACGAGACGCCTCACTCTGCCGAGCGCGACGACTTCCTCGGACGTCTGGCGCAATACGCCCGCACACAAGACTCCACCCGACTGATTTCTATGGCGATGGAGGTGACGGGCGCCTCGAACTACGTGAACCGACTGAACGACAATATGAACAAGTATGTTGATGTGGTATCGTTCAATCAATATGTAGGCTGGTACCGCGATGTGAACGACGCGCCGAAGATGACATGGGAGATTCCCTACAACAAGCCCGTCATCATAAGCGAGTTCGGAGGCGGTGCGAAGTACGGCTACCACGGCCAGAAGAACCAGCGTTGGACGGAGGAGTTCCAGGAGAATCTCTATCGGGAGAACATCGCCATGATCGACAAGATTGACGGTCTATCAGGCACCACGCCGTGGATACTGAAAGACTTCCGTTCGCCGAGAAGGGTGCTGCCCGGCATTCAGGACTTCTACAATAGGAAGGGGTTAGTCAGCGACAAGGGCGAGAAGAAGAAGGCATTCTTTGTTCTAAAAGAATGGTACGAAGGGAAATAGAGGCGGATCAGACCCCCTCTGACTCCCCCTACTCAGGGGGAGAAAGGGTGAGGGCCATGAGGCCTATCACGACATCATTTGAGAGCGTTCTGAGCATGAACGCTCTCAATTGTTTTTTGGGGTTTAGCGACATCACCAGCATCTGACCTGCCCCACCGGGGATATCTCGGCCATATTCACCTCCCAGACTGACGACGCTACTCAAGTCTCGGCTAACATCTCCTGTGCCGAAACAAACGCGATAGGGCCTGGGTTCAGGAGCACGAAAGGCTTTTCCGTCGATATAGTAGTCTTGCTCGATGGGACACCAGTTGTCAGGGTTCCTGAGTGCCAAGGTGTCGGATGTCCCGTCGGTATAGGAGACAATTACCAGACCGTTGTCAATCCGGCTCTGCATGTGGTTCGTCGAGCCTGCCATGAGCAGATAGGCACGAGATGCCTTACCCTTCAAGGGAATGACTATGGAGTCCGGATAGTTGTCCCACAGACTGGTATAGATGATGTTACGACCTTTAGAAGGTGTGCGCAGAGGGACGCCGGCCATGTGGAAGATACCTTTGGAGATCTTCGTGCGGAAGACGGAGTCGTTGATCTCTGCGGTCTTTTGAGGATGACACCATTCGCCAATGCCTTGGAGGGGAATCTGGAGGGTGGTGGTTTGAGGACGGGGAGAGAGGTAGTTGTTGCGGAAGATGTCGGTGACGGAGGCGTTGAAGTAGGGAGCGAGATCGATGGGGCGAAAGGGTGCTGAGAGATCGGGCTCTGTAAGCCCGTACGAATCACGGGGACAGTCCCCATGTAGTTCGCTACGCTTCGTTTCTCCCCCTGAGTAGGGGGAGCCAGAGGGGGTCTGATCCGCCGCAGATCCATAACCTTGTTCAAACCACCCCACCCTTTCGGGCACCCCTCCTAACTTAGGAGGGGAAAATATTACTTGATGCGCCTCAAACGTGCCTTCGATGTCACGATAGGCGCCGTGGGAAAGGTTTTGGCGGAGGATGATCTTCAGGGGTTGACGGAAATGTTGGGTGACGTCGTATATATCACGGCCGTCCTTGCGTTTAAACGTATATTCCAGGTAGGGTGTCTTCACATGGACAGAATCCCAGTCAGAGGGGAAGCCGGGACGGATGATACACGTGCCGTCAAGTGCCTGGGGAATGATGCCAAAGAGACCTTGAATCAGCGTCCGGCTACTGATGCCGATGCAGTCGCCGAAGTCACGATAGCACTCCCCACGGGCCGCATCGTAGTGGCTGATTTGTCCGAAGTTGGCCGGACTCTGGCCGTAGTACATCTGATCGAGGATGTTGGCCTTCATCAACCGATAGCCCTCCTCGGGACGGCCTGCCTCGAAATATGCCAGCGCGGTATGCATTACTTCAGCTGCTGCCACATTGTTGATGCTCCACGAATAGGGCATCCAGTCTGAAGTGGAAATGGTATAGAGTTGGCGGGGATTACAAATCCCCTGCTCAACGGATGTGAATTGCAAATTCCCATCAACGGCGACGGGGATGTGAGGGATGTGATGGTCGATGTATTGCGTGGCTTTATAAGCCTGTTCTGGCGTACAGGCACCACAGTCGATGGGTGTGTAGATGCTCCATACGGCCGGATGATCGTGGGTGCGTTTCAGTCCCATAGCATCCTGATACTCTGCCCAGACACCTTTGCCGGGAAGCCACAGACGGCTGTTCAGCGCCTGAAGGATGGCCTCAGCCTCGTCCCGATATGGCTGCGGGTCTTCACCGATGATCTCCGCAATACGGGCTGTCAGTTTATTGCCGCGATAGTTATAGGCCGAACTATGAGTAACCGCCCCACCGCTATAATAGAGTGCATCGCTGGCCCAGATACAGCAATAGGCATCATAGAGATGGTCTCCGTCGGGGTCGAAGTTACGTTTCTCCCAAGCCAGATGTGACTTGAGTACAGGCCACATCTTTCGCATATAGACGGTGTCGGCATCATACTGGAAGTGCCACAGCAGTTCGTCGATATAGTTCAGGTTCATGTCGTAATGGTGCATCTGGTCGTTGCGCTCCGGATTACGACAGATATAGCCATTGGAATACATCTGCGTGCCCCACTTCTTCTCAGCCCGGGCCAGATTCTGTGCCGAATCCTGCGAGGGATGGGGAATCACAGGTTCGACGTCCGTCACCTGACTCTTTGCATAGGCATCGAAATGGCTGACAGCCCGGTCGTTCCATCCGAGCACATCGCCTAAGTAACCTGCCCGCCAACCCGCCAACGGCATACGCCATCCGATACAGCCGTGCAGCCACGTCTGTCCGTCCCAGTCGCCGTCAGCAGCCAAGACCAAAGCCCCTCCGAGGGTATTGATATAAGGATCGGGGGTATGAAACTGGATGCGCAAGGCCAGTTGCTTGTAATAGTCCACAGACTTCAAGAAGAGACTATTGGCTTTCTGATAGGGTATGTCAACCACTTCATTGACCTTGACGACCACAAAAGCCATCGATCCGTCATCACTCATGATGGCAGGGCTCACCACCCTGGCAGTATCATCAGATGATGCTTCGAAAACACCAGGAGGATCTGCGCCTATATCTCCATTGCGATTGAGTTTCGGCTGCGCGATTTTACTGGTGATCACCCTTACCTGCAACGGTCCTTTCTGCGCATCCAGATCGGTACAGGCAGCTGTCTTCGAGATGCACCATACGGCTCCTTCTTCATCGGGTAATGCCACAACGACGACATCAAGTAACCAATTCCATCGGCTGTCGCTCAGGACATACCATCTTATGCCGTCGCGATACTGTGCCTTGCATGTCGTCGTAGAGTCAAGTGGCACGCCATTGACTTCCATCCGGATATTCCGATGATATCCTTTCTTAACTGCCGCAAATATAGGACGATCGGATGTCTCCAACCGCCAATCGGAATGACTGCCATAGAGGGCACGGGTATAGCGGTTATTGCCATTCGTACAGATAAAGGCTCCCCCCGCACCTGGCTCATATTGCAAGGTGCGAGGGGACGCTTCGCCGTGTTTCTGCGCCACGGCAGTCAACGAGGCAAGTCCCACCAGTAAGCCCAGTATTACTCTCCTCATTCCTCTTTCACAAGTCCTTAGCAGGGACGCTTCTTGGGCAGGTTGAATACATCCTGCACTTCCTTCATCTGAGCGTCGGTCATGCCGTCTGGCTCAGATCCCATCGACCGGGCACACATATAGATGTTTGCAGCCTTGCAAAGCACATCGGTCTGGTCGAAAGCATCCATGATATCCACTCCGACGGCTACCGTGCCATGCTTCTCCCACATCACCACGTCGTGGGTCTTGATCTGTTCAAGGGTTGCCTCAGCCAAGGCCACCGATGACGGCAGGGCGTAAGGCACGATGCCGATGCCAAGGGGTGCAAAGGCGAGGGTCTCCGGGATCATCGACCACAGCACACGGGTCATCTCGTCGTCCTTCAGGAATCGCTGGATATGACTCATGGCGACCAGTTCGATGGGATGCGTATGGAGGGTAGCCTTATAGCACGAACCAGTCTCCAAAAGATAGTTCTGCAGAGCGAGGTGCGTGGGAAGCTCAGAGGTGGGCACCACGTTCTCGTCAGCAATGACTACGTAACTGGCGCAGTCGTCGAGAATACGGATGATGCTGCCGTTCTGCATGGGTTCTTTCGCCAGGTCACGCATGCGCTTGCCGGTTCCCTTGCAATAGAAATACTTGCCCTTCAACTGTGGCAGGGTCATCCCGATCTGCTTCACTTCCGAGATGGCCGACATGGCCTTACACTCATCGTCCATATACTCGGTGACATTGACGGTGATGTTGCCGCCATTGCGTTCTGCCCAGCCTTTCTGCCAGAGGTAACCAGTCACCTCGGCAATCTGATACACAACCGCCTTCAATTCCTCGCGGCCTTCTAATATACTTTTAGACATAATAACTATTTAAAGACATAATAACAGACTAACATATTTTCAGATCAAATGGTATCACCGTAGCGTTCGCGGGTGATTTGGTCGAGTGACTTGCCGCGGGTATTCGGCATACCGAGGAGTCCCACGATGAGGGAAATGAGAAGCAGGGCGATCATACAGTAGGCTGCCACCGTGAAGCCCTCGCCGTTGTCACCATAGATAAAGGTGAAGACGAGTCCCCAGACGGCAGACAATCCACGGACGATGAAGAACATCAGTCCCTGGGCTCCGGCACGGAACTTGGCAGGGAACAGTTCTGAGCCCCACAAGGCATAGAACACCTGAACGCTGCTACCGTTGTTGACACCCCACAGGATGGTGAACAGCCAAATGCCGGCAATCGTAGACACGCCACCTCCGATGATGAGAATCCAGGCCGTCAGCGCGGCAGCCAGACCGAACACATAGAAGAAACGATGGGCCACCTTATCGACCAGGAAAGAGATGATAAACGTCGTGACAACCACGAACACCCAACTCACACAACTCAACATATTCGCGGCCTCGTTGCTCAGCCCACCTGCCGTCTCGTAGATATGGGGCATAAAGAAGCCCATCACCGAAGCCACAAGGTTCCACGTCAGATAGATGGCTGCCAGGAAGGCAACGGTCTTGACGGCAATCTTGTTGGTAAACAACAACTTGATATTCTCCACGATGCCACTCTTGTCTTGGGCTTTAGTCGCCGTAAACTCGGCACTCTCCTCCAATTGTCGCTGCAGGTTCCAGGCGATGAACGCCACGATAAAGAGCGTAGCAAACACCACACGCGATGAGAACACCTCGACTGCAGCCTGTGCAGCATCAGCGCCCAAGATACCGCGAGCCAACGACTCCACGGGACCATAGAGATAACCGCCCGGAGCAAACAGCATACCAAACAGCAGAATGCACATCGGTCCGATGCCCCATGACATCTGTGAGATACAGATATTCCTTCCGCGATTGTTTACCTCAGAACTCTCAGAGATATAGGTCCATGAGGCCGGCACACCAATACCTACGGAGATACCTGTAATCAGGAAACCCGCCAGCAACATGGGGAAGTTCACGCTCAGCAAGATGATGAGCACACCAGTCATATAGACCAGCAGGTTGTAGGTAAAGATGAACTTGCGCCCGAACTTATCGGCCAGAAAACCGCCGATGATGGCGCCGATGGCAGCACCAAGGGCATTGGCACTCAGGGCATTGAGCCACCCCAAGTGCATCTCAGAGAGGCCCAGATAATTCTGCCACAGCGTCACGCCACTGGCACCAGCCACGATCGCACCCGCATCGAGATAGTTATTGAGAGACACGGCCAGCGTGCTCTTCAAACTTCCATTATTAGACATAACAACTATTTAAAGACATAATAACAGACTAACATATTAGCGGCAGACGACGTCGCACTCGATATTGAAAATCTTGGCCACCTTCAGGATGGTATCAATATGATGACCCACGGCTGCTGCCATGTGATGGGTAGGACCGGCCTCGCTCCACTTGTTGACGAACTCACGGCACGACAATGAGAACTTGGTGCGCATGTTGGTATCGCCAAAGGTAAAGATCTCGCCATCCTCGTTGATGCCTTCTGCTACCACGAACTTGAATACGCCGTTCTTATCCTGCGTAATGGCCAGATAGGTGACGGGGCCCACAGGAGGATAGAACTGAGTAAGGTAGCCGCCACCAGCCTTGCCGTGGAAGACGGGCACAATCTTCATCGTTGGTTTCTTGGCCTGAGAGATGTCGAAGTCGCCAGAGCCGGAGTGTCCGATGATACAAATGTCCTTGGGGAAATCAATAGAGTACATCTCAGCCAGGGTACCTGTGCCAGAGATGGTCTTCAAGATACTCATAGCCATGGCTACCTTCATATCACCCTCAACGGCACAAGCGGTATGCTGTTTGATGAGCATGGAGAATGCCGGAATCAGCATCGAGTCGAGCTTGCCGGCAATGCCTTGGGCGAAGCCGTCGTAGTGCGAGGCAATCATGCCGAGTTTCTCGTCTTTGACCCATTGTTCGAAGGCAACCACATACTTCGCCATATCCCAGACTTTCTCAACGGTTCCACCACCCTCGATGTCGAAGGTAGCGAGGATATCCTCTGCCTTGGCACGGATAGCAGTCTCGTCGGTGATGTTGTCAGCAATGGCCCACATCTTCTCCCAGTCGAACTGCTTGGTATAGACGAACATTCGATGATAGAGATTGGTCTCATCGATGTAGAGGTCCATCATGCCAGGATAAGGACGTCCGATCTGTGCGATGTTGGTATCGCGGAAACGACGACGCACCTGAGCGGCACGGCACCAATCCTCAATCTCAGCCTGAACACCTGGGTCGCCGCCCTCAACCACACCTGTAATCACAGCCGAACGCTTGCCGGCACGATTCAGGTCGGCCACCATCTCACCAATAGCACCACAGGCATAGAGTTCGCCCAACCAGGTAGGGATGTCGGTCTTGGCATAGTCGGGAGCCAGCTTCTTCTGCAGGTTCACAATCACAACGGGCACGTCTAGGTCGCGAACGGCAGGCAACATATTATAAGAGGTACAATAGGTGAGCATCTGCAGGATGACCAGATCGACATCAGCAGCGCGGAACTTGTCGCCAGCTGCCATTGACTGCTCCTTGGTGGTCACCATACCGCCATCGATAATCTCGATGCTGTCGGGCAACGTCTTCTTGAATGCCTCATACTGAGCCTCGAACTCAGGGACGAGCTGAGGGAACTGTGGCAGGTATGCCTGAAGGGCTATACTGAATACACCTACCTTTGCTTTGGTTTCAACTAATGGTTTTGCCATAATCATGTTTTATTTTTGATTTGTTACTTTTAGATATTTCTCGTAAGCCTTATTCCATGTCTCTTGGTCTGCCGGTTCGTAAGTCACGAGGTCGAGGGAGTTGGCGATAATCTGCCGCATCTCCCAGATATCCTTGACCAGTCCTGCCGCCTTGGCCTGCAGCATGATGTTGCCGATGGCCGTACCCTCCTGAGGACCTGCAAGGACCGTTGCTCCTGTGGCATTGGCCGTAAACTGGTTCAGGTATTTGTTCAGACTGCCGCCACCGATGATGTGGAGCACATCCAGTCTGAAGGGTGCAAATTCCTGTAGCCACTGGAACACCTGTTTGTATCTCAGAGCCAGCGAGTCGAAGATACAGCGGCAAATCTCCGCTGGTGTCTCCGGAACCGGCTGACCGGTCTGACGGCAATACGTCTGAATGGCCCCGACCATCGACGACGGCGCTGCAAACAGCTGATCATCGGGATTGATGATCGAGCGGAAGGCCTCCACCTCCATCGCCGATCCCTGCAACTGAGGATGGCTCAGTTTTCGCACCTCCTCGGGCCACTCCAGCCGGCAGCGCTCATAGAGCCACATGCCACAGATATTCTTTAGGAAACGGGTCGTACCCTCGATACCGCCCTCGTTCGTGAAGTTGCGCTCATAACTCAGGTCATTGATGATGGCATCTTTCGTCTCGATACCCATCAGACTCCACGTGCCACTCGACAGATAGGCAAACCTTTCATTCCTGGCTGGTACGGCGGCTACGGCAGAGGCGGTGTCATGTCCTGCTACGGCGATCACCGGCACAGGCCCTAACCCCGTCAGTTGCTGCATCTCTTCGGTCAGCACGCCTATCTCCTCGCCGGGGTTCACCATCCGCCCGAACATGTCCCTGCTCAGTC
>JAEEPF010000097.1 GCA_016284635.1 Prevotella sp.
TGCCTTATCCAAATAATACGATACTTCCTCACGGTTCAGTCTTTCAGGCATCAGCCAGGCCGTCTCACCCAACCAGAAAAAGGGTGTGCCGTCAGCATGCTGCAAGAAACGCTGATTGTCCGACACTTGTAACCGCCCATGCTCCCAAGGTTTTTGCTCTGCCTGAATGTTGTTGGGAATCATCAACAGCAACAGCGCTGTCATTAGTTTTACTGTAGTTTGCATCATTATCGGTACAAATAGCGTTTGATACTCATTTTCGGGGTCTTTTCAAAGGGCTCGTCAACAAATTCCACTTCGTTGATCTTACTATAGACGGGAAGTGACTTGTTGGCGGTGGTGCGGATGAGCTCGGGAATCTCCGAACGTTTGCTGATATCCAGGTCTTCGGGTATCTCGGGATATACCAAAGCCACTAACCTACCCTTTCGCTCTACGACCAGCGATTCGCTCACGTATGGGCAGCCAGACAACACAGCCTCCAATTCTTCGGGATAGATGTTCTGACCAGAAGAGTTGAGGATCATCGACTTGATGCGGCCACGGATGAAGATATTGTTTTCTTCGTCCAACAGGCCCAGGTCACCTGTACGGAACCATCCGTCGTCGGTAAACGCGGCGGCATTGGCCTCGGGATTCTTGTAATAGCCGATGGTAAGGTTGGCGCCCCGAACCTGTATTTCCCCTGGGACGTTCCTTGGATCATCGGAATTGATGCGAAGTTCGTGAACGGGTTTGCCACAGGAACCAGGCACGAACTCCGTACACCATTCAAAACCCAACAACGGGCAGGCTTCGGTCATGCCATAGCCCACCGTATAAGGCAGGCGTATCTTGGAGAAACAGTCCTCCGCTTCAGACTTCAGGGCTGCACCACCCATGATGAAGCCGCGCACCTGACCGCCAAAGGCTGTCAACACCTTCTTACGCACGAGCTTATAAATCGCCTTGCGGGCCTGGGGGATGGCCGTCAGCCATTTCATCTTGTCGAGGGCAGGCTTGATGGAATTGGCGTACACCTTCTCCATTACCAGCGGCACCGTGACCACCATATAGGGTTTCACTTCCTGCATGGCTTTCAGCAATGTGGTGGGTGAGGGCGTCTTGCCAAGGAAATAAACCGTCACGCCATCGACATTAGGATGGATGAACTCGATGGCCAGGCCGTACATGTGGGCCATGGGGAGCATCGATACGACAGTCTCACCGGGCTGATTGGGGAAATGGCTGTTGCTGAATGCATCGGTATCTGAAATGGCACCGTAGGTAAGCATGACACCTTTGGGATTGCCAGTCGTTCCAGAGGTGTAGTTGATGATGGCCAGCTTGTCCATATTGTCCGAGGGATAGGAAATCTGTTCCTTCGTCAGACCTGCAGGATATTTCTGTGCGAAAGCCTTCCCGCGGTTCTCCCATGCCTCGGCCACTTGCTCATCACGATGCCAGAGCATCGAGCGATCCTTCACATTGATGGCAGCTCGGAGGTTGGGCATCTGCCCAGGATTGAGCCCTTCCCAGATCTCTTTGTCGGTGAAAAGCAGCACGCTATCGGAGTGATGGGTGAAGGTGGAGATGCTGTTGGGGTGGAAATCGGCCAGGAGCGGCACCGCCACACATTCATTGACATTGATGTCCCAGAACGTCATGGCCCAACGGGCGCAGTTCCGCGCACAGATGGCGATCTTACTGCGCTTAGTAATACCAGCCTCAACAAGAAAGATCCGGAACTGCTCAATGCTTGTTGCCACATCTGCATACGTAAATGAGTCGCCCTCATAGTCACATAGCGACTTCTGGTCCCATTGCTGGCGGATGGTTTCCTCCAAAGTCTTCAGATAGTGCTTCATCGTTAAATGTTCCTTATTAATTAATCATAAACTTGGGACAAATATAGTAATAATTCTCCGTTTTTTCGTATTTTTGCACCAAGATTTAAGAAGAATTATTGAATATAAATAAAATAACAGATGAATCAAATTGAAGAGAAAGAAGGTATCACCGATGCCAGAGAACTGGGCATGCCAAAGTACATCATCTTGGGTGTCCAACATTTGTTTGCCATGTTTGGTGCCACCGTGTTGGTGCCTGTGCTAACTGGTCTTTCTGTGTCGTCAACCTTGCTGTTTGCAGGTATTGGCACGCTGGTCTTTCATTTAGTCAGCAAGTTGCAGGTGCCTGCATTCCTAGGGTCCTCATTTGCCTTCCTGGGCGGCTATATGTCTGTGAAGGCCCTGGGCGTAGAGCAGGGAATGACTGAGACACTGGCCTTGGACTATGCCTGCATCGGTGTGTTCTTTGCCGGACTATGCTATTTCCTGATGGCGGGTCTCATCAAGTCGTTCGGCATCGAGAAGATGCTGCGATTCTTCCCTCCTTTGGTGACAGGACCTATGATTATCGCCATTGGTCTGGTGCTCTCGGGTAGTGCGATCCAGAATTGTACCACCAACTGGCCATTAGCCATCGTGGCACTGGCAACGGTCATCCTTGCCAGTGTGTGTGGTAAGGGCATCATCAGAATTATTCCTATCCTGTTGGGTGTGGTGGTCAGCTATACGACGGCCGTGGTAATGGGCGAGGTGGATTTCTCATCATTAAGCGAGGCCGCATGGATTGGACTGCCATTCAGCAGAGAGCAGACCGCACTGGCTGTCTTTGACAATCTGGACACCACATTCCTCATCTCTACCATCATAGCCATCATGCCCATCGCTATCGCTACCATCATGGAGCATATCGGTGATATGTGCGCCATCTCTTCTACTGTAGGCAAGGACTTCCTGAAGGAGCCCGGTCTGCATCGCACGCTGATGGGCGACGGACTGGCTACGGCTCTGGCATCGCTCTTTGGTGCTCCTGCCAATACCACGTATGGAGAGAATACTGGTGTATTGAATCTGACAAAGGTGTTTGACCCAGCTGTCATCCGTTTGGCAGCCTGCTTCGCCATCCTGTTGTCGTTCTGTCCTAAGTTTGCCTGTTTGATTGGTTTGATGCCAGCTGCTACGATTGGTGGTGTGAGTCTGATTCTCTACGGTATGATCTCGGCTGTGGGTGTTCGCAATCTGGTAGAGGATAGTGTTGATTTCAATTCGTCGCGCAATGTGTTTGTGGCAGCCTTGATCCTGGTGATTGCCATCGGTGTGAAATATGGTTCAGACGATAACGTGAGCATCGGTCCTATCCACTTCTCCGGTCTAGCGCTCTCAGCCATCGTTGGTGTCACGCTCAATGCCATCCTGCCTGGTAAGTTAGGCATGAAGATCAAAAGCGTTCACGGTAAAGAAAAGAAATAAGATTCTTCCAGGAAACGCAGCTCTGCCTCCAGCATCTCCAGTTTCGGCATAGGACAGCCTGCCTCACGGGCAATCTCCAGGGGGCGGGTGTAGAGATAGTATATCTCCATACGACGGTGGAAATCGTAGTCCAGTCGCATGGACGGTGAATAGGGCGTCATGCTATCAGTCATGTCTATCATCTTGTCGACAAACTTGGCATCCAAGTTCTTCACGCCCAGGTGCTGGGCAGCGCTGACCACCTCCACCATCTGCTCGCGAATCAGTTGACGGGTCGATTTGTTCTTCAGCAGCTGGTCGGTCTGCGTGTGCAGTGCTACGGTCATACCGTTGAACGGCATGTTCCACACGGCCTTCTTCCATCGTGCCTCATGATATTCCACCAGTCCCGTCTCGATGCCGGCCTGACGGAACTCATCCACCACGGTCTGCATCAGCGCTTCATCACGGCATGAGTAGTTGGCCAGATTGATGCTGCCATAACACTGGTGATTGACAGTGCCAGGCTCCGTCTTGGCAGAACAGATAAAAGCCAGTCCGGCAGCCAGTTGCACGTCGGGAAACATCTTCTGCACATCCTCCTCCACGCCAATGCCGTTCTGAATGAGCACCACCAGCGTCTTGTCATGGAGCAATGGTGGCAGCAGCGACTGCAGTTTGCCGTTGTTCACAGACTTCAGGCACACCAGCACCACATCGCACTTCGGCATATCCTCCGTATACAGATAGGCATTTACATCATCCAGATGAAACGATCCGTCGCAGGAGTCTACCTGCAGGCCGTGCTGTTTCACATACTCATAGTCGCTGCGCAGCAGGAAATGTACTTCCCGTCCCGCACGAGCCAGTTTTGCTCCGTAATATCCACCAATGGCACCACTGCCGATAATTCCGTATCTCATATAGATATCCTTCAACTTTTGTTAATTTTTGGCGCAAAGATAGTAAATTTCCATTGATTATTCGTACCTTTACACGCAGATTTAATATGTTTTTTGAAATGTTGGGTAGAATGAGAATAACGAGACTATGAAGATAATAGATGATAAGTTAATGAACGATTTGGCAGAAGAAGCCAAAAAGTCGCCAAGATTGAGGATGAACTATAACTTCCACCAGAGTCTTCAGGACAAGTGCCACCGATTCCTCAATGCCTTGGAGCCAGGCACGTTTATCCCCGTGCATCACCATCCTGACAAGGACGAGACCTTTGTGATTCTGAAAGGAAAGGTTCGCGTGTCAACCTACAATGACGAGGGCGAGATCGTGGAGTCCTGCGTCATCAGTCAGGAGAGTGGCCGCTATGGTGTGGATATTCCCCAAAATGTCTGGCACGGGTTGGAGTGCCTGGAACCGAGCGTCCTGCTGGAGTGCAAGGCCGGACCATTCGTTGAGCATGAGGTGGACGGAATTCTGGAAACGAAGCCCACAAAGGATATCTATCTGGCCGGTGGCTGCTTCTGGGGAACGGAGCACTACTTCAAGCAGATTGAGGGTGTGGCCCTAACGGAAGTGGGATTCGCCAACGGACACACGGAAAACCCGACGTACAAGGAGGTTTACACCGACCAGACAGGCTTTGCAGAAACGGTCTTTGTGAGGTTCTATCCTGATGTGGTCAGCCTTGAATTCCTGTTGCAGATGTTCTTCAAGGCCATCGACCCGACCAGTCTTAACAAACAGGGACATGACGAGGGTACGCGCTATCGTACTGGTGTCTACTATACTGATCCAACGGATTTGCCCGTCATCGAAAAAGTGTTTGCCGAAGAGCAGAAGAACTATCAGCAGCCTTTAGTCGTAGAAAAGCTGCCCTTGCAGAACTTCTATACAGCCGAGGAGTATCACCAGGACTACCTCGACAAGAATCCTGGCGGCTACTGTCATTTGCCTCTATCTTTATTCGAGTTTGCGAGGAAAGCCAAAACACCGGACACGAGTTCCTGACCTGGCGCCGCAGCTTGAAAGAGCTGGCTCCGCTGCTTTTCAAATAAGATATGGAGAATAAACTTATAGACGACTGCATGAAACTGGGCTTCGGCATGATGCGGCTGCCCAGAGTGGAAGGCACGAACGACATCGACCTGGAGCATACCAAGCGGATGGTGGATGCCTTCATCGAGGCCGGCGGCAAATACTTCGATACGGCCTACATCTACGAGGGTTCGGAGGAAGCCACCAAGGCTGCGCTCTGCGACCGATACCCCCGCGAGAGTTATTACCTGGCCGACAAGCTGAACGGCTCAGACTTCGCCGCCAAGAGCGAGGAGGAAGCCAAGAACGAGATTCGCGTGAGCCTCGAACGCACGGGAGCCGGCTATATCGACTTCTATCTGCTGCACGGCATCGACGAGGGAAACATCGGCAACTTCAACCGCTATGGAATCTGGGACTATATGAAGAAGCTGAAGGCCGAGGGACTGATTCGGCACTACGGATTCTCGTTCCACTCCACGCCGGAGCATCTCGAACAGTTATTGACCGACCATCCCGATGTGGAGTTCGTGCAGCTCCAGATCAACTATGCCGACTGGGAAGATCCGGTGATCTGTTCCCGTCGCTGCTATGAGATTGCCACACGCCACGGCAAGCCCGTCATCGTGATGGAACCGGTGAAGGGAGGCAAGCTGGCCAATCCGCCCCAGCTGGTGAAGGACATCCTGCAGCGGGCAAAACCTGATGCGTCGTTTGCATCGTGGGCCGTCCGATTTGTGGCATCGCTGCCGAACGTGATGGTGGTGCTCAGCGGCATGTCGAATATGGAGCAGATGGAGGATAACGTGTCATTTATGCGGGAGTTCCAGCCTTTGACGGAAGAGGAGCATCGCGTGCTGGAAGAGGCCAACGAGGCCTTGAAGCAGTTTACCGACATCCCCTGCACCGCCTGCCACTACTGCACGCCGGGCTGTCCCGCGGGCATCCACATCCCAGAGATCTTCGCCGTGATGAACGTCTATAAGATGTACGGCAATCTCACCGAGGCGCGCAACGAATACCGCTGGCGTCCAGGCGGAGCACTGGCCTCGGCCTGCATCGTCTGCGGCCAGTGCCAGGCCGCCTGTCCGCAACATCTGCCCATCATCGGCCTGCTGGCAGAGGTCGCCGATACACTGGAGTAATTAACATCAAATACGAAACGATTATGGAAGCAAGTGCAAGACTTTACACATTGAATTATGACGAGGCAAAGACCTATATGTGGGCGGCAATCTTCGTAGCCTGCAATCTGGTGATACCTCAAGTATTCCACCTCATACCCCATGGAGGTATCATCTTTGCGCCCCTCTCGCTGGTCATCCTCGCAGGAGCCTACAAGTTCGGCTGGCGCGTAGGGCTGATAGCTGCTTTGGCATCACCTTTGGTAAATCATCTGCTGACAGGTATGCCAACATGGAATGTTTTGCCCGTTATGACGTTCAAGTTGGCAGTGCTGGCATTGATAGCCGGATTCACGGCACAGCACTTCAGGAAAGTGACGCTGCCCCTGCTGATTGGCGTTGTGCTGGTCGCAGAACTGACAGGCGGACTTGGAGAACTGGCACTGACGGGAGGCATCGAAGCCACCGTTGAGGACTTTACCATCGGCTGGCCCGGACTGCTTCTGCAAGTCATTGGCGCATATCTCGTCTGCAAGTACTTATAAAACTAAGCGTGATTATTTCATTCCCGTTCGGCTGCTGAAGTTGATGCGGACACCCTTGTCATCGACCATCATGTCCATGCCGCCATTGTTACCGTTACTGACAGTCGGCTGGCGTTCACCGTCCAGTATCTCGCGGCACATATTCTTGATGTCGGTGACACGCTGGAGCGTTTCCAGATTGTCACCACTGTAATGGCCAGGAAAGAGGAAACGGATGTCGTTCTGCTTCATATAGCGTTCAATCCGTTCGGCCGTGTACATCTCGGTCGATAGGTTGATGAACACCAGCAGGTTGGTCGAGCCGAAGGCATCGCCGCTGAAGCCGTAATGCCGGGCCTTGTCGAAAAACGTAGCGCTGCCGGCAGTATGACCGGGCGTAAAGATGACCTCTATCTCGCGGCCGCCAAGGTCTATCACCTCGCCGTCGAAGAGATACTTGATCTGGCCCTTGTAGCTTCGCATGCTATTTGGGACGAGAGGCATGTCGCCTGCATTCAGATATACCTCGGGGAAAGGCCCTACCCCACCCGCATGGTCACCGTGGGCATGGGTCAGCATCATGGTGACAGGCTTGGTAGTAATCTTTGCCACGATCTTGTCCAGCCCGGGAATAACCGTTCCAGCGTCAATCAAAAGTGCTCGGTCATTACCCTCGACGAGGTAGAGCGACTCGTTATAGACTCGGTGACCGTTGCCAATCCAAGTATGCTCGTCGAGCTGGCGGAACACCACTTCATCATCCTGATAAACCACCTGGCCGCGAAGGTCACGGCTGTTGATGTCGGTTTCCTGTGCCCCGACCGTGAGAGGCATCAGGCAAAGCAGCATAGCTGCGATAATCATGTTTGCTTTCATATTCGTAAATGTTTGTTGTCAATTAATGATCGGCCAGCCGCTCCCGCACGTACTGCACACTCGCCAGATATTCCTCGTCGGTAGTCAGGTGCTCGATAATCATGGGCATGTGAGGATTCTCGGCGGTGGCCAGTTGGGCATAAAGATTGATATCCAACGTACCCTCGCCGCAGGCGCACTCCTGAAGTTGGAAGGTGTATTCCTGTTTCAGCAAGATATCTTTCAGGTGGCAGCTCACGATGGTGCCGTGGAGTTTCTCGAAACACTCGCGGAGGAACTCGTCGTTGAAGAAGTACCTGCGAGGCGAGGTAATCATGTTCACCACATCGAGGTGGGTGCCGAACTCCGCACGATCCACATCCTCTATCAGACGCAGATACTCATCGGGACTGCTGGGTATCATCCAAGGCATTGACTCTATGCAGAACTTGGTATGTCGAGGACGGGCGGTATCGATGATCTGGCGGATCATGCGGACGGCCGTTCCCCACAGTTTGCGACTGAAGTTGTCACGGTAGCCACCGTCCCAGCGAGGACCGTAGGGCGTGCCTACAACATTCACACAACAGCCGGCTCCGATGGCATCAGCCATTTCGAGCTGGCGGACAGCATAGTCTATCCATTTCTCGCGCTCATCTGGATCGGCAGCCAGCGTGTTGCGCCACACGCCCACCTCGGCTATCGTGAGCCCAGCCTCGTCGGCAGCGTGCTTATACGCCATGATGGTATCCTCGCCATCGTCACAAGTGACGGGAAAATTCACACATTCCAGCCCGAGAGCCTTGTGCTTGGCAGCCCACTCCTCAGGCGAGTTGTGCTGCAATGATGATGAAATGCCTAAATACATCAGAACGCCCTCCTATGAATTACCGTTGCATCCATCTTATCCAACGAACTGACACCAGTACGCGCCATGATGCCAGCCAGTTCTGACGTCATCTCGTTGATGCGTCCTGCTACAGCATCTGCCCCATTTTTGAGCAACGGCATCAGGTGACGCCCCACTGATACGGCCTTGGCACCAAGGGCAAGACACTTGTAGGCATCCATACCGCTCTCGATGCCGCAATCCACGAATACGGGGATGCTCCTGCCTGTGATTGAAAGGATATCAGGTAATGCCATTAATGGCGGCACGGCATATTGGATCATGCCATGATGGTGAGATACGACGATACCTGCACAACCTGCTTTCAGGCACTTCTCGGCATCGTGAGGACTGAGCACACCTTTCACGATGAACGGCACACCAGCAGCCTCGACAAAGTCTTTCAGTTCCTCGGTGGTCTTGGCTTTCATCGGCAGTCCGAATACATCATCGTAACCGCCCTCTGAATTGAAGGCGTGGTCGATATCCATACCCACAGCGATGCAACCCACACGGACGGCATGCTCAATCTTGCGCAGCACCTCACGGTTGTCGGCATGAGGCTTGATAATCTTGATGGTTCGTGCACCTGTAGCCACAATTTCCTCCAGTTCTTCATCACTGCCCATACCCACCCAATGTACGGCTCCGCTCTGGGCAGCCGCCTGGGCGTAGATGGTCATGCCATTCTGGGCCGTATTATGCAAATGCGACAGGGCGGCTGTCATAATCGGCGTGCGGAAGGTCTCTCCGAACAGCGTCATCTCCGTCGTAGGGAGGACGGCGTCCAGATAGCGGGTCTCAATCAATAGAGAGTCGAAATAGTCTCTTGTAATCTTGTCGGAATTTGATGTCAGTTGCATATCTATTTTGATTTATTCGTTACTGCTGCGTTTAGTTCGTCTATTTTCTCGTCGGATAGTTCATACTTGCCAATCACGAAAATGGCCAATACGAACAGGACGGCAGGAATCAGGGTGACGAGCCAGAGGATGCCCTGCTCGGCCATCGGCGTCTGCACCGACTCTCCCGCCTTGAAGCCCACCCAGGCAAGCACCAGTCCGGGGATGACGCCGCCAAGCGCCATGCCTGCCTTCATGAAGATACAGATGAGTGCATTCACGATGCCTGCCACGCGATGGCCTGAGGCATATTCGCTGAATGTCACCACCTCGGGCACAAGTGCCCACATATAGCCGGTAGCCACCACCACGCCAGTACTCTTTACGAACTGTACCACGAAAATCAGGGCGGTGATGCTCTTGAGGTTCTCGACGGTCATGATGAGGTACATCAACAGCATAGCCACGATGGCAATGCCAAGGAACAATCGGAACATGCCGTTCTTACCAATCCTGTGCTTGATGGCAGGCACCATCGGCATGAAGATAAATGCCGGAATCGTGCCGAGCCACATGAACACCGTCGTCATCAGCGGCGTGGCGTGCATGTTGAAGGTCATGAAATACGAGTCGGCGGCATTGCTGATACTCATGGTGGTGAAGGCGATGATAAAGAAGAACGACAACACGCGGAGTGGACGGTTACGAACCAGTTCCATCCAGAGGTCGCTCACCTTCACCTGGGCACTCTCGCTCTTGTCCATCACAATGCGCTCTTTACTCTCAAAGAATGTGACGAGGAGCAACACCAGCCCCACCAATGCGAAGATGCTCATGGTGATAAACCAGGCCCCTCCAGCCTCGGGTGTATTATAGACCGCCTCCATCTCACCCGTCTGCGGATTCAGCACCTTAGGCGCGAAGAGGACGATCACCAGCGGCAAGGTCTTGATAATCAGTCCTGCGAGATTAGCCATCACCATACGCACACTCGTCAGAACAGTGATTTCGTCGGTATCGCGGGTGAGCGACGAGCCAAGGGCCGCGTATGGGACGTTGACAAACGTGAAACTCATGCTCATGCCGATATAGGTAATGTAGGCATAGAGCAGCGACCCACTGAACCCGTTCCAGAAGCAGAGGGCGGCAAAAGTTGCCAGCAGCACGGCACCCAGGATCAGCCACGAGCGATACTTGCCCCAGCGGGGATGCGACTTGTCGACTATCGCCCCTACCATCGGGTCCCAAACAACGTCGATGATACGGACTACGAGAAACATTACGGCCACGACGGCGGAGTCGAGCCCGTATACATTATTATAATAAAAGAGCAGCCAGATGCTGACGGTCTGGTAAATCAGGTTCTGCGCCAGGTCGCCCGAGCAGAACCCGATGCGCTCCCGCCACGAGAGCTTGTAACATCCGTTGATTACATCGACATCCGTCACGACTCGGCCATCTTCGAGCAAGCTCGGATGGCGCTCGCTGCTTCGTCTGTTGACTACATTATCCATTCTTCTTACCTGATATAATGCGTTTCTGTCAATTCTTCCTGAATCTTCGGCGAGCCGTATTGCCATGAGCCTTCGGGCTGCCATTAAGGATGATGACCCTCATATTTGATGGTTTTTAATTACTTCCAAATATCGCTGCGCATAGTGACGGCCTAAGAGCCGGTAACCCTCGCCGCAGAAATGGAGATAGTCACCGCAGGGAAGGCACCCTTCAGAAGATACGACGTATGTGTTCGGATAGCGATTAGCCATGTCATTGATGGTAGGATTGGCGTGGCCGCAGATGCCGCCGTACTCGCTGCGCACCACCTCGCCGACGAGCAGGGGAACAACCGTCGGGTCGAAGCTCAGTTCCTGTTGAAGGTCGCAGTATATCTTCCAGACTGTCTTTTGCCATTGTTGGTCGTAAGCGTCCGTCTCGCCCTGATGAAGCAGGATGCCCTTGATGACACCATCGATGGTGGCCACCTTTGCCATCGACAGCAGCCGCTCGTAAGGGTTGCGCCCATATTGGTCGAGGATGTCGTTCATCCAGTCGCGGTCTTCGCAGGCGATGACGCGGGCATTCTGATCCTTGTCGAAAAAGGTGATGGGACAGCCCTCGACGGCTACTGACACGATGCCGATGTGGACATTTTCGGGAACTGCTTCAAGTAATGTCCGTCCGAACCAGTCAGCAGGGCCGAGGTTGGCGTCTGCTCGGCAGAGTGGCGGCACGGCCTTGCGCCATGTGCCTAACTTACGGTCAGGCCCGTCGGTGGTGGCCATACTTAGAAAGCGGTCACTCACCATCAGGTCTTGCTGCTCGATGGGCGCCTGGCCCGCCATGTTCGACTGCCCGAAGCAGAGGAATATCCAGAAGTTCTGGTCTTTCATTTGTGATGCCATTATTTGAGTGAGGCCTTTACGTTTGTTACCATATTCTTGTGCTGCTCGTCCTCTTTGGTGAGCGTCGAAGTAAGCTTGATGTCACCTGCCTTGTCCTTGGTGGAGAAAGTGCCAGAGTAGATGATGTCACTGTCGAAGAACAATGTGGCTTCGACTACGACCTTATAGTTTCCCTGCGGGACGGCCTTGCCTTGCTCGTCAGTGAAGTCCCAAGTGAAGGTCTGCGTACCTCCAGCCTGTGGTGTGGCTCCTGTGACAGCATCCAGCTGCTGGTCAGTCTTTTCGTCGGCCTTTACGGTCTTCACCCATGTCGGCACACAGGCAGGACGCACAATGTAGCCACGTTTGGGCTGCTGACCGCCACGGGCACGGCCTTTCGTGGTGTACGAGGTAACGAAGAGTGTCTTCACTACGTCACCCTTTTCATCCTCAATCCAGACGGCATACTGGTTGGAACCAGGGCCAGCCTGACGCTGATAGTCAAACGATACTTCAAGTCTGCGATTAAACGAGGGTAGAGCCGAGCTTGCTTGAGCCCTACCGAGCGTGAGCAGACTCGACCGTAGGTCAAGGGTCTTAGCCTTTGAGGCTTCACCCTTCTTACTTTGCACCATTGCCGGAATCGCAAGCAGCATAGCAGCGAGAGCGGCGATAATCAGAAAGTTGGTGCTCACCGCTTTCTTCTTCTGTTTCATAATTTTAGTCTTTTGTTGGGGTTTGATTATAAACTATCCTAAATATCGCCACAAATTTAGCAATAATTCCGTAATTATTCGTAATTTTGCAAAAAGATTTTGCGAAAACAGGCTGCACCTCGGCAAAAAGCAAGTTTTATGCACTCGGTTTGCACTGTTTTTGACCTCTGATTTAAGTGATTTTAGGTGTTATGAGTATGATAGACCAGATTACATGAAGAAAATAATAAACCCTTGGCGCAACCACGAAGGGTATAACTGTTTCGGTTGCAGTCCTGACAATCCCATCGGACTTCACGTGAAGTTCCGCAAGGCTGTTCCCACGACAGAACCAGAGCTTACCATTCGGGCTAAAGTCTCAAAACAGGTACGGAATCTGGCATATATCAGTGCGGAGATCACCAACTCGAAGGGTGAACTCTGCAACGAGGGCGAGGCCATCTACTTCCTGATGAACGAGGAAAAGGCCAAAGAAATGGGATTCCTGCATTGTGAGGTGGAAGATTAATCGTAATTTTATAAAACTAAACAAAAGACGTATGAGAAAGATTTTATCAGCATTTGCAGCGCTGCTCGCAATAACAGCCTGCTACAACGGTAACCAACAAAAGGCAGAGACCGCAGCAACTACTGACGGCAAGGCCATCGTAGAGAACATCATGACGCGTACCAGCATCCGACAGTACACGGATCAGGCCATCAGTGCCGACACAATCGAGACACTGCTCCGTGCCGGTATGGCCGCACCTACCGCAGTCAACAAACAGCCCTGGCACTTCGTGGCCATCACCAGCAAGGACAAGATGAAGGAACTGGCTGCTACCAATCCCAATGCCAGGATGCTGGAACAAGCTCCGCTGACCATCGTCGTCTGCGGCGACATGCAGAAAGCACTCGAAGGTGAAGGACGCCAGCTTTGGATTCAGGACTGCTCTGCGGCCACTGAGAACATCCTCCTTGCAGCCCATGGTCTCGGCCTCGGTGC
>JAEEPF010000098.1 GCA_016284635.1 Prevotella sp.
TTTGCCGACCGTGTCCGAGAGAAGGGTGGTAACATCATCTTTGTCACGCCCACCGCTCGTCGGTTCTTCAATGATGACCAGAAGACTCTTCGTAATACCCATGGCGACTATCCCGAAGCCATGCGCACCGTGGCCCGTCGTGAAAACATTCCTCTCATCGAACTCAACGGCATGACACATACCTTCTATGAGGCCTTGGGCTTCGAAGGTTCCAAGCGGGCTTTGGTTCACTATCCTGCCAACACCTTCCCCGATCAGCCTAAGGCCCTCGCTGATAACACCCACTTCAATCCTTTTGGAGCCTGGGAAGTGGCTAAGATGATTGTTATGGGGCTCAAGCAGATGGATTCTCCTTTGGTTCAGTACCTTAGGACAGACTGGCAGGACTTCGATCCCGCTCATCCCGACTCCCCTGATGCATTCGTCTGGTATCCCTCGGGAAACACGAACCTCGTCAAACCCGACGGCAACTGATTATTTCTTCTGTTTGCCGTATTTGCTGGGCGGGACACCGTATTTCTCCTTGAAGCACTTATAAAAATAGGTGGGTGACTGGAAGCCGACCTTATAGCTGACCTCCGTCACGTTGAGGTCACCCTCTATCAGCAGTTCGGCGGCTTTCTTCAGGCGCTCCGTCTGAAGGTAAGTGTTGGGAGACATTCCCGTAAACTCCTTCATCTTGCCATAGAACTTGGTGCGACCCATCTTCAGCTGGGCGGCGAGGGTATCTACATTGAAATCCGGATCACCCATGCGCTGGGCTACGATGGTCTCCATCTTATCCTTGAATCTCTGGTCAGCCTCGTCGGTGATGATGGGCGTTGGCGATTGAACAGTTGCCATTGACGCCTCGGCATCTGAAGGCTGAATGCGGCCATACCATTGTATGAGCTGGGTGATGCGAAGGATAAGCAATTCATAGTTACAGGGTTTCACCATATAGTCGTCTGCACCTGCTTTGTAGCCGCGCAACAACTGGTCGTCGCCATCGAGGGCGGTCAGCATGATAACTGGAATATTCCGCAGTGCCTCGTCTGTCCGCAGTTCCTTTACAATCTCAAAGCCATTGATGTCTGGCAGCATCACATCGCAGAGGATGAGGTGGGGTTGCCGCTCCTTGATGCCACTGATGGCCGACTGACCGTCGGTGTAGCTGACTGTCTTGAAGAAGCGTCCGATGCTGTCACGTACTTGGTCGAGCATATCCGGATCATCCTCTATGATGGCAATGGTCAGGTCGTTGAAGGCCTCCGGTACTAATTCCCGTATTTCCGTGATGCTCTTCTCTTCTTTGGGCATCGTATTGACAGCTGTGGCGCCCTTATAGTCCTCCGGGCTGTAGACTGACTCATCAGCGGGTATAGACACGATGAACCGTGAACCGCCTTCAGGTGAGATGCGTTCGTAGGTAAGGCTGCCTTTATGCAGACGGGCATTCTGATAGGCCGTATAGAGTCCGATGCCCATGCCGCCCTGCGACACATAGCCGTGCATGAAAGGCTGGAATAGTTGAGATTCCTGCTGTGGACTGATGCCCGGACCGCTGTCTTCTACGATCAGCAGAATCCGTTCGCCCTCCTCCTTCCTCGTTCCTCCTTCCTCGGCTTTTCTGATCTTCAGGCTAATACTGCCACCGGTAGGTGTATATTTCACCGCATTGCTCAAGAGATTGTAGAGGATGGTCTCTAACAGGTGGGGATCGAACACCATCTCATGCTTATGGGCAAAGGGGGTAAACGTGAGTGTCTGTTCTTTTCGTGACAGGATGTCGCGGAATTCGTCGCTGGTCGTGCGGGCCAGTTTGACAATGTCTGCCCGCAAGACTCCTAACCGCTGGTTGCCGGTGTTAATGCGGCGGAACTCCATCAGCTGGTTGACGAGCTTGGTCAGCCGGTGGGTTCCGCGACGCACCGTCTGTACCGCTGAGCGCGACACCTGGGCATCGCCTTTCTCTGTGAGCTTGTCGGCAGCACCTGAGATGATAGCCAGCGGGGTACGGAACTCATGGGCGATGTGGGTGAAGAAGTTCAGACGGAAGGTGGTCAGTTCCTTTTCCACGCGTATCTGCTGGTGTAACTCGAAGTTGCGCCGCCATACCCGGTAGAAATGATAGGCAATGAAGGCGATGATGCCAAGGTAGATGAGCCAGGCCCACCAGGTGTTGTACCAGGGGTAGTGGATGGTGATGGGGAACACGCACTCTTCGCTCCATTGGTTGTTCTTGTTCAGCGAACTTAGGTGGAAGACATATTTCCCCGGCGGGAGACCATTGTATCGGGCGGTGTTGTCACTGGTCAGCTGTCGCCACCCGTGTTCGAGTCCCTCTAAGTAGTAGCGGTACTGGGTGGATGCGATGCCGGCATAGTCGAGGTTCGAGAATCCCAGTTCGATGCTGTTCTGGTCATGGCTCAGGTCGAGCTTCAGGTCTGTGGTAGAGAGATAGCGGTCGTCGCCGTTGATGCTGACCATGGTGATCAGTGGCGTGCCTGCATGGTCATGCCTGCTGTCACTGACGTGCTCCGGCTCGAGGATCATCAGACCGTAGGCGGTGCCGAAGAGCAGACGGCCGTCGGGCAGTATGGCGGTGCTGTTTTCAGAATAGATATTGCTCTCCAGCGTATGTCCGAACCGATATGAACTCACCTTCTCGTCCTTCCTGATACACGTCAGACCATTGTCTGTTCCTACCCATATATTACCCTGACGGTCGGAAGCGATGGAGAAGACATTGGTAGTCATCAGACCTTCGTGAATAGAGTAGCCTTTCACAATCTCAAACTTTCTTTTATCATTGTCATAACGGCATTTTTGGAGTCCTCCCCCGCGAACACCAACCCATATATTCCCGATACTGTCTGGCATCAGACAGGTGATCTCATCGAAGGGGAACTTGCCGTTTTGGGTATTGACGCTCTTCAGGTCCTTGTCACTTGGTTCCTGGCTGTGCATGTCGATATGGTACACACCGTTATTGGAAGCTATCCAGAGGCGTCCATTCTTGTCTGGTCTTATACAATGCAGGCAGCTCTCATTGTGGGTCTGCTTCATCAGTTGGGTATAGGCCAGTTCTCCGTCATCTTTCACCGTGACCACAAACAGACCGTCACCCCAGGTGGCAATCCAGATCCTGCCTTGGGCATCTTCCGTGAAGTCACAAATCTGCCGTGACGGGAACTCCACGTTTTTACGGTCAAAGTACAGTCCTCCGCCACGTGTTCCCATCCACTCGTGCCCATGACTGTCCTTGAAGAAAGCATAGGCAGTGGCGGGGAGGGTCACGGGAGCGACTTTAGGCTTATCCCAGGCATCGGGCTGCAGTTCGTAAAGGCGGTTGTCCTTTGTGCTCAACAACACTTCCTTGCCGTTGTATGTCACCATCCTGACGTAGTTGCTCCAGTCTCCCTTACGCTCTGGCTGTGGATAGTAATAGTCGGCATTTGTCCTGTCTGGAGGCAGGATGCATGTCACGCCTGTCGATTCCTCACTCAGCCAGATGCAGCCGCTGCGGTCTATGAGGATGTTGTTCAGATAGCTGTTGCCCACGATAGCCCAGGGCGATGTGGCGGAGTAGTGCTGCAGATAGTCTTTTTCAAGGTCATAGACGAACAGCCCGTTACCATAGCTGGCAATGTAATACAGGCCGTCAGGGCCTTTCCTGATATTGTAGCGGCGGAAGCGCTCTGTCGTCGATTGCACGCCTTCCATCAGCCTGAGAACACGCATGTCTCCTTCGGCAGGGAAGATCCAGAGCGTACCAGTGCTGTTGCTCACGAAATAATTGTCATCGTCGCTCAGGCCCTCCATGATGGTTCCCCTGAGCACATGATACTTTTCCGTGACGGTCGCCACTTTGTCATCGGGCGAAACCATCAGGGTCTTACCCTTGGTCATAATTACCCACTTGCCTTGCCATACGAAACTGGCAGTCACCGACGTTATGTCGCCGGCATCGGCTGCGACGGGGATACGACGCACCTCGCGACCGTTCTCATCATAGGTGATAATCTCATTGTCTGCCGTGTATGCCAGTACGTACTTGCCCAACTGTATACCCCTGCGGTAATTGATGCCGCTGCTGATCGTACGTGATTTCCCTTCAGAGTCAATCATCACAAGCCCGTTCAGCGTCATCGCCCACAGACGGCCTTTGTCGTCTTCAAAGGCATCACGCACATGGCTGACGGGAAGGTTCCCGTTCTCCTTTGTATAGTCCGTACAGTTGATCTCACCATTGTCACTGCACTTCACGCGACGCACGCCTGACTCGTCGTCAAACATCCATAAAGTGCCCTGTCGGCCCTTCAGGAACCGGCGATAGGTACGGGCATAGTCCTGACGCCCGGTAAAATCGACAAACCTCCCCGTACGCAGGTCATAACAGCAATAGACGTAGGTAGAGGTGCGTAGCCATAGATGGCGCTTGTCATCATCCGTGAAGACATAGCCTACCACTCCCTGTACAGGATCCGGCCCGGGACCGAGATTGTAAATGTTATAGAAACTGTAACCGTCGTATCTGCACAAGCCGTTGGCTGCGGCCATCCAGATATAGCCGTCGGCATCCTGAGCCAGGCCGTATATCTGGTTGCTGGGCAGTCCGTCGGCAGAACTGATATGCCGGCTGTTGGTCAGTCGCTCGACTTTAGGTCGCTCGCCTGCCGGTATCTTGTCCTGTGCCGTCAGCATACTGCAGAAGGCGAGCAGGCAAAGAAGGCTGCTAAGTCTTAATCTCATTTATTTGGTTAGTTTGTTATTGGGGGCAAAATTACAAATTATTTTTTAATAACAGCCCAGATGAATGGATTATTTTTAGTATTTCCGTACAAAAAGGATGCTTTAAAGCGAATATTTGCCGTATATTTGCACCAGAATTGCAAACTAAACTCCTTCGATAATGAAACGAACTCTGCTAAGTCTGATTTTTGTGAGTTGTCTTTTCCCCGTAGCCTCTCAGGCCCAGCCCTGTTATGACAGGGTGAAGATGAACCTTGAGCGCCTGAACCGTGGCGTGGTGGCCATACGGAGTGGTGAGAAAGTGGTCGTCAGTTGGCGTACGCTCTCTACCGATGCCGTCGGAGAACCGTTCGATGTCTATCGTGACGGTCAGAAACTGAACAGCCAGCCGCTTTGCCAGGGAGGCACGTTCTTCGTTGATGAGACGTGGTCCCATACCGATGCCGTCTATGAGGTTCGTGGTGGCGGCAACAACGGCACCTTCACACTCCGCAGCGATGCCCCTGACGGTTATATCCCTGTGTCGCTGCAGAAGCCCGAGGGAGGAACCACCCCTGACGGTCGGACTTACGAATACACCGCCAACGATGCCTCTGTAGCCGATGTCGATGGCGACGGGGAGTATGAGATCCTGCTGAAGTGGGATCCCACCAACGCCCACGACAATGCCCACGACGGCTATACTGGCCCTACCATCTTCGACTGCTACAAAATGTTCAATGGTCAATTACTCTGGCGTATCAATCTGGGTATCAATATCCGTAGCGGTGCCCACTACGTCCCTTTCATCTTCTACGATCTCGACGGTGACGGACAGGCCGAGTTCATCGTCCGTACTTCTGATGGAACCAGAGATGGAGTGGGGAAGGTCATCGGCGACTCCCTGGCCGACTATCGTCATCAGGCCCTGGCTGATGCCAAGAATCCGACGCCTGAACACGAATGGGGCAAATATAATATGCAGGGTCGACCGATGACGGGCCGTATCCTCACCGGCAACGAATACATCACCGTCTTCAACGGCCTGACGGGCGCCGCCATGGACACCAAACCCTATATCCCCGAGCGTGGCAATCTCAGCGACTGGGGCGACAACTATGCCAACCGCTCCGACCGTTTTCTGGCTGGCGTCGGATACCTCGACGGCTGGCGAGCCTCTGCCTTCTTCAGCCGGGGCTACTACACCCGTACCGTACTGGCTGCCTGGGACTGGGACGGCAAGGAACTGAAGCCGCACTGGGTCTTCGACACCAATGCCGATGGCCTTGGTAAAGACGGGAAGCCCCTGTCCAACTATGCCGGCCAGGGCAACCACAACCTTCGCGTGGCTGATGTCGATGGTGACGGCTGCG
The DNA here is from genome assembly GCA_016284635.1 of Prevotella sp. Lineage (GTDB taxonomy): Bacteria > Bacteroidota > Bacteroidia > Bacteroidales > Bacteroidaceae > Prevotella. Next base: position 6,087 of record JAEEPF010000098.1, read on the forward strand.
ACGAGATCATCTACGGTTCGATGGCTGTCGACCACGACGGTCAGGGCCTCTATACCACCGGTATGGGCCACGGTGATGCCATCCATTTGATGGCCTTCGATCCGTCCTCTACCGAATTGCAGATATGGGACTGCCACGAAAACCGCCGCGACGGCTCCGACTTCCGCAATGCCCGTACCGGCGAGATCATCTTCCAGATACCGTCGAAGAGCGATGTGGGCCGTGCGATGGCTGCCGATATCGATCCCGCCAACCCCGGTGTCGAGATGTGGAGTTCCGACAGTCACGGCATCCGTACCATCAAGGGCGAGGTGCGCAACGAAGCCAAGGATCCCGATGATCCGCAGCACCAGCAGCATCTGAAGATGAAAGGGCGCCGCCTGTCCATCAACTTCGGCATCTGGTGGGATGGCGACCTGCTGCGAGAACTGCTCGACCACGAAACGGTGTCCAAGTACAACTGGACGGAGCGCTCGGTGGTGGATGTCGTCAAGTTCCCTGGCATTCAGTTCAACAACGGCACGAAGTCCAACCCCTGCCTCGCTGCCGACATCCTCGGCGACTGGCGCGAGGAAGTCATAGCCCGTACGCCGGACAGCAGCGAACTGCGCATTTTCGTCTCTCCTATACCGACCGACTATCGCATCAACTGCCTGATGGAGGACATCCCCTACCGTCTCTCCACGGTCGCCCAGAACGTTGGCTATAACCAGCCCTCCGAGCCCGGCTTCTACCTCGGCCCCGACAATACGGTTAATCCCTTCCTGAAATAGCCAGATTGATGTACCTTACCATTCTCCCAAATATTCTGGGGTGTTACGATAGATATCGTCTATGCGCTCTGAGGTATAATAGGTGTTATGCCACGATGGAGTCTCCTCACCTTTGCTATACCTATACATGATGAAACTGTCTTCACCGCTCTTCTCGAAGACAATCCGGTAGGTAAAAGTTTCCTCTGCGCCGTCCCATCTGCAGGTCAGACGGTCGCCGTCAAGGTGATAAGTACCGTAGTTCATGACTTTCTTTCTGGGACCGTCTTCCGTATTGATGATAGCGACTAACTCGAAGACGCCATTGTTTTTATAGACGAAGAGATCGTAATAGCTCTTGGGCATCTCGTCTTCCCAATACCAGGCATGACATAGCCCAGAAGCCCCAAACTCATCGTCACTACTACAGCTACTCATGCCAACAACCATCATCAGCACAGCGCATAGCCACAATAAACTACTTTTCTTCATATCATCTACTTTTTTAAGTTTTATCTTAATCGGAATCGTTCTCCTATTTATATAAACCGCTGAGAAGCCAAAATACTGCATGAAATCCGAAATATTTATTCTTTTTTAACACAACTTTCAACAAAAAAACTTATCTTTGCAGTTAGGAAAACGGATTTCTTATTCGTTATATAGACAGAATGACTGCAGAAAAGAAAGAAATAGAACAGCTATACATCAGCCACCATCAGCGTTTGCAAGCTTTGGCTCGACTGCTGCTGAAGGATGATGATGAAGCCCAAGATGCCGTGAGCGACATGTTCGCCAGACTTGCAGAAGGGGCTGTGGAACTGCCGGCAGAACATCCGGAACGCTATCTGACGGTGACTGTCCGCAACCTGTGCTTTGACCGTATTCGCCAAATGACGATGCGAGAAAGGATAGAGCGCAGAGTTTCGTTATTAGAGTCAGAACCGGCGTCTTGGGAAGCAGAACAGGAGCGTATCAGGGAGATGAATTCCTATGCGGAGAAAGCTTTCACCAAACAGACATGGAAAGTATTCCAACTGCGTTTCGACGAGGGACTGCTCTATAGGGAGATTGCAGAACGGCTGGGTATCAGCGAGATAACTGTATACAAGCATCTGGCTGAGGCACTCCGGGTGTTAAGAAAGAAATTTAATCCGTCATGTATATGAAAGAAATGGAACAACTGCTCAGAATGGTAGAACGTCCGCAAGACTATTCGGACGAAGAGATCATGAAGCTAGTAAGTGACCCAGAAATGAAGGCATATTACGAGCTGATGGTGAGTGCCGAGGCAGGCTTCGCTCTGAAAAGAAGTGAAGAGCCCAAAGTATATACACGTGCTAAGCTTTATAGCCTGAGTTCCAGATTCCTCAAGGTCGCCGCCGTCTTCATCGGGGTAATCTTGCTATCAGGTATAGCTTTCGCAGCCTATCGGTATGTCGTTGGAGAGGAACCTTCCGTTGGAGGGTCATTGAAATCCCCGACTCAGGAAGTGCGAATTTCAAATTCGCCCCAACAAGTGCAGACAGAGACTGAAAGCGTGCGAACCTTTGAGAACGCTGAACTGCAACAGATACTCCAGGAATTGTCAGACTACTACCATGTCGGCGTTGAGTTCCATAACGAACAATCGCGCCATATCCGCCTCTATACCAAGTGGGACACCACCGCTCCACTCCAGCAGATCATCGAACTGCTTAACGGATTTGAGAAGGTCAACGTCCGGCTTATTGACAACAAGATTATCGCAGAGTAACCATGAAAAGGATCCTATACCTTATCTTTATATATGCTCTCTGTGCTTCGGCTCATGCCCAGCATGTCTTCCAGGGCACCTCGCTCTCGAAGGCACTCATCGAACTCGACCAATCGACGAAACGCTACGACGTCTCCTTTGTCTATGACGAACTGGAGGACTTCACCGTGACCAAGACCGTCAAGCGGGGACGTTCCCTGCCAGAGGCTGTCCGTGAGGTCTGCGGATTCTACCCCGTCAAAGTGACTGTCAGTGGGCGAAATATCCTCGTAGAGTGCATCCAGAAAGACCGTACGAAACTGATGGGACGCCTCATCGGACCAGACCGTCAGCCTGTTACCTACGCCAACATCACCCTCTATTCCCCTTCCGATACGATCTACATCGGTGGAGGTGTAAGCAACGAGGCAGGCGACTTCGTGATTCCAAGCAGCGCAGCCCAGGCAAAGGTGCGTATCAGTTGCATTGGTTTCAAGACCATCGAACGGGTGATGCCTATCGACAACGTTGGCACGATACGTATGCAGATGGAGAACTACAATCTGGGCAACGTGTCTGTGAACGGACGGATGCCCGTTGTCAGAAGCGAGGCAGACCGTTTGCAGTATATCGTTAGCAACGATGAGTTTGCCCACGGGCTCAATGCCCAGGAACTGCTCAGCCGTGTGCCGATGGTGACGATGTCAGGCGGGCAGGCGATGATCCTCGGAAAAGGCCCTGTCCACTTTATGCTCAACGGACACATGATGGATATGGGGGATGAAACGATCCGACAAAAACTATGGACCATACGCTCGGAGGATATCGAGCGGATAGAGGTCCTTTCCATTCCATCTGGCCGTGATATTATGCAGATGGGTGGCGGTTATATCAACATCGTGCTCCGTCGTGACCAGACGCTCGGATGGCGAGGAGATATTGGTACAGAGGCCGGATTTAGCGATTATTGGAATGGACGTGCTAATGGCTCTGTCACCTATGCCTCGGATAAGTTTGATATGACCATTGATGCCCACGGCGGACGTACCACTCAGACAACAGATAATCTGACGACCTACTGTATTGAGGAAGATGCTAACATCGTTTCAGACACTCATGCCAAGCAGACTGACAAGCAGCTGGCAGCAAATCTGACGCTCCGATATCTGCCTACAAAGAACTTGGAATTAGGAGGCATGTTGTCATGGCAGACGTTATGGCCTGAAAAAGTTATCAGCGGACAGATTGTTAACTCCTTAGGCCACAATCCTACTTCAGAGGCTTATCAGGAACCTCATGACAACACCACCACCAAGAGCCTGACAGCCTACTGCGACTGGCATCTGGACTCAAAAGGAAAGTTGATCAGCCTTACGTATCAGAACTACAAGAAAGACGACAATTGTAAGTCTGGAGCCTTTTCTAAAAATATGGGAACCAATTCAAATTATGACATTCCTATAGTAAACTGGGAAGGATATTCACACGATGTCGATTATCGCATACAATCTGTCAGATTAGATATGACATTGCCATTTAACTTCCTCAACATTGATGCCGGTGCATCATATACCTATATCAGAAACCTGGCTGATGTACTATATAATACTAGTAGTGAGTATAGCAAATATCTATTTGTTGTTAGCAATATGCTCGATTATAAAGAAAAAGCGAAAGCTGCCTACTTGTCAATCAACCACGACTGGGGCAAATTTGCCCTAAAGGCAGGATTACGCTATGAGCACATTGGATGGGGTGAAGGAAGCGATTCAAAAGACTATTGGCTGCCGTCGTTCAGCTTGTCATATAAGCCAAAAGACAGTCATCAAATCAACCTGTCATGGGGAACAAGTTGTATTCATACCAATTTCTATTACCTCAATCCCCTCCGTGTCTATAAGTCTATTTATGAATACAAAGAAGGTAACCCTTTGTTGAAACCAAATAGGATAAGTAACATTGAACTGAGCTACCTCAACCATCATGGGCTCTATGCTTGCGCCTATCATCATCACGGCAGTAATATGATCATCTGGCAAACTGACTGGAGGATACTTGAATATGGCGACGTATCTCTTAGAGGCCATGCCCAGAGTTGGCCTCAGAACAATGGACGCATCAATCAGACAGGCCTCTATCTGCGCTACCAGCGTCAACTTTCAGAACATCTGACGGCAACTGCAGAAGGAGATGCGTTTTATCACGATGCGACATCACAATATAACGAAGAATCCCACCTATATGGATGGGGGAAACGCATGGCAATCTCTGCAGACTGGTATCTGAACTCTCAGCATACTCTTTTGTTGAATGCCCGTTATCAGCATTGGTTCGCCGATTATCATGAAATGACAGAGACGGATGGCTATGGTTACTTCTATTTCGCCCTGCGATTTACAATGCCGGGTGATCGTTTGAAGTTATCGCTTGTTGCCAACGATCCCTTCCATCAGTTTGTTACTGATGAGACCATCAATAACAGTACAGTTGCTTATAATAACGCTTCAAATGATATAACAAAGAGGATAAAACATTTGAGACACATCAATCACCATGCCCATTACATAGGTTTCACAGCAACCTATTCTTTGGGTGGTAAGAAGGTACGACAGACTCGTCATAGTATCAATGACTCCGAGTCCAAACGAGCAGAGAAACAATAGAATTTCCATGCCGACGCATTTCTTGCTACGAAGCCTTCCAACACTATTTACATGGCTTTCAAAAAAGTGTTGGAAGGCTTCGTAAAAAACGCTATTTTTATGCACTTTAATTTGCGGCTAACCTTGCCGGGAGTTTAGGCTAAGGAAACTGGGACTTTAGTCTAAGGAAAGTCTCGGTTTAGTCTAAGGAAAGTCCCAGCCGTAGATGTGATGCATAAATGTCCATAATCAACATATTTATTCATTTTGTGCTACACCCCATCTTATATAGGGTTGCAGTCCAAACATCTCATCATCTCACTTTGGATCCAGAAACACCTGTATGGGTAGGCGTTTCTGGGAGTGAGGTGTTTTCTGATCACCTCACTCAACACCTCACTTACCATCTACTGCCTCTGTATGAAAAATCCGATCGCGGTCATGTGGCCTTCTACAAGGTGATGGTGAGGTAATGCATGAGGTGTAGGGTGAGGTGTCTTGCAAACACCTCATCCTTACAAATTGCTAGAAATCATGCAGTTATAGGCCGAAAGTGAGATGATGAGGTCCTTGTTTATTTCTTGTCTTAGGCGTCATTCCGGTGACTGCTCACGGACCTTCACCGCCGCTATCCGCGTGTATTGATCGTGGGACACCACGACTTGAACCCACAGAAGGATTGCCCGTGTATTGAGAATGTCGCAAAGGAGTATGCAGATTTGCAGCCGAAATAAAAAAATCCCGTATCGTTTGGCGGTACGGGATTTTTTGTTTACCTTTGCAGAGAATATCAAGGAACGATATGAAAAAGAGAATGACTCATTGACAAAAACCTGTAGGATGGACGATAAAGAGCTCTATATCAATTTCGACGAGTATATCCGTCAGGGTGAACCTCAGAAGCGCGAACGTGCAGAAGCATGGCGCGTGGCTATTGGCTTGCAGGCTGTGGATGGGCTGAAGACATCAGAATATCTGCAAGAGACAGCCCGCAGGAATATTGAGGGTGAAATCACCATCGACGAGGCACGTGAACTCGTGAAGCAATATTATATCAAAAAGACAGCTCACGACGAAGGTAATGAGGATAAGGAAGAGGCAGACCGTGTGTCGAGTAATATCTCGAAACTACTACAGACGGATGCCTTTACGTATAGTGTAGCAGGACTGGCTGCTATTCATCGTGCAATTTTTGAAGGTGTGTTTAAGCACGCAGGCACTTTCCGCGACTATGATATTTCGAAGAAAGAGTGGGTTTTGAAAGGCGAGTCTGTGCTTTATGGACGCTGGCAAGATTTGCGTATGACAGTAGAATACGATCTGGAACAAGAGCGACAGTTTGATTATACGACCTTAAGCAAGGATCAGATGGTTGAGCATTTGGCCAAGTTCGTTGCTGGCTTATGGCAGATTCATCCTTTCTGCGAGGGCAACACCCGAACTACAGCACTCTTTACCATTAAGTATCTGCGTTCATTGGGATTCAGCGTGAATAACGATATGTTTGAGCGCCACTCTTGGTATTTCCGCAATGCATTGGTACGAGCCAATTATCGGAACTTGAAGAAGGGAATCAATTACGAACCGATTTTCCTGGTGAGATTCTTCCGCAACCTTCTATTGGGCGAAAACAACACCTTGAAGAATAGGTACATGATGATTGATGCACCTGAGGATTGGAAGATGCCTGAAAACGAACAAGTACCCCACAAGTACCCCACAAGTACCCCGCAAGTACAGGACAAGTTGTCTACAGATAATCCAAACATCATAAGTCTGGTTCAGGTGATTGGTGAACAAGAACTGTCAGTAAAAGAAATGATGGAAGGCCTCGGACTGAAAGATAGAAAAAATGTTCTGGCCCTTTATCTTAATCCTGCAATAGCAGAGGGCTATGTCCGTTTGTTATACCCTCAATCCCCCCGTCATCCACGACAGAAATATCTGTTGACAGTAAAGGGGCTGGCTTTATATAATGAATTAACTAACTACTGAACGATATGAAAAAGAGAATGTCATTATGGGTAGCAACAATGGTTGCGGTGTTGTTGATGGTGCCGGCGACGGTGGCGGCGCAAGAGAAGAAAGGGAACTTCCAGAAGGGTGACTACGGCTATCTGTACTGTCACATGAACGACCGGGGACGTGCCTGGACGGCCTATGCCTTGAGTCGAGACGGCATGCACTACCACGACCTGCTGAACGGCGACTCCGTATTCAGCGACAGCGAACATGCCCGCATCGAGGGGGCTACACGTGATGCCTACATCTTCCGCAAGCACGACGGCACGGGCTATCTGATGCTCTGTAC
>JAEEPF010000004.1 GCA_016284635.1 Prevotella sp.
CGACAGGCAGGTTGGAGTCGCAAGGCAACATGCCGATGCCGGACCCGATGAGCAGGGGTGAGTCATGACCGGCATTGCAATAGCGCAGACGTCCCGTCGGCAGGTCGAGCACACCCACGAAGAGCGTCACGAACATGTTGGAGTCGTTACCTTCACTCATCGTATCATTCAGACGGGTGATGATACGTTCCGGCTGTGACTCATGGGCTGAGACGGTACGGAACTGGGCACGGGTGACGGCCATCACCAGAGCGGCAGGCACTCCCTTACCCGAGACGTCGCCGATGCAGAAGAAGAGTTTCTCGTCGCGGATGAAGAAGTCGAAGAGGTCGCCACCGACGGCCTTCGCAGGCGTCAGCTGTCCGAAGATGTCGATATCGTCGCGATCGGGATAGGCGGGGAAGATCTTCGGCAGCATCGACATCTGGATGTCGCTGGCTACCTTCAACTCACTCTCGATGGCTGCCTTCGATGCCGTCGACTGACGCAGCTCTTCCATCTGCTGCTTCAGAGAGGTCTGCATGAGTGAGAACGACTGGCTCAGACGGGCCATCTCGTCCTTGGTCTTGATGTCGGGCAGCGTCGCATCGAGATTACCCTTGGCCACCTCGTCGGCAGAGTCGGCAAAGCGTGCCAACGGACGGGTGATGCGCTTAACCACCGAGTTACAGATGAGGAAGAGTGCTACCAGACCTGCCAGCATGATAAAGAGTATGAGGTAGCTGAGCAAGCGGGAATTGCCATAGATGATCTTGGCAGGTATGACCGTTGCCATCGACCAGCCCGTGCGCTTGATGGGTGCATAGCAGATGAGGTATTTCACGCCGTCGCGAATCATCTCCCGCATGCCGGAGAGACCGTCGACCATATCGTAGCCGATCTGTGCGTCGATGGAGTCGTTCGTCTCCATGGAGTAGACGAAGTATGTGTCGTTCAAGATGCGCTCCGTATCGGGGTGGGTGATATAGGTGGCACCGCGGCCGATGATGAACGAATAGGCATGGGTATAGAAGAAGTCATCGTTGATCTCCAGGTTGGTAGAGTCTATCTCCGTTTCCATAAGCTTGGCATTCAGTTCGATGTCGCTCTTCGCCACCAGTTCCGTGAGCCAGTTCAGCGACACGTCTGCTGTAATGACTGCCATCAGGTTGCCGTTCTTGTCATACAGGGGATGCGAATAGGTGGTCATCATCTGTTCTCCGCCGCCAGTGTCGTAATAGGGCTCGCTCCAGTAGTTCTTCTTCAGCAGTTTGGGAATCTGGTACCAGTCCATACTGTGGTATTCGTATTCCGACGAGCCCAGCTGTTTGGTCTCGATGGTGCCGTTGACCGTGCGATAGGCGTATGGGGAGAAGTACACACCCTTCTTGGGGTAGTAATTGGGCTCAAAGGCAATGGCAGAGCCGATGATGGGATCATTCAATTCCAGAATCTGCTGGACGATGGCATAGTATTCATCTGGGTTGTCGAGATTGTCCATCACCTTTGGAATCACATTCTCCACAGCCACCTCCACACCAACGAGCATGCTGTTGATGCGCTGGTTGGCTATCTCGATACGGCTTTTCGCGTTCTCCTCCGAACTGCTGAGGAAGGCCTCACGGATGACATTGGTGATGATGACAGTGATGATGCAGAAGACAACGAGCACCGTGAGCATCACCCAAATGGTGAGCCTGGTGTGCAGCGAATGGGATATGTTGTGTAGTTTAGACTTGATCATTGCTGTGTAATCTGATGATAGGTGATTTCTTTTTTCAAAAAGCCGCTCTCGAGAAGGATACGGTTGGCCAGCTCCACGGATTTGGGCTCCAGACGGTAGGAACGCTTGCCGGTGTCCTTGTCGGCCAGCTGGCGAAGGATCTCTTTGATCATCCAATCCTGTGCAATCATATTACCGGCGGTACCAGTCTGTCGCATCGTGATCATCACAATGTCGAGGGCCTCTTCAGGATGGGCGACAGCCCACTCCCAACCCTTACGGGTGGCTTCGGCAAACTTTATTGCGAGATCTTTGTGCTTGCGATAGAAGTCGGCCGTCACATAGACCCCATCTTCCGGCACGTTGTAGCCAATGTCACGCATATATAGCAGCTGCTCCTTCTTGATGCGCTGTCCGGCCATCTTCAGCTGGAAGAACTCGTTGTAGCTCATCGCCAGGGCAGCGTCGATGGCTCCGGAGATGTAGAGATTGATGTTCGAAACGAATGGTACCCACTGGATGCCGAGACCATACTTCTTGTCCATCGCAAAGGGCAACTCGCTGAAGCCGGACTTCCAATGGCCCACTTTCTTGCCACGGAGGCTCTCCTTGCCATTCAACGGTGTGTGAGAGACGATCAGCAGGTTGTTCTGTTGCGACATCTGCAGGACATTGACCAAGGGGATGCCATTGTCAATGAAAGTCATCGCCGTCACCAGATTGAGCGTGATGAACTGGCTCTCGCCTTCAGTTAGGTAGTCAATACTCGGTTTCGAGGCGGAGGGATGCCTGATGACCACGTCGAGTCCGGCTTCCTGATAATATCCCATGCTACTTGCCACGTAAAAACCTAAGAACTGCGCCTGAGCCGTCCATTGTGGGGTGAAGACCAGCTTCTGTTGGGCATTCGCGACGCTGATGCCACAGAACAGCAGAGCGACGCACAGCCATTGTTGATACTTTCTCATCGTTGAGTCTTTTTGTTGCGTGCAAAGTTACAGATATTCAGCCATATCACCAAATAAATAACAGATTTTTACAATTTCTGTCCCAAATATTTGCAAAGTTCAAATAATCTTCCTATCTTTGCATCTTGAAGTTGAAATATAAAGTCATACAATAATGAGAAGAACATCTTTATTTGTACTTGTGTTCATTATGGCACTGTCGGCCTTCTCGCTTGGTGTCGGCTTGTCGTATGATGCAAACCCCTTTGCCGATGACGATACAGAAACCGTCGAAGGCACTGATACCGACGGTGAAGGAGAAGGTGAAGGCGAAGGTGAGGAAGAAGAGGAAAAGGAACCTGTTGAAAGGTTTACCGTCGAGGGCGTCCTGTATCATGTGACGGAAGAGGGCGTGGTCGAAGTGGAGGGCGTGGAAGAAGGCGCCACCAGCATCGTCATTCCCAAGGAAGTCACTTATGAGGAGGAGAATTATAAGGTGACGGCTATTACAGAGGATGCTTTCACCGGGAATAAGACACTGACCTCGGTGACTATTGAAGGCAGCATCAAGGAGATTCACAAAGAGGCCTTTAAAGGATGTACCAGCCTGACAACGATTGTATTAGGAAAAGGCGTTGAAGTGATTGGTGAATCAGCTTTTGATGGATGTACCAGTCTGAAGACGATAGATATGGCTGAAAGCGTGGAGAAGATTGGTGATTCTGCCTTTGCTGGCTGTACCAGTCTGACAACGATTGAATTAGGAAAAGGCGTGAAAGAGATTGGTGAATCAGCTTTTGAAGGCTGTACCAGTCTAAAGACGATAGATATCGCTAAAGGCGTGGAGAAGATTGGTGATTCAGTCTTCGACGGCTGTTCGAAACTGGAGAGCGTGGTCATTCCGGAATCCGTGAAGGAACTGGGCAAAGATCTCTTCAAGGATTGTACCAAACTGAAGACGGTTGAGATTGACTGTGATGTCGAGGAGATTAATAAGGATCTCTTCAAGAACTGCACCAGTCTGGAGGAGATTGAGATCAAGGGCGACATCAAAACGGTAGAAGAATCGGTGTTTGAGGGCAACGAGAAACTGAAGTCCGTCAAACTCTGCGGTGACATCGACGAGATTGGCAAGAACGCCTTTAAGGACTGTACGAAGCTTGAGACGTTCGAGTTCGGTGAGAAGAAGAAGGTGAAAGTGGTAGGTGAGTCTGCCTTTGAAGGCTGTAGCAGCCTGAAGGCCATCACCATTCCCGGCAGTCTGAAAGTGATTGAGAAAACGACCTTCAAGGACTGTACCAGTCTGAAGGATCTTGTGATAAAGCCTGGCGTGGAAGAGATTGGTGAATCAGCTTTCGAAGGTTGTACGAGTCTGGAAGAGATCACCATCCCCAGCACAGTGAAGAAGGTGGGTGAGAAGGCCTTTAAAGACTGTACCAGTCTGACCAAAGTAGAACTGGAAGAAGGCGTTGAAGAGATTGGTAATTCCGCCTTTGAAGGTTGCGGTGATCTGAAAATGGTGTCCATCCCTGCCTCTGTGGTAGATATCGGTGAATCGGTCTTCGACGGCAGCAGCTTGGAAGAAGTGACCATCCCCGGCTCAATGAAGGTGATCAAGGACGGTGCGTTCAAGGGTTGTAAGGAACTGAAGAAACTCACGATTGAAGAAGGTGTCGAAGAGATTGGAAATTCTGCCTTTGCCGATTGTACAAGTCTGCCAGAACTTATCATCCCGAATTCGATGAAGAAGATTGGCAATTCTGCCTTCAAGAATTGTGAGAAGATAGATTCGCTGAAGTTGGGTGATGGACTGAAAGAGATGGGCGACTCGGTCTTTGCGGGTTGTCTCAGTCTGCCATTGCTCGTATTGCCTAAGGATATCACTGAGCTGGCGACAGCCTCCTTCCTGAATTGCGAGAAGCTGGATTCCATCTCTCTGTCAGAGGGTCTGAAGAAGATTGGCGAGTCTTCCTTTGAGGGCTGTAAGGTGCTTCCAGAGGTGTATCTGCCGGAGAGTCTCGAAGCGATAGAGAAGGCAGCCTTCAAAGGTTGCGACAGTCTGAAGTGGGTGCAGGTGGAATTCAAGGAGCCGTTCAAGATAGACCTCAGCGTGTTCGAGGGCATCTCTGAACAGGCTGTGCTGAAGGTTCCCAAAGGTACACGCGCAACGTACATGAAAGAGGAGAGCTGGGCTAGTCAGTTCGCCAAGATTGTGGGTGGTGAATATAAGGTTACTATCATATCCAGTGGCAACGGTCAGGCCGTGTGTCTGCGTGACTCGGTGATTAGCGACTCGTTGGTCATCCGCAACGACTCTGTGCAGTACACCTTTATGGAGGGTGACTCTGTGCTGGTTGCCTTCGAATCGGATGCCGGTTATCAGATTATGGATGTGACAGTAAACGACAAGGTGATCAGCGACAGTATCTTTGCAGACATCTATGCTGCCGACACCCTGACGACGGAGAAGCCCAGATTCGGCGAATACACCGTCGCTTATGTTGACCAGGACTATCAGGTGGCTGTGGCGTATGAGAAGATCCACTATCGTCTGATTGTCACCTCCATCGGTAAGGGCTCCGTCAACTTCGAGGGCGAGGCAGTGGAGGATACGACCAAGGTCTTCCGAATAGAGGACGGCGTAGAGGCGTTCATCACCTTCAGTCCTGGTGAGAACTGGCGCATAAAGCAGGTGATGATCGACAGTCTGGACATCACGTCGGAGTTGGCGAAATACCAGTATTCCATCAAGAACATCAAGAAGAATACGATGCTGGTCGCTGAGTATGAGGAGATACCTGTCAACAAGTATATCCTGACGCTGTATGTGTCTGGCAACGGCGAGGTGACTGTCGATGGCAATACCACTGTCCGCGAAAGGTCATGGTCGGCCTATTTCAATGAAGACACCACGGCGGTACTCACCTTCATACCCGATGAAGGCTATACCACCAAATACCTGAGGGTGAACGGTGCAGACGTGACTTCGGCCATCGTCAATAACCAATATACGCTCAGCAGCATCCGTGCCGACATCAATGTGAACGTATCATTCGCGGCTATGGAGATGACCTTTGAGAAGGATGGCATCCACTATCTGGTGACCTCGTTTGCAGACAAGAAAGTTACTGTGACAGCAGGCGACAATTTACAGACGCTGGAGGTGCCGGCTACAGTGGCATACGGCGATAACGTGTGGGAAGTGACTGGTATCAGGGAAGATGCACTGGCTGGCTGTCCGGATCTGGCTGCGGTCATCTGGAACCCATCGACGCAGTTCAAGGCGACAGTCAGCAATCCGAATTTCCTGCTTTACGTGAGCGATGCGAAGTATGTGGCTTGGGAAGACCAGAACGCCGTGGTGGATGGTGTGGCCAGCAACATCATACTGACCGACGGTAAAGAAGGTAACGACTTCTACTGTCCGCGCTCCTTCACGGCAGAGAAGATAACATACACCCATAACTACACGATGGAGACCGGCATTATGGAGCCGAGGGGATGGGAGACCATCGCCCTGCCATACGACGTGCAGACGATCAAGCATGCCACTGCTGGCGTCATCCTCCCGTTCAAGAAATGGACGACGGAAAGTGAGGAGAAACCGTTCTGGCTGTACGAACTGACGGGCAGTGGCTATCAAGAGGCTGAAGGCATCAAGGCTAATACACCGTATATCATCAGTATGCCGAACAACAGTCTCTATCTGACGGACTACCGGCTCATCGGCAAGGTGACCTTCGAGTCGGAGAATGTGGAAGTCAAGAACTCCCGCGACCTGAACAGTGCCCGCTATAGCGACAGGACGTTAGTACCCAATTTCGTCAATAAGAGCGACGAAGCCATCCTGCCCCTGAACGTGAACAACGACATCGTGACATACACACAGTCAGATATGGGTAGCAAGTTCGTGAAAGGACTCCGGCCGGCGTATCCCTTCGAGGCCTATATGACCACCACATCCAATACCCGTTCCATTGGCGTGCAGGATGGTATGACTACCGGTATCCAGACGTTGAAGAACATGGTTGACGAGACATCCCAGGGCGTCAGGGTGTATGACATGCGTGGTGTGCTCGTCAAGAGCAGCGCCTCGATGGCAGAAGTCAGAAACGGACTCAAGCCGGGTGTCTATGTGGTACAGGGAAAGAAAATAATCATAAAAAGGTAAAAAAGTAAAAAGGTAAAAAGGATATGATTGAAATGATGAAGAAAACGACAATATTTCTGTTGATGATGGTAGCTCTCGTCGCCTGCGGTGATGATGATGATCCCGATTCAGCCAAGAAGCCCGACTATATCGCCGCCAGCGAGGAATTGACCTTGTCGGAGACACAAGATAACATTCTGTCCATCAAGTCCAACTGCAAGTGGCATCTTTATGTGGAAGTGGACTGGTTGTCCCTGGATCCAGCCTCAGGAGAGGGTAACGGCAAAGTGACTATCACCGCCAAACCGAATAAGACGGGTGACATCAGACAGACAACTATCTATATGAGAAATGAGGATAACACGGTAGAAAGGACGGTGATTGTCTATCAGAAGAAAGCAGCAGACAACAGTTTCGTGCCGGAGCCAGGTGAGAATCCGTTCCCAGAGTAAATAGCCACAGATGGACACAGATTTTCACAGAAGAATGAATTGACACAGAAGATCACAGAAAGAAGATTGACACAGAATTAATATTTAGATAAATGAAACAGACAATTTTAGTGACAGGCGGTACGGGCTTCATCGGAAGCCATACAACCGTAGAACTGCAGGAAGCAGGTTATGAGGTAGTGATCATCGACAACCTCTCAAACTCGAACATCAATGTATTGGACGGCATTGAGAAGATCACAGGTATCCGTCCTGCCTTTGAGAAGGTGGACTGCTGTGACTTCGAGGCCCTCGAAGGCGTGTTCAAGAAATATCCGAAGATTGAGGGTATCATCCATTTCGCAGCCTCGAAGGCCGTGGGTGAGAGCGTGGAGAAGCCGTTGCTCTATTATCGCAATAACCTGACATCGCTCATCAACCTGCTGGAACTGATGCCGAAGTATGACGTAAAGGGAATCATCTTCTCGTCGAGTTGCACGGTCTATGGACAGCCCTCACAGGAGAATCTGCCTGTGACGGAGAATGCTCCCATCCAGAAAGCGATGAGTCCTTATGGTAATACGAAGCAGATCAACGAGGAGATCATCCAGGACTATATCCACTCTGGTGCGCCCATCAAGAGCATCATCCTCAGATACTTCAACCCTATCGGCGCCCATCCTTCAGCACTCATCGGTGAACTGCCCAATGGTGTGCCTATGAACCTCATTCCCTTCGTGACACAGACCGCTATGGGTATCCGTGAGCAGTTGAAGATCTTCGGAAATGACTACAACACCCCCGACAAGACTTGCATCCGCGACTATATCTACGTGGTGGATCTGGCTAAGGCTCACGTAAAGGCTATGGAACGTGTACTCGACAAGCCTGAGACAGACGCTGTGGAGGTGTTCAATATCGGTACGGGTAAGGGCCTGTCTACCTTAGAGGTGGTTGAAGGCTTCGAGAAGGCTACAGGCGTGAAGGTTAACTGGACCTATGCGCCGCGTCGTGAAGGTGACATCGAACAGGTGTGGGGTAACGTGGACAAAGCCAACAAGGTGCTTGGCTGGAAGGCTGACACACCTACGGAGGATGTTCTGAAGAGTGCCTGGAAGTGGCAGAAGAAACTCCGTGAAGACGGAATTCAGTAAATAATTATTTTGCAACGGACTACAGGACTAAAGGACTTTCTGCAATCAGTAAAGGAAAGTCGTTGAAGTCTTGTAGTCCGTTGCTTATTATAGCGGGATTATTGTTTTAAAGGTACCTTCGGTGGTAAAGTCATCGAGGGAGACGGGTTCACGGAAAAGGCCAAAGAGCGAGGAACCGGAACCTGACATCGCTGCATAGACGGCCCCCATGTCATAGAGGCGGTCCTTGATGGCTCCGATCTCAGGATGAAGGGCGAAGACACTCTTTTCAAAATCGTTGGTGAGACGGTCACGCCATGTTTCCACAGGTTGCAACACGATGTCTCGGCAGTTGACTGCAGGATGCTGTGGGGTGATGAGTGAGAAAGCCTCCTTCGTGGAGACGGGAATAGCAGGACGCACCACAGCCAGATACCAACCACGGAGTGAGAGACTGATGGGCTCAAGCCGTTCACCAATACCTTCGGCATAACAAGGCTTGTTCAAAATGAAGAAAGCACAGTCGGCACCCAGACGGGCGGCATAGTCGATCATCTGCTGATCAGAAAGTCCCAGTTGGAACATCTGATTGAGCAGCGTAATCATAAATCCGCAGTCGCTGCTGCCACCACCCATACCGGCCTGCGTTGGTATACCTTTATATAAATGCGCGTGTATGCGCGGGAGGGTAGGGAAGTCCTGCTTCAACAGGTTGTAGGCACGTACTACGAGATTCTTCTGTTCATCGCCGTCAATCACGATGTTCGTCACCTTCAGGTCACAGTCTACGGCAGAAGGAAACTGCTCGTCCATAGGAAACACCTCAAGGGCGTCGCAGATAGGGACGGGATAGAAGATGGTCTCCAGGTTGTGGTAACCGTCTGGACGGCGCTCAACGACGTTAAGTCCGAGGTTGATCTTGCAGATAGGATGAGTTATCATATTTACGGATTTACGATCTACAGATTTACGATTTCGATTGATTAGCTTGGTCGTTGTTCTTTGGACGGTGATGGCGTTTCTTCTTTTTTGCGCCATCTTGACCATTGTTCTTGGATTTTGCCTGACTGTTCTGACCGTTGCCCTTCGAGTGCCATCGGCCGTGACGACGGGTGTTGGAACGTTTCTTCTCACGCTTGGTATAGACGGGTGCCTCGCCGAGTCCCTCTGGCAAAGGCGTCTTTTCCACCTCCTTACCCAGGAAGTGTTCTATCTGCTGGAAACGGTAGATATCCGCCTCGCTGATGAACGTGATGGCCTCTCCGTCACGGTCTGCACGGGCCGTACGGCCAATGCGGTGGACATAGTCCTCTGCATCGTGGGGTACGTCATAGTTGATGACGGTACGGATATCGTCGATGTCGATACCACGGGCCACGATGTCTGTAGCCACCAGCACATCCGTCTGTCCTGCCTTGAAACGGTACATCACCTCGTCGCGCTCCTGCTGTGAGAGGTCTGAGTGCATCTGGTCGCAGTTGATGTGCATCTGTTTCAGGCTTCGGGCAATCTCCTTCACCTTCTCCTTCTTACCAGAGAAGATAATGACGCGCTGAAGGTCTCCCTTTTTAAAGATATGGTTGATGATCTTCAACTTCTGGGGATCATAGCAAACATACGCACTCTGATGGATCTTCTCTGCTGGTTTGGATACGGCAATCTTCACCTCTACAGGGTCGTGGAGCAGCGTGACGGCCAGCTCACGGATCTTCGGCGGCATCGTGGCAGAGAACATAATGCGCTGACACGACTGTGGCAACTGCTGCACAATCTTCATGATATCGTCGATGAATCCCATATCCAGCATACGGTCTGCCTCGTCAAGGACAAAGAAACTGCAACGGGAGAGATCGAGGTTACCCACTTTCAGATGACTGAGCAGACGCCCTGGGGTGGCGATGAGCACATCGGCGCCGAGACGCATGCCACGTAGTTCCTGTTCATAGCGTCCTCCATCGTTACCGCCGTAGACAGCTACAGATGATACGCCATCGAGATAGTATCCGAAGCCTTGCATAGCCTGGTCAATCTGTTGAGCGAGTTCTCGGGTGGGGGACATCACGACGCAGTTGATGGCATCCTTAGGATAGTCGCCGTCGTCAAGTTGTGAGAGGATAGGTAACAGATAGGCTGCGGTCTTACCCGTTCCCGTCTGAGCCACACCCAGCACGTCGTAGCCATCGAGGATTTCTGGGATACAACGTTCCTGGATTGGAGTCATCTCATCGAAGCGCATGTCATAAAGCGCATCGAGGATATTATCGTTCAAATATGTTTCTTCAAATTTCATCAAACTGTAAACTATAAACTGTCAACTGTCAACTAATTCGGCGCCTGCCGGTAGCAGAAGTATGCAATGATGGCATAGAGGATATTCGGTATCCAAGCCGCCAAGATCGGCGGCGTGTCGGCATTGATGGCAAACGTAGCACTGATGGTCTGCAAGAGGATGTAAGAGAACGAGAGTCCCAGTCCGATACCAAGGCTCACGCCCATACCTCCCTTACGCTTCCGGCTGGACAAGCTGGCACCGATGATGGTTAGGATAAACGATGCAAAGGAGGTGGCAATGCGTTTGTGATACTCCACCTCATACTGCACGACATTGCTCGAGCCACGTTCCGTCTGTTTCGAGATATACTGCCGCAGTTCATCGGAGGTCAGCGTCTCCTGTTGTCCTTTTGAAAAGACCAGATCCATCGGTTCCATATGGATGAGTGTGTCAATGACCGAACCGGATTTGATCTCTTCGCGGAGTCCTTTCAACGTTCGTATCTTGTAGTTCTGCGCCTTCCAATGGAAACGGTCTTCGCTGATGGTGTCGTAGCGAATGGTGGAAGCGGTCATATGACTGACGAGTTTCTTCTTTTCAAACTTATCGAGCGAGAATCCATAACCACTTTTTGTCTTGTCGTCATACTGCTGGATATAGGCAATCACACCCGGTCCAACCATCAACTGCACATTACTCGCAGAAGTGATCTTATCAGCGTTCTTGTACTTCGCCTCGAAGTCCTGTCTGATGATGTTCCCGTGGGGGATGATATAGGCACCGAGATAGTAGTTCACCAAAGCAATCAATGCGGCAGAGAGAAAATATGGTCTCATCAATCGCTTGAAACTCACACCAGCCGCCAGCATGGCGATGATCTCAGAGTTACCCGCCAGTTTGGATGTAAAGAAGATAACGGCGATGAATACGAACAGCGGTGAGAACAGATTAGCGAAGTAGGGCACGAAGTTGGCATAGTAGTCGAAAGCAATAGCCTTCAGTGGCGCACCATAAGTGGAGAACTTCGACAGGTTCTCGTTGACATCGAAGACGATGGCGATGGAGATGATCAGGATAATGGAGTAGATATAGGTGCCGATGAACTTCGTGACGATATATCTGTCGAGGCGTGTCAGGAAGCGCAAGGGATTGAGGTAGCGCATCCAACGGAGGCACTTCTTCAGGGGGCGTCCCATCTTTCGTAGCCAGACTCTGATATACTTACTCTTCTTCATCCTTCACTCTTCTGTGTTAATCCATCCTTCTGTGATCATCTGTGTGATCTGTGGCTTTTATCTCCGTTTCCCCAATTGCTCTATCACCGACCGTTTCCACTGCACGAAATCCCCTGCTACGATATGCTGACGGGCATCCGTCACCAGTCGCAGGTAGAAAGCGAGGTTGTGGATCGAAGCAATCTGCATGGCCAGCAGTTCCTGAGCCTTGAAGAGATGGTGTAGGTAGGCTTTCGAATGGATACGGTCTATCTCACAGCCCTCCGGATCGATGGGCGAGAAATCATCCTCCCATTTCTTATTGCGCATATTCATCGTCCCCTCATAGGTGAACAGCATGGCATTACGTCCATTGCGGGTGGGCATCACACAGTCGAACATATCCACGCCACGCTCGATGGCTTCAAGGATGTTCTGAGGCGTACCGACACCCATCAGATAACGGGGACGGTCCTTCGGCAAGATCTCATTCACCACCTCAATCATCTCATACATCACCTCCGTCGGCTCTCCTACAGCCAGACCACCGATAGCGGCTCCAAATATCGCGCTCCCGACTCCTGACTCCTGACTCCTGACTCCTGACTCCAGCCTCCCCAGCATATCACACACGTGCTTGGCAGCATCCTGACGCAGATCCTTGTAGGTACAGCCCTGCACGATGGGGAACAGCGTCTGGTTATAGCCATAAAGCGGTTCTGTCTCGTTGAAACGTTTCACGCATCGTTCCAGCCAGCGCTGTGTCAGCCGCAGACTCTTTTCGGCATATTGGTAGTCGCTCTGTCCTGGAGGACACTCGTCGAAAGCCATCATGATGTCTGCGCCGATTACACGTTGGGTATCCATCACGTTTTCTGGCGTAAAGATATGCCTAGAACCATCGATATGGCTTTGGAACTCACAACCTTCCTCACGCAACTTACGGATGCCTGTCAGCGAGAAGACCTGAAAACCGCCCGAGTCTGTCAATATCGGACGGTCCCATGTATTAAACTTGTGCAGTCCGCCAGCCTTTCGGAGGATGTCAAGTCCAGGACGCAGATACAGATGATAGGTATTGCCGAGAATGATCTGAGCCTTCACCTGTTCCCGCAGTTCGGAGAAATGCACACCCTTCACACTGCCCACCGTACCGACGGGCATAAAGATGGGCGTCTGTATCTTTCCGTGCGCGGTCTGTATCACTCCAGCCCTCGCGTCACTATTCGCATCTGTATGTTCTACTTCAAACGTCATCTATCAAATACAACCACTCTTTCTATTTACGACAACATAGACAACCAAGACAACTGTTACGGTCTATGACCGTTAAGGAAAAAGTTGTTATTGTTGTCATAGTTGTCGTTTTAATAATCCGTCGTTTTAATTCTTCTTGTTGTTTTCTTTCTCATTCTCTTCTGGAATCGTGAAGTCCAGCGGATGCTCCACGATTTCATTGGTGAGGGCAAAATCCCACACGTCCTGCACGTTCTCCACATAGTGGAAGGTCACACCCTTCAGATACACATCGGGAATCTCATTGATGTCCTTCTCGTTCTCACGACACATCACGATATCCGTAATCCCAGCCCGTTTGGCAGCGAGGATCTTCTCCTTGATACCACCCACGGGGAGCACCTTTCCACGGAGCGTGATCTCACCCGTCATCGCCGTATTCTTACGCACTTTCCTCTGGGTGAGGGCAGAGGCAATAGAGGTGGCGATGGTGATACCTGCCGACGGTCCGTCCTTTGGCGTTGCTCCTTCGGGCACGTGGATATGGATGTTCCAATTGTCGAAAATGCGGTAGTCGATATTCAGTTTCTCGGCATGGGCTTTCACATACTCCAGCGCCAAGATGGCACTCTCCTTCATCACATCGCCCAAGTTACCCGTCAGCGTGAGCTTTGCACCCTTGCCTTTCGAAAGCGAAGTTTCGATGAAGAGGATCTCACCGCCGACACTTGTCCAGGCCAGACCCGTTACCACGCCTGCATAGTCGTTGCCCTGATAGATATCACGATAGAATGGGGGCTTACCTAACAGATCCTCAATCTCCGTAGGAGTGATTTTCTGATAGCGGTTGGTTTCCCCTCCTGAGTAGGAGGGGTTAGGGGTGGTCTGATCCGCCTCCATTTGCCGCTTAAATGCTATCTTCCTCAGCGCCTTGTCAATCTGCTTCTCCAACTGCCTGACACCACTTTCCCTTGTATACCGCTCTATAATCATCTCAATAGCCGCCTTGTTGAACGTCGGCTTCAGACTCCTGGCTCCTGACTCCTGACTCCTGACTCCTCCCTTCAATCCCGTATTCTCCAACTCACGGGGTATCAAGTGTCGCTTCGCTATTTCGTACTTTTCCTCTGTGATATAGCCACTTACCTCAATCACCTCCATACGGTCGAGTAGGGGACGGGGAATGGTACTGAGGTTATTCGCCGTAGCGATGAAGAGCACCTTCGACAGGTCGTAGTCCACGTCGAGATAGTTATCGTGGAAGGCGTTATTCTGTTCTGGGTCGAGTACTTCGAGCAGGGCTGATGCAGGATCGCCGTTGTGCGTCATCTGCGTCACCTTGTCGATTTCATCGAGGATAAACACGGGATTGCTCGAACCGGCCTTCTGGATGCTCTTGATGATACGGCCAGGCATCGCTCCGATATACGTCCGACGGTGACCACGGATCTCTGCCTCGTCGTGCAGACCACCCAGCGACATACGCACATACTTACGTTTCATGGCCGATGCGATGCTCTTGCCCAAAGAGGTCTTACCAACACCCGGAGGACCATAGAGGCAGATGATCGGGCTCTTCAGGTCACCCCTCAGGGCCAGCACAGCCATATATTCCAGGATACGTTCCTTCACCTTCTCCATGCCGTAGTGGTCCTGGTCGAGAATCTTCTGCGCACGCTTCAAGTTCAGGTCGTCTTGCGTATATTCGCCCCAAGGCAGACTGACGAAGGTCTGCAGATAGTTCAATTGCACGTTGAAATCGGGACTCTGCGGATTCAGGTTGTCCAGCTTGTCGGCTTCCTTATAGAACACCTTGCTCACTTCATACGGCCATTTCTTTCCCTCGGCCTTACGCAGCAGTTCGCGCTTCTCGGGCGTCGACTCGCCATTGCCCATCTCCGCCTGCAGGTTCTTGATCTGCTGTTGCAGGAAGTAGTTTCGCTGCTGCTCGTCGATGTCCTCACGCGTCTTGTTCCTGATGTCCGCCTTCAGGTTCTGGAGGTTGATCTCACGGTTCAGGATCTTCATCACGCTGAACAGGCGCTCCTTCACGTGTTCCATCTCCAACAGGGCCATCTTCTCCTTCACAGGGAACGGCATGTTCGAACAGACGAAGTTCAGGGCCATCACGTTGTTCGAGATGTTCTTCACGGCGAACGTTGCCTCGTCAGGAATGTCCTCGCTGACGCTGATATACTGGTTCACCATGTTGCGGAGATCGTCCACGGCCGTCTTCCACTCACGGTCTTTCTTCTCCGGCTCGATGTCTTCCAACTGTTCTACGATACCTTCCAGATAAGGAGTGGTCTTCACAATCTTTTCCAGACGGAAACGACCCAAGGCCTGGATGATGGTGGTCAAGTTGCCATTAGGCAGCGTCAACTGTTTCATCACCTTGCCATACACACCCGTCTCGTAGAGGTCCTCCTGCAAGGGGAAGTCCACATCAGGGTCACGTTGGCATACGATACCAATCACTTGGCCTGTTTTCTCGGCCTTCTGCACTAATTTCTTACTCGAATCACGGCCGATGAGGATAGGGGATACCACCCCTGGGAACAACACGAGGTTTCTCACGGCGAGGATAGGTACCGACTGCGGTACATTCATGTTGAGCAGGTCCTTCAGGTCCCCGTCAACGTCTGCAATCATCTGAAATGCGTTATTATTCTGATTACTCATATTTCCTTTTTGCCTTATTATTCTAACAAATTGGCTGCAAAGATACGAAAAAAGCCACAGATTCCACCTATTTATATTATTAATCTGTGTTAATCCACGTATTCTATGACTTAAAATAACTATCTTTGCAGACTGAAAATGGCAAACGGATACTTCCAGTTCAAACAATTCACCGTCCGTCAGCAGCATTGTGCGATGAAGGTCGGCACCGATGGAACCCTCCTGGGAGCCTGGTCTCAGGCGTCTGCTGGTCCATGTCGTGTGCTGGACGTCGGCACAGGCACAGGACTCATTGCCCTGATGATGGCCCAGCGCTATCCTGAGGCTGAGTTCATAGCCATAGACATCGATGAAAAGGCGGTCTTTCAGGCTCAGGAGAATGTCTCGGCATCGCCTTTTGCCGATCGGATTCAAGTCTTAGAGGCTGATGTTCAGACCTTTGAGGATTCGGAAAAGTTCGATTCCATCGTCTGCAATCCGCCGTTTTTCGAGGATTCACTCGTCTGTCCTGATCCCCAGCGCACGGAGGCAAGGCATACAGTCTCGTTGGGGTATCGTCAACTGATGGAATCCGCCTTTAGACTGCTCAAAGACGATGGGCGATTTTCGGTCATCATTCCTGCCGACTGTCGTTCGCGTTTAGAGAGCGAGGCTCACCTCAGAGGGTTCTTCATCAGCCGTCTCTGCAGCGTTCAGACCACGCCCAAGAAAGCCCCAAAGCGTTACATGATTGAATTTGCAAAACATCCTGTTAATGAGATTGATATCACCAATGGCATACTCGAATCTTTGCCCCAAATAAGGAGCGATTGGTATCGAGAACTGACCCAAGATTTTTACATCAAATGAAGACAACTATCATACAACTTGACATCGAGTGGGGTAGTCCCCTTGAAAACATCCGTCGTGTGGAGGGCCTCATGGCCGAAGCCCCTGGCAGCGACCTCTACGTTCTGCCCGAAATGTGGAGCACTGGCTTCGCCACAGAACCCGATGGAATCGCCGAATCCGAATCCAACAGCGTCTCCTTATCCTGGATGCGTTCCACCGCCCGCCGCCTCCATTGCGCTATCTCCGGCAGTCTCGCCATCGCTATATCTAATCATAAAGTTCTTGGCGATGCCAAGCGGCAAAGCCGAGCGCAAAGCTCAAAGTTCTTGGCAGAGCCAAGCGGCAAAGCCGAGCGCAAAGCTCAAAGTTTTGTCAATCGTCATTATTTCATCGACGGTCGTTCTGGCAACGAGACCTATTATGATAAACACCACCTCTTCACTTATGGCCATGAAGACCGTTACTATCAGCCTGGCGATGCCCATTCCATCGTGAAATACTGCGGTTTCCGCATCTTGCTTCTGACCTGCTACGACCTGCGTTTCCCCGTCTGGAGCCGTTATTCTGACGCCCTCCAATACGATGCCATCATCGCCGTAGCCAACTGGCCTGAGAGTCGTCAGAACGCCTGGCAGATTCTCACACGAGCCCGTGCTATGGAGAATCAGGCTTATCTCATCGGCTGCAATCGTGTAGGCGATGACCAGTATTCCCATTACCGTGGCCAGAGTGCCATCATCAGTCCCATCGGCAAGACGCTCGCCAGTTGCCAGCCCAACAAAGAACAGACCGTTTCCTTCACGCTCGATCTGGAAACGATCTGCCATCAACGTTCGAAATTCAAGGTCCTCGACGACCGCGATATCCGGTAGTCCTTACTTGAGCTTTTTAAAACTGTCAACTGTCAGCTGTAAGATATAGCTCAGTCGAAATGGTATACTTTTGAATTATTTTTTGGTATACTTTTACGTTATCATTTACAACATCGACCGAACATTGGAGCAATTGCTCAAGGAACCGCTTCAGACGGACAAGGAGATAGAGGCTCGGTCCATGTCAACACAAATGTCCACATCGCTGTCTTCACGCTGTTCACCTCTTGAAACAGAGCCAAACAAACGCAAGCTGCGTATACCGAACTGGCTACGCAACTCATCTGCATGGGCAGATATCAGATCGATGTATTCTTTTGCAGTTCTCATAAATCAATCGTTTCACGGGGCAAAGATAGGAAATATTTCTGAGACTTGCAAACATTTGGGGAAGTTTTTTGGGGTAGGGGGATTTAGGGAGAAAATGGAGTAGGGGTTTGACAAATCTGACAGTTCTGACAGTTGACAGTTTTATATATTCACCCTTATGGCCCCTTGGCGGGATTCGGAAGTGTTTATTAATTTGTTAAATTTAATTAAATTATATAATAATTAATATTATAAATAAGTATAATAATACCTATATAAATATACTCATATAGCATCCAAAATTCGGTTTCTGGCTAGTGGTAAGGCACTGAAATAAAACTGTCAACTGTCAGAACTGTCAGAAACTGAATGGAGGGTGTGGAAAGACTATTCAATTTGCATTTGAAATTGTTTGACAATATTCAGATTGGGAAACAAAGTCGAATTTCACCATAGTCCAAACTCGGAGTTTAGATAGTCCAAACTGGGAGTTTAAATACTGCAAAGTCGGAGTTTAAAGTAAGCAAACTCAAAGGCCTGATTTTAGGGCGTTTTAGGGCAGTTACAGAGAACTTTTGGTTTTAAGAAAACTTTTGACATATTGATTTGTTGCTTAGATCTTTGTATGTTATGACGCGTTAGAATTTTCATACGCGGTTTTTAGAATTTTAAATTCGTTTCTCAACGCTGTCGAATTGCAAATTCGCCAGAACGGCTTTTTCGTCGTAATTTGAGGATCAAAAATGAATCTTTTGGATTAGCCTCAGGACAATAATCTGTGATATCTGTACCTCCCGTGGCTTGAGTATTCAATTTTATTAGAATCAGCATTATGATAAATAAAAAATCGGAGTCTAACCTATTCTCTATATAATAGTCCCGCAGAAATCAAAGAAATCTGAGAAATTATTGCTGCGCTTATTGGTGTGCAGCCTGTGTCAGAGGCACTTTCTTTAATATCTTTTATTTCTGCGGGACTAAAAAAATGTACGTCAGAGAGTCTGCTTTAGAACGGCAGATCGTCTGCAGAACCTTCTGCTGCGGGTTCCTGAGCTGGCGGGAACGGAGCTGTGGCACCATCAGCCGGCGGGAACGGCGTGGCCTGAGGCATGCCGGGAGCTGCCATTGATGCGCCTGGCATCGGCTGACCAGCTACGGGCTGCTGACCACGAATGACATTGTAAGCGCGGATGTCGTTGAACCAGCGTCCATTGAACTCATGGGCATCGATGTCGAACTGAACGGTCAGATCCTCACCCTGCTGGATGTTGAACTGCTTGATACGATCCTCTCCGAAGATGCGGAAAAGACATTTACGGGGATACTGTCCGGGCACTTCGATAACGTAGTCCTGAGACATCCAATTGTTTCCTGTACGAGCCGAAACACCACTTTGAGCGGGCAACACGGCGATAATTCTTCCTGTTAATTCCATTGCTAAATTTGTTTTTATTTGTTGATTTTCTTGTTTTCAGCGGGCGAAATTACTAAAAATAGTTTGAATTAGGAAAATTTCTCGCCTTTTTTTTGCGGATTACAACGTTTTTTTGTAATTTTGTCCCAATTATTAAAAAGGTAACAAATAACAAGAAAACTATAACAGCTATGAGATTTACAGTATCAAGCAGCGCATTGAGTGGAAAACTCTCTGCCCTCTCAAGAGTGATTAACAGTAAGAACGCCTTGCCCATACTTGGCGATTTCGTGTTTGAGATCAAAGACAACGTGCTTTATCTGACGGCCTCAGACTCGGAAAACATGATGAAGACGCAGTTGGATCTGACGGAGAGCGACGGCTACTGCCGCTTCGCCATCGGCAACCACGACCTGCTGGAAGCCGTGAAAGGCTTCTCGGAGCAGCCCATCACGTTCGACGTCGACCAGGAGAAGAACATCGTGACTATCTCGTATCAGAACGGTCTGTTCCGCCTGCCCATCGAGAATGCCGATGAGTTCCCGATGGCCCAGCCCGTCAGCGACTTCGCCACATCGATTGCCATGCCCAACCTCATACTTGCTGAGAACATCAACCGCTCCGTCTTCGCTACGGCACAGGACGAGTTGCGCCCCGTGATGAACGGTATATACTTCGACCTGACGGCCGACGGACTGGCTGTGGTGGCCAGCGACGGTCATAAGCTGGTGCGCAACAAGGTGTTTACCATCAAGAGCGAGCAGCCTGCAGCCTTCATCCTGCCGAAGAAACCTGCCAACCTGCTGCGTAACCTGCTGGGCAAGGACGGTGGCGACGTCATCATCCGCTTCGACGAGCGCAATGCTGAGATCAACTACGGCGACGGCATCCTCCAGTGCCGACTCATCGAGGGCCGCTATCCCAACTATAACAGCGTCATCCCGCAGAACAACCCCAACGAACTGCGTGTGGACCGTCTCGGACTGCTGGCCGCCCTGCGCCGTGTGCAGCCCTTCGCCAACGACTCGAGCAACCTGATCCGCTTCCACGTGGAGGGCTCTACCCTGCAGTTGGATGCCGAGGACTACGACTTCTCGAAGACCGCTACAGAGCGTATGACATGCGAATACAACGGTCAGCCGATGTCGATCGGTTTTAAGGGCTCGTCGTTCATCGAGGTGCTGAGCAATTTTGACTGTCAGGAGGTGACCATCCTGTTGGCTGACCCCAGCCGTGCCGGACTGGTACTGCCCTCAGAACAGCCTGAGAATCAGGACGTGCTGATGCTGATGATGCCAATGCTGATCAATGATTAATTTACATTGAACATTGAGCTTTGAACTTTATGATTACTTTAAAAGGCAACATGGAGGGAAAAGTCATATCACAAAGTTCAATGTTCAAAGTTTAAAGTTCAAAGTGAAGTGAAATGAAATTAAATCTTCAAAAGCCACTCGTCATCTTCGACCTGGAGACGACGGGTTTGGATTTGGTCAAAGACCGTGTAATACAGATATCATATATTAAGGTGTATCCCGACGGCCGCGAGGAGCGTGGCGACCATCTCATCAACCCTGAGAAACCCATCGAGCCCATCATTACACAGCTGACGGGCATCTCTGACGAAGACGTGAAGGACAAGCCGACTTTCAAGCTGCTGGCTAAGGAACTGGCAGAGAAGTTTGCTGGTTCGGACTTCGCGGGCTTCAACTCGAACAATTTCGATATCCCCCTACTCGCCGAGGAATTCCTGCGTGCCGGAATCGACTTCGACTTCTCCAAGTGCCGCATGATTGACGCCTGCACCATCTTCCGCAAGATGGAGCGCCGAAACCTCGCCGCCGCCTATAAGTTCTACTGCGGACGCAAGATGGAGGAAGACTTCGAGGCTCACCGTGCCGACCAGGATACAGAGGCCACCTACCGCGTGCTGATGGGACAGCTCGACAAGTATGCCCCTGGTGCCAACGAGGATCCCGAGAAGGTGCTGGAGAACGATATGGATCAGTTGAACGAGTTCTCGAAGCAGAACAAAAACGTGGACTTCGCAGGCCGCATCGTCTGGGCAGAGCAGAAGGACGCCAAGGGCAATCCCCTACTCGACTCCGACGGCAAGCCCAAGATGATCGAGGTGTTCAACTTCGGCAAGCACAAGGGCCTCCCCGTGGCCGATGTGCTGCATATCGATCCGGGCTACTACAGCTGGATCCTGTCAGGCGACTTCACCTATAACACGAAGCAGGTGCTGACACGC
Source organism: Prevotella sp. (assembly GCA_016284635.1). Taxonomy (GTDB): domain Bacteria; phylum Bacteroidota; class Bacteroidia; order Bacteroidales; family Bacteroidaceae; genus Prevotella. The sequence goes on from JAEEPF010000004.1 coordinate 21,448, forward strand.
ATCCGTCTCCGCGAGGCAAAACTGAATGGATAAGGCGCATTCGCTAAATGATGAATGATGAATGATAAATGAAAAATGATAAATATGGAGACGCATTTGAGGTTTAAAAGAATGGTACGTCACAGAAGAAGTTTCCTGCTGGTGGCTTTATCATTCATCATTTGTCATTTATCATTTAGCCCGGTAAGGGCGCAGGAGCTCCAGGCACGTATCAACATCAACCACAGTAAGATACAGGGTACGGACGTCAGCGTCTTTGAGAATCTGCAGCAGACGCTCGAACAGTTCGTCAACGAGCGCCAGTGGACCGACCTGCAATTCCAGAAGAACGAGCGCATCACGTGCAACTTCAACATCACGGTGGATAAGTACGTCAAGGAAGACAATCGTTTCGAGTGTACCGCCCTCATCCAGGCAAACCGTCCGGTCTATAACTCCGCCTACACCTCCACCTTATATAATAATAAGGACGAGAACTTCCAATTCAACTTCGTGCAGTTCGACCAGCTGAACTACAACGACGAGACAATCGACAATCAGCTGACGGCGCTCTTTGCTTACTACGCCTACCTGATTATCGGCCTCGACCTCGACAGCTTTGCACCCATGGGTGGTACAGACATTCTGCAGAAGTGCATGTATCTCGTGAACAATGCCCAAGACCTGGGCTTCCCTGGCTGGAAGTCGTTTGAGGACAGCCGTAACCGGTTTGCCATCATCAACGACTATATCGACGAGGCGATGCGCCCCTTCCGTCAGTTGCAGTACGACTACTACCGCAAGGGCCTCGACGAGATGGCCAACAATGCGGAGCGCGGCCGTACGGAGATCTCGAACGCCCTCGACGGTCTGAAGACCGCCCACGAGAACAAGCCTCTGAGCCTCTTGCCGCAGATATGGACCGACTATAAGAAAGACGAGCTCAAGAGCATCTATCATGGCAAGGGTACCCAGAAGGAGAAGGAACGCATCTACGATATGCTGATGGCGATCAATGCCTCGCAGAGCAACACCTGGGACGAGATTAAAAAGTGACTTTGAACTTTGAGCTTTGAACATTGAACTTTATGAATACATAAATGCTTAAAAGTCTATATATCAAGAACTTTACGCTGATTGATGAACTGGATATTGAACTATATCCAGGCTTCTCTGTCATCACGGGAGAGACGGGTGCCGGTAAGAGTATCATCCTCGGCGCCATCGCCCTGCTGTTAGGTCAGAGGGCCGACTCGAAGTCCATCAAGCAGGGAGCCGACAAGTGCGTCATCGAGGCACACTTCGACCTGAAGCGCTACGATTTGGATGCCTTCTTCAGCGACAACGACATCGAGAACGACGCCGAAGACTGTATCGTCCGTCGTGAACTGCTGGCATCGGGCAAGAGCCGTGCCTTCATCAACGACACCCCCGTGCAGCTCTCGATGCTCAAGGAACTGGGTGAACGCCTCGTCGATGTCCACTCACAGCATCAGAATCTGCTGCTCAACAAGCAGGACTTCCAGTTGGGTGTGGTTGACATCTTTGCCGACGACGCCACGCAGCTCGCTCAATACCAGCAGACCTACAAGGAATACCACCAGGTGAAGCAACAGCTCGACGACCTCCGTGAGAGCATCGAGCGCAACCGTCAGAACGCAGACTTCCTGCGGTTCCAATGTGACGAACTGACGCAGGCCCATCTGGTGGAGGGCGAACAGGAAGAACTCGAGCAGCAGAGCGACACGATGAGCCACTCCGAAGATATCAAGAGTGCGCTCTACGAAGCCGACAACGCCCTGACGGCCGAACAGACAGGCGTCGTACCGGCCCTGCGCTCGACGCTCTACGAACTGCGGAAGATCGGCGAGGTCTATCCTGCCGCCGCAGAACTCGGACAGCGCGTAGACAGCTGTTACATCGAGCTGAAGGACATCGCCCAAGAGGTGAGTAGCCATCTGGAGCGCATCGACTTCGACCCAGCAGAGATGGATGCCGTCAACAGCCGCCTCGACAAAATCTACGACCTCGAAAAGAAATACCACGTCGAGACCGTCGAGGAACTCATCGCCAAGCGCGAAGAACTAAGCGAGCAGCTGAACAATATCGACAACAGCGACGAAGCCCTCTCCGCCCTGGAGCAACAACTCACGAAGCTGCAAGCTCAAGCGGGGAAAGAGGCCGACGCCCTCACCAAGCTCCGCATCAAGGCCGCCAAGCAGATCGAGGCCGAGATGCAGACCAAACTCGTGCCACTGGGTATGCCCAACGTCCGATTCTCCGTCGAGATCGCCCGCGAGACGTTAGGTCTCAGCGGACAGGACAAAGTGGCCTTCATGTTCAGCGCAAACACGTCTACCCCACTCCAGCCCATCTCTCAAGTGGCTTCTGGCGGTGAGATAGCCCGTGTGATGCTCTCGCTGAAGGCGATGATCAGCGGCGCAGTCAAGCTGCCAACCATCATCTTCGACGAGATCGACACGGGTGTCAGTGGCAAGATGGCCGAGAAGATGGCCGAGATGATGCAGGAGATGGGCGACCACGGCCGTCAAGTCATCAGCATCACCCACCTGCCACAGATCGCTGCCCTCGGCACCACGCACTATAAGGTGGAGAAGTCTGAGACCGCCCAGGGCACCGTCAGCAGCATGCACCAGCTCTCTCCCGACGAGCGCATCCATGAGATTGCCCAGATGCTCAGTGGCAGTGACATCAGCGCCGCCGCCATCGCTAACGCCAAACAGCTGTTGCGCCTGACTTAATGTCCCGTCAATATTTATTATCAAGAATTAGAGAATTAAAGAATTATAATATGAGAGAATCATCTAAATATGTATTGCGGGTGATGGCGCTGACCATCGTTCATTTTTCATTATCCATTAGCGTAGCTCAGGCCCAGCCGTCGTGGGTCAAGAAAGCTACGAAGTCCGTCTTCACCCTGAAGACCTTCGCAGCCGACGGCTCGCTCATCGCCAGCAGCAACGGCTTCTTCACTGGTCAGAACGGTGAAGCCGTCAGTAGTTTCTCACCCTTCAAGGGTGCCTCGAGAGCCATTGTCATCGACGCTCAGGGCAAGGAGACCGCCGTCGAGAGCATCCTCGGCGCCAACGATATCTACGATGTCGCTCGTTTCCGCGTTGCCAGCAGCAAGACACAGCCACTGCCTCTCTGCACCACCACGATGCCCGAAGGCAGCACCGTCTGGTTACTGCCCTACCACGAGACCAAGCAGCTCTTGAGCGGTCCCATCCGCAAGGCAGAGAAGTTTATGGGCAACTACGACTACTATACCGTCGCCATCGCCTCTCCCCAACACGTGGAGAACTGTCCGCTGCTCAATGAGGCCGGCGAGGTGATCGGACTCGTCCAGCCCTCTGCCGTCGCCAACGACTCGCTCAGCTACGCTATCAGCGTCATCTTCGCCGACTCTCTGCGCATGAACGGTTTCAGCATCAGCGAGCCCGTCTTCAAGCAGACGCAGATCAAGAAGGCCCTGCCCTCAGACATCAAGGAGGCCAACGTCGCCCTCTTCCTCGCCAGTTCGAAGAACGACTCGCTGGCCTACGCCGAACTTGTCGACGATATGATCAGCCAGTTTCCTGCTGCCCCAGACGGCTACACCTACAAGGCCCAACTGGCTGCCAGCAGCGGCGACTTCGCCTCTGCCGACCATTACATGAGCGAGGCCATCCGCGTCTCTGATCCCAAAGACGAGGCCCACTACAACTTCGCCCGTCTCATCTACGACAAGCAGATTTACCAGCCCGACGGTTACGAGTCATGGACGTTCGACAAGGGTCTCGCCGAGGTACGCGAGGCCATCGCCATCAGTCCCGTGCCATCCTACCGTCAGTTAGAGGCCGACATCCTTTTCGCCCAAAAGCAGTACGGCGAGGCCTACGACATCTACATACAGCTCACTCAGTCGGCGATGCGTAACGCCGAGCTCTTCTACAGCGCCGCCAAGTGCAAGGCCCTGCAGCGCGACACCACCGCCATGCTCTCACTCCTCGACAGCTGTGTCAACACCTTCTCTAAGCCCTACTTCAAGGAGGCTGCCCCCTACCTTTGGGAGCGCGCCGAGGCCCGCCGCGCCGCTGGCAGATACCGTGATGCCGTAGCCGATATGAACGAGTACGAGAAACTGATGAGCGCCGAGGTCAACGAGACATTCTACTACATCCGCCATCAGACGCACATCCAGGCCCGCCTCTACCAGCAGGCCCTCAACGACATCAATCGCGCCATTCAGATGAATCCCAAGGAGACGCTCTACTACGCTGAGAAAGCCTCCCTCGAAGTACGTGTCGGACTCTACGACGAGGCCATCGCCACCTCTAAGGAATGCATCGCCGTCGATCCTAACGCCAGCGACGGCTACCTCTTCCTCGGCCTCGCCCAGTGCCTCAAGAACAATAAGAAGGAGGGCATCGAAAACCTCCGCAAAGCCAAGGAACTTGGCGATCCGCAGGCCGATACCCTGATCGAGAAATACAGCAAATAAGCTTAATAATTAGGGAGATGCAGCTGCATCTCCTTAATTATTTTAGGACTTCGTGTATTTGATGGCGAGCATCGTGAGGTCGTCGCTCTGCTCGGTGTCGCCGACGAACTCGTGTACGGCATCAGTCATTGCGCTGATTAACGTTTCGGGCGAGGCGCCCTGCTGAGTCTGGGCGGCGAGGATGGCCGTCATGCGATCTTCTCCGAACTGGTCGTGGGTAGCGTTTTCGGCCTCGGTGAGTCCGTCGGTATAGAGGAAGATAGTGGAGCCAGGCTCCATCACCGTTTCCTGCTCAACGAACTCCCAGTCTGGAAAGGCGCCTACGGGCAGGTTCGGCTCGACGGTGAGGCTTTCGCTCTGGATGTAAGGCGCATTATGGCCACCGTTGCAGTAAGACAGTCGACCGTTAGCGAGGTTGAGCTCGCCGACGAAGAGGGTGACAAACATATTGTTGTCGTTACCCTCGCTGATGTTGGCGTTCATGGTCTCGACGATGTGCGCGGGCTTGTCGGTGTGGGCGGCGACGTTGCGGAAGAGCGTCCGACAGACGGCCATGACAAGGGCAGCGGGAACACCCTTGCCCGAGACGTCGCCAACGCAGAAGAAGAGCTTCTCGTCGCGGATGAAGAAGTCGAAGAGGTCGCCCCCTACCCCTTTGGCGGGCGTGAGCGAGCCGTAGAGCTCGATGTCCTTGCGGTTGGGGAAGGCTGGGAACGTCTTGGGGAGCATCGACATCTGGATGCTGTAGGCCACGTTGAGCTCGCTCTCGATCGAGGCCTTTGCGGCAGTCGATGCCTTAAGCTCGTCGACGTAGCGCGCAAGCGAGTGTTGCATAGTGTCGAACGAGTCGCGCAGCTGTGAGATCTCATCGTTATGCTTGAATGTGGGCAGGGCGGTGTCGAAGTTTCCCTTAGCCACTTCCTGCGCCGTGTCGGAAAGGATGCCTAACGGTTTGGTGGAGCGGCGGATGCTGTAGTGCATGAAGATGAAGATGATGATGCCGACGACGCCCATGAAAAACAGGATGACGATGGCCAGCACCTTACCCCAGATAAACACTATGTTGTAATGCTGGAACACGACCAGCTTCCAGTCTGTATGGGCGATCGGCTTCGTAATAATATAATAAGGTGTACCCTTCTGGTCCATCATATCGAACTCGGACATGACCATCTTTTGCTCCCCTTCGAGTATCGTGAGGTCTATGGAGTCCGTGCCGGCAATACACTTGCCCTGACTGTCGATGACCTGGATGGAAAATCCTATCTCGCTTTCGTCATCATCGTCTGTTTGGGAATCATGGTGGGGGGTCTCATAGAATTCCTTCCAGATGTTTTCCTCCATTTCATCGAGGGAATGATGGAGCCAGCTCATGTTCAGGTCGATACCATAGACGCCCACCTTTCGGCCCTGACGGTCGAAGACGGGGCGCACATAGCTGCAGTAGATGCTACTGTCGACGGAGTCGTCGAAGTAGGGATCAGTGATATAGCCGAGGGAGTCCCTGTCGAGGGCCATTCCTTTCTGATACCATACGCCGTTGAAATAGTCGTGGTGCTCGGAGCCGAGCTGCACCAGTTCGATGCGGGCGCTGTCGGTAAAGTGGGCGTACTATCACCGCCGCATTGTTCCTCGACGCCACTTCGACAGCCCTGTGCATCGAATCAAACTTGCCGTTAAGGCCATCGATGACATATGAGGCACGCATGTCGCCGATCATCATCGAGATAATGAAGACAAAGCCGAGAATGGCGGCGATGATGAGCACATTGATGAAGCAGACGATAAGGATGACGCGCCAGGTGATGCGGCGCGAGAGCTTGCACTGCCTTTTCTTGAAGATGTTCATAACTGATAGCGCATATTAGAATGGCAAGGGGCCGTTGTCGATCGGAGGGATGGCACCGTTGTCCTCGCCGTTGATCTTGGAGCCGCGGATCTCGCCGCCGAAGTCATCCATCGGCGCGCGGTTGCCGAGGTTGCGGTCTTCGGGATTCTCGAAGCGGGTGTACTCGCCGCGGAAGGTGAGCAGCACGTCACCCGTAGCGCCCTTACGGTGCTTGGCGATGATGATCTGGGCCATGCCGCGCAGGTCGTGGCCAGCTTCGTCCTGATAGATGTGGTAGTATTCCGGGCGGTGTACGAAGATGACCATATCGGCATCCTGCTCGATGGCACCCGACTCACGCAGGTCGGAGAGCTGGGGACGCTTGCCGTCGAGACCTTCGCGGCTCTCCACACCACGGTTCAGCTGACTGAGGGCGAGGATGGGGATGTCGAGTTCCTTGGCCAGGCCCTTGAGCGAACGTGAAATGGTGGACACCTCTTCCTGACGCGAGGAGAAGCGCATGCCGTTGGCGTTCATGAGCTGCAGATAGTCGATCATGATGAGCTTGACGCCATGTTCGCGCACCAATCGGCGGGCCTTGGTACGCAGTTCGAAAACAGAGAGACCAGGCGTATCGTCGACATAGAGCGGGGCACCGAGGAGGTTGTTGATGTGCTTGTCGAGACGGTCCCACTCGTCGCGCTGCAGCTGGCCGTTGAGGATCTTCGAGCCCTGGATCTCGCAGACGTTGGAGATGAGGCGGTTGACGAGTTGGACGTTCGACATTTCCAGCGAGAAGAACGCCATCGGCACGTGGGAGTCGGCAGCAATGTTCTTAGCCATCGAGAGGGCGAAAGAGGTCTTACCCATGGCAGGGCGCCCAGCGATGATGACAAGGTCGGAGTTCTGCCAACCGCTGGTCATGTCGTCGAGCTTGTAGTAGCCCGTGGAGATACCCGTGAGTCCGTCTGTGTTGGCAGCGGCGGCCTGGATGACCTTCAAAGCCTGGTCGATAACAGGGTTGATCTGGGTGTAGTCCTTCTTCATGTTGCGCTGGGAGAGTTCGAAGAGCGAACCCTCGGCCTCCTGCATGAGTTCCTCTACATCGACGGTCTCGTCGAAGGCCTTGGTCTGGATGACGCTCGAGAAGGAGATGAGCTGTCGGGCCAGGGACTTCTGGGCGATGATCTGGGCGTGGTACTCGATGTTGGCCGACGAGGCGACCTTGGAACTGAGTTCGGCGACGTAGCCTGGACCACCGACTTCCTCAAGATTGCCGGATTTGGCTAACTGTTCGGTGACGGTGAGCACATCGACGGGGCGCTCGTCCATATTGAGGTCGCGGATGGCCGTGTAGATCATCTGGTGACGGGGATCGTAGAAGCTCTCGGGATGGAGGAGCTCACAGACGACGGCGTAGGCGTCTTTGTCGATCATCAGGGCACCAAGGACGGCATTTTCTACTTCGAGTGCCTGTGGCGGGAGATGGCCGTAGGTAGTGTCCAAAGGCATCTGGCGACGGGGTCTCTTGCGATTATTATTCTCTTGTTCTGCCATATCTTATTTATCAGTTATTATTCAAATTTATCATTTAGCGAAGTGTTTTCACTCTTCAGCGTCGGTAGGGAGATGTGGTAGCGGACGGCGAGGAAACGGATGAGGCAGGTGACGCAGAAACTGACGACGGCACTTAGTTCCGTTGAGAGACCCAGCGCTGCCAGCGCCCAATAGGCAAGTCCGCCCAGCACACAGGCGATGGCGTAGATCTCCTTGTGGAAGATGACAGGCTCGTTGTTGAGCAGCACATCGCGGATGACACCGCCTGCGGAGCCCGTGATGCAACCCATGATGATCGCCACCCAAAACGGCTGTCCCATAGCAAGGCTCTTCTGGATGCCGGCGATAGTGAAGAGTGCCAGACCGAAGGTGTCGAAGACGAACCAGGCGTTTTTCAAAGGTTCCATCCACTTGCCGAAGAAGACGACGGTGAGCAATGCTACGCCCGTACATATTAAATATATAGGTGTGGTCATCCAGAAAGGGGTCGTGCCGAGCATCACGTCGCGGATGGTTCCACCGCCGATGGCCACTGCCACGCCACAGACATACCCACCAAACCAGTCGAAGTGCTTGGCGGCGGCGTGACGAATGCCTGAGATGGCAAAGGCAAACGTACCCAGGAGTTCTATAATATAGATGATCACTACTAATGATTTTTATAAGACAACGAATTAAACGAATTTCACGAATTATTTTTCGAAGCGGGAGCCCCAGTAGTTGAGCATGCGTTGGTACATCTTTTCCTCGGTGGGGTTGTGCTGACCGTGCCAGAGACGTTCGTTGACGAGGGCATCTGGCAGATACTGCTGGGGAGTGAAATGACCAGGATAGTCATGCGGATACAGGTAGCCGTCGTGATAGCCCAAGTCTTTCATCAACTGCGTGGGAGCATTGCGGATGGGCAGCGGAACAGGCTGGTTTCCAGTGCGACGAACGAGATCGAGGGCGGCATCGACACCCAGATAGGCACTGTTGCTCTTGGGTGAGGTGGCCAGATAGACCGTTGCCTCGGCCAAGGGAATGCGCCCCTCGGGCCATCCGATCTTCATCACGGCATCGAAGGCAGCGTTGGCGAGCAGCAGGGCGTTGGGATTGGCTAGGCCGATGTCCTCGGCAGCACTGATGACGAGTCGGCGGGCGATGAACTGTGGGTCTTCCCCACCCTCGATCATACGTGCAAGCCAGTAGAGAGCAGCGTCAGGGTCAGAACCGCGGATACTCTTGATGAAGGCTGAGATGATATCGTAGTGCATTTCGCCCTCTTTGTCGTAGGCCAAAGGATTCTGCTGGAGGCGCTGGACAACGAGAGCGTCAGTAATGATAACTTCATCTGAAGATTCAGATTCGACAACCAACTCCAAGATATTCAGCAACTTACGAGCATCGCCTCCGCTGTATCTCAGCAGTGCGCTCGTCTCTTGTAACTGGATGTTTCGCTCCTTCAGGATGACATCGGTATGGATGGCACGGTCGAGCAAAAGCAGCAAATCGTCCTTCTCCAAAGATTTCAGGACATACAACTGGCAGCGGGACAGCAACGGACGGATGACCTCGAAGGAGGGGTTCTCCGTTGTGGCGCCGATGAGCGTGACGATGCCCTTCTCCACAGCACCCAGCAGGGAGTCTTGCTGCGATTTGGAGAAGCGGTGGATCTCGTCGATGAAGAGGATTGGCGATGCCTCGTTGAAGAAACGGCCTTTCTGCGCCTTCTCTATGACGTCGCGGACATCCTTGACACCACTCGTGACAGCCGAGAGGGTATAAAAGGGTGTCTCCAGCCGGTTGGCGATGATCTGGGCCATGGTGGTCTTACCCACGCCCGGGGGACCCCAGAGGATAAAAGAAGAGATGCGCCCTGCCTCAATCATCTTCCGCAGGACGGCCCCCTCGCCCACCAAATGTTGTTGTCCGATATAGTCGTCCAAAGTGCGAGGACGGAGTCGTTCAGCCAGTGGTTGTGCCATATTTTGCCTGCAAAGTTACTTTAAAATGTGAAAATCACAAAAAATATCATCAAAAAACTTGCTAATAAAAAATAAAGTATATACATTTGCAGAAAAAAACAAGAATATATATGGCAAGAACAAAGCAACAACAGCCGGAAAGTAATCCGTCACTGTCGATTAAGGCAGTCACAAAAAGTAGTGTTTGGGACATCCAGGAGAACGATGTGATCCGTATGTGGGAGGCAGCCAGTAAGGATGCCGAAGTGAAGGAGAATGTGAACCATTATCTGGACATCTTCAAGAGTGCCTTCTTCATCGAGGATATCAAAGAGGACGTGATGCTCGTGAAGAAGAGTTACGAGAAGCGCGGTTACAAAGTGGCCCAGATCAAATTTGACGAGAATATGAATTTCGCGTGGGCCATCAAGAAGAGGCCGATCATGCGTGTGACCGACCTGACGTATGAGAACATCCGCCACATCTCTGCCGCCAAGCTGATAGAGGTGCTCGATCGTAACTTCGGTGGTGGCTGGGACTCGCTGTCACAGTCGATCCAAGACATCATCCTTAGCGGCTTCGACATCTCCACTACTACCCTTCCCAAGGACCGTCTGCACAAGAAGGGCGGTATGTATGAGAAGAAGGTGGAAGACGGCTTCGAGGTGCTCGAGGTGGAGAAAGGCGGATGGGTGGAAGCCATCTTCGCCAAGTTGAAGCCTGAGCAGGAGAAGATCCGTATGAAGTTCTCTGACGACGATGAGGAGGAAAGAGAAGGCGAGGAGAATGAGGAAGATGAAGACTACGAGGTGCAGGATGACTACAGTTCGCACGACGAGGAGGACGAGGAGGTGACCGATCCTGATGACGATGAGATCACTGAGGACAACTACTCGACGATGATGGATCTGGGCGGCGAAGACCCCGATGACGAGGCAGCCAACCTCCTTGAATTTGTAGATGAATAATCAATCATTAATAAACATCAAAAACCTAGATTAAATGAACATTCCAGAAGTATTTTGGCTCGTGCCGATCGCATCGGTGGTAGCATTGGGAATGGCGTATTTCTTCTTCACTCAGCTGATGAAAGCTGACGAGGGTACGCCGCGTATGAAAGAAATTGCACTCTATGTGCGCAAAGGTGCTATGGCTTACCTGAAGCAGCAGTACAAGGTGGTTTGTATTGTCTTTGTGGTGCTCTGTGCACTCTTTGCATTCATGGCCTATGGCCTGAATGTACAGAACCCCTGGGTGCCCTTCGCATTCCTCACTGGTGGTTTCTTCTCCGGATTGGCAGGCTTCTTCGGCATGAAGACCGCCACCTATGCTTCTGCCCGTACGGCCAATGCAGCCCGTCAGAGTATGGACGCCGGACTGAAAATCGCCTTCCGCTCAGGTGCTGTGATGGGTCTGACGGTTGTCGGACTGGGACTACTTGACATCGCAATATGGTTCCTGGTGCTCAGTTATTTCTATCAGGGCGACCAGATGGCCCTCATCACCATTACCACTACGATGCTGACCTTCGGTATGGGTGCCTCGACACAGGCCCTGTTTGCCCGTGTAGGTGGTGGTATCTATACAAAGGCTGCCGACGTAGGTGCTGATATCGTGGGTAAGGTTGAGGCTGACATCCCTGAGGATGATCCTCGTAATCCTGCTACGATTGCTGATAACGTGGGTGACAACGTAGGTGACGTAGCTGGTATGGGTGCCGACCTCTATGAAAGCTACTGCGGTTCGATTCTCTCTACGGCTGCACTGGGTGCTGCTGCCTTTGGCGTAGCAGGCCTTGAGATTCAGCTGAAGGCCGTCATCGCCCCAATGTTGATTGCCTCTGTGGGCGTGTTCCTCTCACTGTTGGGAATCTTCCTGGTTCGTACCAAGGAAGGTGCTACGATGAGGGATCTGCTGCGTTCGCTCGCTTTGGGAACGAATGTCAGTGCTGTACTCATTGCTATTGCCACCTTCGCCATTCTCTACCTCTTAGGTATCGAGAACTGGCTGGGACTCTCATTCTCTGTTATTGCTGGTCTGGCTGCCGGTGTGATCATCGGACAGGCTACCGAATACTACACCTCTCACTCCTACAAGCCGACGCAGAAAATCTCTGAGGCAGGACAGACTGGTGCCGCTACGGTGATTATCAAGGGTATTGGTACGGGTATGATCTCTACATGCATCCCCGTGATTACCATCGGTGTGGCCATCATGCTGAGTTATCTCTGTGCCAACGGCTTCGACCTCTCGATGTCGTCAACCTCACTGGCTCACGGTCTCTATGGTATCGGTATTGCTGCCGTTGGTATGCTCTCAACGCTGGGTATCACACTGGCCACTGACGCCTACGGACCTATCGCCGATAATGCCGGTGGTAATGCCGAGATGTGTGGTCTGGGTGAAGAGGTCCGTCATCGTACGGATGCCCTCGATGCCCTGGGCAACACCACAGCTGCCACAGGTAAGGGCTTCGCTATTGGTTCTGCTGCCCTCACAGCCCTCGCCCTGCTCGCCTCATATATCGAGGAGATCAAGATTGCGATGGTACGTGCCGGACAAACGCTGAACAATGTGGCTGGTGAGGTCATCTCTGCTTCAGATGCCACCATCCCCGACTTTATGAACTTCTACCAGATCAACCTGATGAACCCTCGCGTCATCGTTGGTGCATTCATCGGTGCAATGGCTGCCTTCCTCTTCTGTGGTATGACGATGGAAGCTGTGGGTCGTGCTGCTGAGAAGATGGTTCAGGAGGTGCGTCGTCAGTTCCGTGAGATTGCCGGTATCCTGGAGGGAACAGGTACACCTGACTATGGCCGTTGTGTGGAGATCTCCACCCGTGCAGCTCAGCACGAGATGGTGGTGCCTTCCATCCTCGCCATTATTATTCCTATCGTCGTGGGTTGTGTACTCGGTGTGGCTGGTGTCCTTGGCCTGCTCGTTGGCGGTCTGGCCGGTGGCTTCACGTTGGCTGTGTTTATGGCCAATGCCGGAGGTGCCTGGGACAATGCCAAGAAGAACATCGAGGAAGGCAACTTCGGTGGCAAGGGCTCGTTTGCCCATAAGGCCTGTATCGTCGGTGACACCGTTGGTGACCCGTTCAAGGACACTTCTGGTCCCTCGCTGAACATCCTGATCAAGCTGATGTCGATGGTGTCCATCGTGATGGCTGGTCTGACGGTTGCATTTTCATAATTAAAATATGTATAAGAGAAAAATGAGATTATTAGTATCAACGGTTATCGCAGTCTTGTGCTGCGGTAACCTTCATGCTCAGGCAGTACCTGATGCTGGAAGCTTCCTTCCTGGACCTCCTGTGGAAACAACCGTAGAGTATATCAAGGACTATCTCCAGTATGCCTGGGGTAAGACCATGAGAGGCACGGAGATAGGAGAGCAGGCAAGGAACGACTTCAACGCCAATGCCACTTACTATCTGGATGCTTTCTCACAGGCCATCGACGTTTCACTGAACGCTGCAGAAACACCCTACATCGCAGAACTCTTTGAGTACTGCATGGAATATGGCAACAGGAGCATTCAACAGGCTAAGGCCTCGTTTGCATTCTTCAGACGGCCTTATGTGCGTTTTGCGGAGGTGTCGCTCATACCTGAAATGGAGGATGAATACGCCAATGAGAGCTCCTTCCCTTCCCGCGAGTCGCTGATGGGATGGATGTATGCCTTGCTGCTCTCTGAGATCTGTCCGGAGAGGCAAGACGACATTCTGAACCTCGGCTATCGTTTCGGCGATGCTTCGATTGCGACGGGTTATCACTGGGATAGCGACGTGCAGGCTGGTCGTCTGTTGGCCAGCGCCCTGATTGTTCGTCTGCACGACCACACGGGTGTCAATGCGATGATCAACTCTGCCAAGGCTGAATACGCCAAGGTATCTGGTACGACCTATGTCAGCCCGTCATTGACGGAAGACACCCACCAGTATTTCAGCAACGACCAGTTGCCGGATGCCGTCAACTATCTGCCGGCTCCTCCTGACACGGTCTCTGCCCTGGGAACCACTGATATGAGTAAGTTCATTGAAGGTAAGGCTATCCGTCCGACAGATGAGGGTCAGATTGCCATCAACGATGTGAACAACGAACTGGATTATTTCCTTCAGATATACTCTAATCCTTTTGGAAGGACGCTCTCTGCAACGGCAACGCCAGAGGTTTATAAACTTTGTGAAGCGATGTATCTTCTTGGCGACGGTGCCACTAGCAGTTGTAAGAACTACTACCATCGTTCACGTCCTTACAAGCAATTGAACGAGGCTACGGCCTATCCGCCAGCTGAGAACATTGAGAAGAATACGGGTTCATATCCTTCTGGCGATGCTTCTACGGGTTGGATGTATGCTTTGGTGCTGTCTGAACTTAATCCTGATGCAGAGGAGGCCCTGTTGGCCCGTGCATATACATATGGTCAGGGGCGCGTCATCACAGGCTATCATTGGCAGACAGATGTTGAGGCTGGTCGTCTTGTCGGCGCAGCCGTCTATGCCCGTCTGCACAACAGCGATGAGTTCCTGAAGCAGTTTGAGCGTGCAAAGAAAGAACTCGACGGTACGTTGGGTGTGCGTTCCATCTCTGCCGATGTGAAGGATGCCGACACCTATACCCTTGGAGGAGTCAAGGTGTCAGAACCGGCTCAGAAAGGTGTGTATATCCAAGGTGATAAGAAAGTGATACGCTGATGAGAACAGCACTACTGACTATTATTCTATTCTGGCTCTGTGGCATCATTCCTGCGCAGAGCCAGGATTTTTCTGCAGGCTTCTCTATTCATGAGATTCCTGACAGTGTCTGGCAGAAAATGCAGGGTAAGACGTATCAGCCCAATGATATCATCCATCGCAGCGACCTGCGTTATCTGAAACTGATGCATTGGGACTACGACGGCAAGACACACTATGGCGAGATGGTTTGTAATCGGATCATCGCCCAGAAACTGATCCGAATCTTTATGGAACTATATCGCCAGCACTACCCTATCCAAAAGATTCGCCTGGCTGATGAATATGATGCTGATGATGAGAAGCAGATGCGAGACAACAACACCAGTTGTTTCTGCTTTCGTACAGTCTCAGGTCGTCAGCATCTCTCTTATCATGCCAGAGGCCTCGCCGTTGACATCAACACGCTGTATAATCCTTATATCAGAACAGGCAAGGACGGAAAACAAATAGTAGAGCCTGCCACAGGCAAGCCCTACTGTGATCGTTCAAAAGACTTCCGATATAAGATCACTAAAGGTGATCTCTGCTATCAGTTATTCATCAAGAACGGTTTCATTTGGGGTGGCTCCTGGCGCACTATGAAGGACTACCAGCATTTTGAGTTTCACCCTTAACTGAGTTTATGAATAACCAGTCCGGAGCGCAGTTTCGGTTCAAACCATGTAGCCTTTGGCGGCATGATTTTACCAGAGTCAGCGATATCCATAATCTGTTGCATCGAGACGGGATAGAGTGCCAATGCAGCACGCATCTCGCCACTGTCCACACGACGCTTCAACTCCTTCAGACCACGAAGTCCTCCGACGAAGTCTATCCGCTGAGAAGAACGCAAATCACCGATATTAAGAATCTCATCGAGAATCAGACGGCTGGAGATGTCCACGTCGAGCACACCAATGGGATCATTATTATCGTAAGTGCCTTCCTTCGCCTTCAGACTGTACCAGTGCTCATCCAGATACAGCGAGAACTCATGCAGCTGCTGGGGCTTGTAAATCTCCGTTCCCTTGTCCTCCACGATGAAGTTCACCTGCAGGGCAGCGAGGAACTCCTCTGACGACATGCCGTTCAGATCCTTCACCACACGGTTGTAGTCGAGGATAGTGAGCTGTGAGGCCTGGAAGCACACGGCCATGAAGAAGTTGTACTCCTCTGTACCGTTGTGGTTGGGATTCTGCTTCTGTTTCTCTGCCCCCACAAGGGCAGCAGCGGCACTTCTATGATGTCCGTCGGCGATATAGAGCGAAGGCATCTTGGCAAACTCGTCGGTGATGGTCTGCATGTCGTTGTCGTCGTTGATCACCCAGAATTGATGGCGGAATCCGTCGATGGGAGCGATGAAGTCGTACTCAGGCTCTGTGGCGGCATAGCGCATGATGAGATCATTGAGTACCTGATTGTCAGGATAGGCGAAGAACACGGGCTCGATGTTCGCATTGTTCACACGGACGTGCTTCATGCGGTCTTCCTCCTTGTCACGACGCGTCAGCTCATGCTTCTTGATGCGGCCGGCCATATAGTCGTCGGTATGGGCACAGACCACAAGACCATACTGCGTCTTGCCGTTCATCGTCTGGGCATAAATATAATAATGTTCGCGTGAGTCCTGCACCAACCAGCCCTTGTCCTGGAACTTCTGGAAATTCTCGGCAGCCTTCTCATACACCCGGGGGTCGTACTCCGACGTACCCACGGGGAAGTCGATCTCCGGTTTGATGATGTGATACAGACTCTTTTCGTTGTCGCCGGCCTCTGCCCTCGCCTCTTCTGAGTCGAGTACATCGTAGGGGCGGCTCTCTACCTGCTCCACCAACTCCTTCGGTGGACGGATTCCTTTAAACGGTTTGATGATTGCCATATTTTATTGATGTTTACTATTGATTCTGGAATTGTGGTGCAAAATTACGCAGATTATTTGGAATAACCAAATTTTCTTCTTATATTTGCACCGTGATAATCATTAATCAACTGATATACCCCCAACACATAAAGATGAAAAGGATAACATTTATCGTAGCCAGCCTGCTGATTTGTACGATCTTATTCGCGCAGACTCAGGCCTCACAGGAGGAAATTGCCTTTGCCCAACGCATCTATAAGGCACAGGAACAGGGAGATGAAACAGCATTTCAGGCAGCCCAGAAGGACTATGCTGATTATCTGCTCGGCAAGAAGAACTGGGGGAAATACTATAATCTGTGGGTAAACCAGGTGGTTTTCCACGTCAACAACAAGCATTTCTACCAGGCTTTTACCGAAATCCAGAAGATGACGGATGACATCGAGGAACGTAAACAGACGAAATACCTTTATGTGGCCTATCAGGCCTTAGGTCTCTACTATGTCAACCGCGGAAACTATGAACAGGGAGAGACTTACTTCAAGAAGGCGCTAGAGCTGGTTGATACTGTCAGTAATCAACTGGCAGCAGCCAATCTCCACATATCGCTGGCCCAGGCTCAGAGTTATACTAATCCAGCCGAAGCGATGAAGCAGTTGGATCGTCTGCCCTCATTGGAGGGAAACCCGACGACGGAAAGCGGCGTGTTGGCCTATCGCTGTATCATCGCCTTTGAAATGAACGACCTGAAGGCCTTTAAGAAATACTATGCAAAGTATGACAGCATCAGACAGAACTTCCCAGAACCATTCAATGAGATAAATTATGAGAATGTGATGGTGTATCATCACATGGTGGAGGGGCATACAGACCAAGCGTTGGCATGGTGCGATTCGCTGGATTCTGATATTGAAGCCGCCGAGTTGCGGGCAAAGGTGTATGAGCATGCCCGACTATGGGAAAAAGCCTTCTACGAAATAGAACGTAAAGACAGTTTGAATCGACGTGTGGAGAATGAGGTGCTGGCTGATAACCTTGCTTCGCTGTCGCAAACCATCGATTCTCTTGAGGAGAAGGAAAGAAAGGCCAAAATAATCAGACAGCAATTGATTATCGTAGGTGTACTGGCTACCTTTATTATTTCCCTTCTGATAGGCATTTTGCTCTACCGTCGCAGAAATCACAGACTTCTGAAACAGCAGTACGCCATGGTTAAGGAGGCTCAAGAGCAGACGGCCAATGTTCTCAGCATCCGGAAAGCCTTTGTCAAATCGATGTGGGAGCGTCTGAAGTCGCCTGTTCAACTGCTGATGAATTATGCCAATGTTTTCAATAATCCAGACTTCCGCCTGAAGCTGGAGGAAAGGCCAAAGGCCTATCAGGACATCGTGGACTCTGCCAAACAGATCGGTTCGCTCATCGAGCCTGTCATTGAGTCGATGGCTCATGACAATACTGCCATCAGTGAACAACAGAAGAACGTGTGTCAAGATGCGCTCCGCTCTCCCTTGTCATCGCTCATCGGCATGGCGGAAATCATTGCAGAGGACAAGGATCACCATATCCCGGAAGATGAATATCTGAAGATGCGCGAAGTAGTATCGAATAATGCTTATATGGTGGCGATATCGACTCAGGAACTGCTCTATTTCAGTATAACGGCCGACGGTCAAAAGGTTGAGAAGAAAGACTACGTAGGACTGAATGAGACAGTACAGTCCATCCTTAACAGTTATGATTGGCGCAACCGTGAACTGGAATTCATGTTTTCGTCGGATGTGGACGACGACGTGCATATACACACTTATAGCGAACGTCTGCAGCGACTGTTGATTTGCCTATTGCGCAATTCTGACCAGTTTGCTGTCTATGGCAAGGTGGAGGTCAGTTGTCATGCAGCCGACGACGGCACTTACTCCATATCTGTATCCAACGAGGGTGACAAGATTCCTGACGGATGCGACGAAGAACAGATCTTCATGCCATTCATCAGGGTGACACCAAGCAGTCATGGTCTTAGTATCAGGCTCGCCCTCGCCAGACAACTGGCCTTGTCAATGGATTACAAACTCCATATCGACATGACCTACGATAGAGGAGTACGGATGGTTCTCTCTTTATTTTAACGATGTTTTTCAGCAAAAAACAACCCATCTCTTTGTAGATTCAGAAAAAAGCAGTAACTTTGCAGCCAAAGAAAACGGTAACTCTAATTAATTTAAAACGTATATGAAAAAAAGACTTACTACTTTTATTTGGCTGCTGATGGCATTTGGCATCCAGTCACAGGCACAGGAGTTTGAGACAGCTACTGACGCAGTAAAGAACATGGGTGTTGGTTGGAACCTCGGCAACACGCTTGACGCCAACGGAAAGGGCATCAGCGATGTCGTCCAGTCTGAAACCTACTGGGGGCAACCTGTCACAAAGCCTGAACTGATCACAATGATGAAGGAGGCTGGCTTCGGAGCCATCCGAGTGCCTGTCACCTGGTATGCCCATATTGATGGCGACGGCAATGTGGATGCTGCATGGATGAAGCGTGTGCATGAGGTGGTCGACTATGTCATCAATGCAGGGCTCTACTGTGTGCTTAACGTACATCACGACACTGGTGCACATGATAATGCGTGGGTCATTGCCGACAATGACAACTATGAGAAGACTAAGGCCCGTTACGTGAACCTATGGACACAGATTGCCAATGAGTTCAAGGATTACGACCAGCATCTGCTTTTTGAAGGTTATAACGAGATGCTCGACAAGTACAATTCATGGTGCTTTGCCGGATTCCAGCGCCCTGACGGTTATAATGCTGATGAGGCAGCTTCTGCCTATAAGGGACTGAATGGCTATGCCCAGAGTTTTGTGGATGCCGTGAGAGCTACTGGCGGTAACAACACCCAGCGTAACCTGGTCATCAACACCTACGCAGCGGCTAACGGCAACGGAAATTGGAATGCCCATCTCACAGACGTACTGACAGAGCTCACGACACCCTCCGACGTGACAAAGAATCATTTGGCCTACGAGGTTCACGCCTATCCCACCCTCAATAACGGAAAGAATGAGGTCGACGACATTATCGACAAGGTGAACACCTATCTTCTGCCCAAAGGTCCGGTGATTCTCGGTGAATGGGGAACCAGCAACGTTGATAAGGCTCAGACCGACTATGATCTGGCTCCCAAGACATTCCTGGAATTCTGCAAATACATGGTCCAGAAGGCCAAGGAGAACAACATCGCCACCTTCTATTGGATGGGACTCTCCGACGGTGTCTACCGTTCATATCCTGCCTTCAATCAACCTGCCATCGCAGAAGCCATTACCAAGGCATATCACGGAGATGATTTCGATGGCAAATACCCTACCCATGAAGCCGCAAAAGAAACAGTAGTATTCGAGGGCGAGCAACAGCTTGAATGGGGAGGAGCCATCCAATTTCCCAGCAGCTTCTTCGATGGTCTCAGCGATGCAGAACTGGAACTGACCTATACCGAAAAGTTCGATCAGTTCGAAGGCGGTGAGGCTAATTCATATCTGCAATTCTGGTATAACGACTGGAGTTCGATGATCAATTTCACCGTTGACGGTCAGGAGATTAATGAAACCCTTGAAGTCAATAAATTCTATAATTCCACATCAGGCACAGACCACACCACCCTCTTCACCTTCGACGCAGAAACATTCAAGAACTTCAAGAAAAAAGGCATGCTCTTTCAGGGGCATGGTGTTCTGTTGAAAAAGGCTGTTCTCAAGGCAAAAGCCAAAGAAGGCGGGGATGAACCTGCAGCCAGTGAGGTGTTCTGGGAAGGTGACGAAATGCTGGATTGGGGTGACGGTCTCCAGCTGCCGATTCCTGGAGAGAGATTTGAGAATTATGGCAAGGACGTAAAACTTATCTTCCACTATACGCTCGACTTCACCGACTACAACATGATTCAGTTATTCTATGGCGACTGGAGTAGCAACCCCAGCTTCATCATCAACGGACAGCAGATTGATAAAGAGTTCAGACCATCAGATGTTCATGGCCTTAAGACTGGCGATGACGGTGTGAGCGAACTGACGTTCAGCGAAGATGTTTATAACGAAATTATCGCAAGAGGTATTGCCGTGCAAGGTCATGGTCTCCGTCTGAAGAAGGTCGAACTTGCAGGTCCTGAGTCTACAGGCATACAAAGTGTTGTCAGAACAACTAATCAGAAAGACATCATCTATAACCTCTCCGGCCAGCGAGTCACCTCTCCCCGCAAAGGAATCTATATCCAGAACGGCAAGAAGTTCGTGATTAAGTGAGAGAAGAATTGAGCTAGCTTGCCTGTCGACATTGTGCGAAACCATCAGCATTTGAACCCACGTCTAAGGAAACGAATAGAGAAAGATGCTGTCACTATCTTCTGAGCAAAAAAGCGTCTTACCGTCTTAACGTCTTAACGTCTTAAGCGATTTTGATGGAGACGGAGGGGTGAACGAGAGAGATATGTTAATATATATTAATAATATTATATATTATATATAAGGTACGCGTAGTTTGGTGTGTGAGTGTGGCCGTTTGCATGAAAATGAAAAAGACGCTAAGACGTTAAGACGCTTTGTCAGAGGAGAGCACCGCTGGTGTTCAAATTACTTTACAAAACAAAAGTCAATAGAGTAAACTATGAGAAAATAGGCATGTTTCTAGGAGTTTAGATAGGGTAAACTCCGACTTTACCCTAACTAAAGTCCGACTTTACTTAGCCTAAAGTCAGGGCGATTATAAGGCATTGTAAATCAAATAGTTACGAATCGGAGAAAGAGAAATAGGCCAGTTGTGAATTATCTTTACAAAGGCAAAGTGCGAATTTCTTCTTCCTAGCCTTCGCGTGACAATTGGGACAATTGGACAGTCGTTTTCTGCACGCTTTCAGAGGAAGAGAGGCGTTATCACGGAGAAGAAGAGAGTAAATATATAGATGTAAGTAAAAAATGCATTGTCCTTTGTCACAATTGTCACGCATTTATTTTGCACAGGCAGAATGATTTGCGTAAATGCCAGAAAAAGAGGAACGTACCGATTGGCACGCTCCCCTATTCTGCGAAATGTCGGCTGGAGAACCAGCTAACGGATTTACTTATTCACCTGGAACTTAGTGTCGCCGTCCTTGAAGAAGGCGTTGATCTGCTTGGCGGCAGCGATACCAGCATTGATATTGGCCTCGGCCGTCTGGGCACCCATCTTCTTCGGAGTTGAGAAATAACGGCCCTCAAACTTAGCGAACTCGTCGTTGGCATCGGGCATGATGTCGGTCACGAACTTCAGGTCCTCACGCTCAGCCATCAGCTTGATGAGGCCAGCCTCGTCGATGACCTCCTTACGGGCTGTGTTCACGAGGATACCACCCTTCTTCATCTTACCAACGAGCGCGTAGTTGATGCTCTGCTTGGTCTCAGGCGTAGCGGGGATATGGAGTGAAACGACGTCGCAGGTCTCAAAGAGAGCGTCCTGATTGGCAACGGCGTGTACACCAGCCTTCTCAATCACCTCTGCGGGGCAGTAGGCATCGAAGGCATAGACATCCATGCCGAAGCCCTTGGCGATGCGAGCCACATTGCGGCCTACATTACCGAAAGCGAGGATACCAAGTTTCTTGCCCAGCAACTCTGAACCGCTCTTGCCATTGTAGAAACCACGAACAGCCATCACCAGCAGACCGAAGACAAGCTCGGCCACAGCGTTGGCGTTCTGACCAGGGGTGTTCTCAGCGACTACGTTGTGAGCGGTAGCAGCAGCGAGGTCGATGTTGTCGTAACCTGCACCGGCGCGAACCACAATCTTCAACTGCTTAGCAGCGTCCAGAACCTCAGCGTCCACCTTATCCGAACGGATAATGAGTGCGTCGGCATCCTTCACTGCATCCAGGAACTGAGCCTTCTCTGTATATTTCTCGAGCAGCACGAGCTCATTGCCTGCTGCCTCAATCTCAGCCTTGATACCATTCACAGCTGCTGCTGCGAAAGGCTTCTCTGTTGCAACTAAAATCTTCATAAATATTTCTTTTTTCTGAAACAAATTCCCCTAATAACTCGTAATTAACCATAATAATATTATTACGGAAATTATGGACTATTACGGGAATTCGTTTTAAAATACTATTTATTTCTAACTTAATGATTTGCTTCGAATTCTTTCATGCAGGCGACGAGGGCGTTGCATCCTTCGATAGTCTGGGCGTTGTAGCAAGAAGCGCGGAAACCACCAACCGAACGATGACCCTTCACGCCAACCATACCCTTTGACACTGCGAAGTCGAGGAAGTCCTTCTCCAACTCCTTATACTCGTCGGCCATCACGAAGCAGAGGTTCATCAGTGAACGATCCTCTTCCTTGGCGGTTCCAACGAACATCTTGTTGCGGTCGATCTCGCCATAGACGATCTCAGCGCGCTGCTTGGCCAGCTTGTCCATAGCCTCCAGACCACCCTGGCGCTTGATCCAGCGGAGGTTCTCAAGGGCGCAGTAGATGGGCACCACAGGAGGTGTGTTGAACATTGAGCCCTTATCCACGTGTGTACGGTAGTCGAGCATCGTGGGGATCTCACGGGGAGCCTTACCCAGCTTCTCGTCCTTCAGGATGATGATGGTCACACCGGCCATCGACAGGTTCTTCTGGGCACCGGCATAGATGGCATCGTACTTGCTGACATCAACAGGACGGCTCATGAAGTCTGACGACATATCGGCAATCAGGGGCACAGGCACGTCAAGGTCCTTGCGGATCTCTGTACCATAGATGGTGTTGTTGGTTGTGATGTGCAGATAGTCGGCATCAGCAGGAACGGTCCAGTCCTTGGGGATGAAGGTGTAGTTGGCATCGGCAGAAGAAGCCACCTCTACGACCTCACCGAAGAGCTTAGCTTCCTTCATGGCCTTCTTTGCCCACACGCCCGTGTTCAGGTAAGCGGCCTTCTTAATCAGGAAATTGAAGGGAATCATGCAGAACTCGAGGCTTGCACCACCACCGAGGAAGATCACGGAGTAGCCCTCGGGAATGTCGAGCAGCTCCTTTGTCAGAGCCACGGCCTCGTCAACTACGGGCTGGAAGTCCTTTGCACGGTGGCTGATCTCCATCAGAGAGAGACCCGAGCCATTGAAATCAAGACACTGTTGAGCGGTTGCTTCGATGACCTCACGGGGAAGCATCGAGGGACCTGCATTAAAGTTGTACTTCTTCATTTGGTTGTTTATTTTGAATGTTTATAATGAATGTTTTCGAAAAACGCTGCGAAATTACACTTTTATTTTCATTTGACCAAATAATTGAGCAGAAATTCACGAAATTAAGGCATTTTCTTTCATTTTGTCAAACCTACATTTCATTTTCCTGCCTCTTTTGATGGTTCTTATACGTTCATCTTTATAATACAGCTGCAAAGTTACTGAATATTTTTCGTATATAATGTGATTCATACAGATTTTTTTATTATCTTTGCAATCGTTATGAACCAGAAACAACATCACATCATCATCAGCCTCGCCTCAAACGAGGGTCAGGAGGCGCATTTGGCATCCGCCAGGGAACAACTCACCCAGTTGTTGACAGAGGCGCATTTCACCTCCGCCATCTGGACGGAACCCGTCAACACCAGCCGTAAGGCTCCGTATCTGAACCAACTCTGCACAGGCACTACAACCCTTGGCGTAAACCTGTTGGGCGAGGTGCTAAAGGAAACGGAAAGACGGTTAGGACGAACCCACAACGAAGACGGCATCGTGGCCATCGACCTCGACCTGTTGCAGTACGACGACCAGAAATATCACTTGCGAGACTGGAATCGAGATTATGTCAAGAATCTATTAAACGAATTATGAAAAAGTTATTAATAATCAGTCTGTTATCATCGATAGCAATATCCGTTCAAGCGCAACGCTTTGAGGATTACTTTGAAGACCGTACCCTGCGTCTCGACTATACCTTCTGTGGCGATGCCAGCCATCAGCAGATCTATGTCGACGAACTGATATCCATCCCCCGCTGGTATGGCCGACGCCATCGTCTGGCAGAGTTGCCCTTGAAGGGGAATGGCGACATCACCGTCCGTTCAAAGGCCGATGGAATGGTCATCTATCGCCACTCGTTCTCCAGTCTCTTCCAGAAATGGCTCTCAACGGCAGAGTCCAAGCACGTACAGAAGTCCTTTGAGAATGTCTTCTTAGTACCCTACCCCAAACAACCCGTTGACATCACCGTTGAATTGCGCAACTATCACGACAGCGTCTTTGCCTCGATGACGCATACCGTCGATCCGACGGATATCCTGATCCGCAAGGCTGGCGAGCGTCTGGTTACGCCTTATGTCACACTTCAACAAGCTGCAGACACTTCTCGTTGCATCCATGTGGCCTACGTGGCAGAGGGCTATCAGCAGCACGAGATGGGCACTTTCCTTGAAGACTGCAAGATAGCGATGGAATCGCTCTTTTCGCACGAACCCTTCCGTCAGATGCAGGACCGCTTCAATATGATTGCAGTCATGTCGCCGTCGGCAGAAAGCGGTGTCAGCGAACCTGGCAAGGGCATCTGGCGGAACACAGCCCTTGGCGCACACTTCGACACCTTCTACAGTGACCGTTATCTCACCACCCTCCATCTGAAGAAGATGAACGATGTGTTGGCAGGCACGCCCTACGAGCATATCATCGTACTGGTGAATGGTGAGCGCTATGGCGGAGGCGGCATCTACAACTCCTATACGCTCACCGATGCCCACGGACCTTCGTTCCGTCCTGTCGTCGTGCATGAATTCGGCCATTCCTTCGGTGGTCTGGGCGATGAGTACCCCTATGGCGACGACGATCCGATGTACTTCCCTGACACAGAGCCCTGGGAGCCGAACCTCACGACGAAATGCGATTTCAACGGCAAATGGGAAGACCTGGTGCGCGATGGAAAGGCCGGTCTCATCGAGGGAGGCGGCTATCTCACGAAGGGCGTCTGGCGTGGTTTTGAGAACTGTCGTATGCGTACCAACGAGGAACCCGAGTTCTGTCTCGTCTGCCAACAGGCCCTCATCCGTCTGATTAATTTCTACACCCGATGATTTGCGAGATTTCATCGATACAGGATCCCCGCGTGGCCGTCTTTGCCACGATGACCGAGACACAGTTGCGCAACCGCCTGAATGCAGAACAGGGCCTTTTCATCGCAGAGAGTCCTAAGGTGATCCGTGTGGCCATCAGTGCAGGCTACGAACCACAGGCCTTGCTTTGCGAACAGAAGCACATCGATGGCGATGCTGCTGACATCATCCAGCGTTATCCGGAGATGCCGGTCTATACAGGTTCCAGGGACTTGCTCTCACAGCTGACGGGCTACACACTGACACGAGGCGTACTCTGCGCGATGCGTCGCAAGCCGGAACCAAAGCTCAATGAAATCCTCAAGGATGCCCGTCGCGTCTGTGTCATCGACAGCGTTTGCGACACCACCAATATCGGGGCCATCTTCCGTAGTGCAGCAGCCCTTGGTATAGATGCAGTATTACTTACACGAAGTTCATGTGACCCCTTGAACCGCAGGTCGATACGCGTCTCGATGGGCAATGTGTTCCTAGTGCCTTGGACGTGGCTCGACAACTATGCTTCACTTCAGGAATTGGGCTTCAAAACGGCTGCTATGGCCCTCTCCGATGACAGCATCTCCCTCGCCGACCCCATCCTCAAAGAGCAAGAACGGCTGGCCATCATTCTTGGTACTGAGGGCGACGGACTGCCGATGGAAACAATAAGGGATGCAGACTTTGTCGTCCGCATCCCCATGTATCATCAGGTCGATTCCCTCAACGTCGCCGCAGCAGCTGCCGTCGCCTTCTGGGAATTGGTTTCCCCTCCTGAGTAGGAGGGGTGCCCGTCAGGGCGGGGTGGTCTGATCCGCGCTCTGGTCTTTACCCTTTCGTATCCTTCGCCGTTACAACCGTCACTATATACGCACTCAACAGCACCAGGACACCAGCCACGGGCTTGTCCCACGTGAGCACGTCCTGTCCCAGCATAATCGCCACAAACGAGGCAATCACGGGCTGCAGGTTCGTATAGATCGATACCGTCGTAGCCTGCAGGTACTTCATCGCAAACGGAATCAGGAAGAATCCGAGGGCTGTGGCGCCAAGCACAATAAACAGCATCTCCACCACGCCGTTCCATCCCCAGGCTGACGTATAGAGCGCATTCATCGGCAGTTCAGGGATGGCGATGGGCACTGTCACGATGGCGGAAATCAGAAACACATACTTCATCTGCGTCACGGGCGAGTACTTAGATGCCACATTACGTGTAATAATCAGGTATATGGCCCACGTCAGCACACTCAGGATGGCCAGCGAAATACCGATGAGATCGTTCTTTCCCGATCCCAGCGACTGACTCATCAGGACCATCAGCACGGCTCCGGCAATACCCAGCAGCACACCGACAGACTTCATCGGCGTGATCTTCTCACCGATGGTCAGGGCTGCACAAAGCATCACAGCCACAGGCGTCAGCGTCGCAATCAGCGAGAAATACACCGGACTGGTATAGTCGAGTGCCCAGGCCGTCAGCGTCTGGGAAATCACAAAGCCCAGCAGACCGCCTGCCAGAATCGTAATCAGGTCCCGTCGCTCCACGTGCTCCTTCGGCATAAAGGCCGCAATGAGCCAGAACACCAGACAGGCACCGAGGCTTCGTGAGGCCATATAGCCCATAGGCGTCACCCACTCGTCGAGCAGAAGTTTTGTCACAGGAACACCCAGTCCGAAGATGGTGTTCGCAAGGAAGATGGCGCTGTGCGCCTGAAGTTTCTTATTCATATTATATATGTCTTTTTCTTGTCAATCTGTGTCAATCTGTGGCTCTTTTCACCTTTTCCAATCTTTCTTTGAGGCTCATCTTGGCATATTTGCGCCACTCCTGTGCCCCACCCTCGCAACGTTTCAGATAGCCCAGGTCGTTCATCCGGGCATACGCCTCCATCTCAAAGGGATTCAGCAGATAGGCCGCATGCTTCAACTGCCTTCGGACAGACCGCTTGCCGAACCACGCCGTCTTAATCCAATACCATATATATAATAGGTAGAAGCAGAGCCACGAGTCATGACAAGCCTGTGCCTGCCGCAGATGGATCATCTCGTGGTTCTTCATCGCTGCCGATATCCTGTCAGCCGAAGCACCCGCATTGAAACGGTCAGCCTCCTGTTGCGTAGGCGTCAGGATTTTGCCGAAGAACGTCAGTCCCTCGTACCCCTTCCGCAGCCAGAAGGTATTGACTACGGCAGGCATGTCGGCTGTACGGCTGGGGCGTACGGCACGCCACATGATGGGCACTATCTGGAACATCATCAGCATTTCGGCCGCAAAGGTACGAATAATCATCGAATAAACGGACAATTCTCCGAAAAAATGTTAGCCAGCTCCCTTTACGCCCATAAAATAAAAGAATCAGGCAATCGTGACTGCCTGATTCCGTTTTTATCGATATAGTTGCTTTTTGTTATTTTACAGTCCGTTGACCGTCATATATAACCAGGAGTTTTGAATAGACCTCCTTGTTGGATTCATCAACCAAATAGAACTTAAGAGTGTAATTGAGTAAATTACCTTCTTCATCAGCAATAGGAATGCTCGTTTTACTCTCCTCTAAGGCCAGATCGAGAGCTTGTTTGGCCTGTGATTCTGTACATTTCACTGTCTGGGTATAGTTGGGTAAAATGGAAGCCATGTAAGTAGAACTAGTCGGATCCAGATTCCCTATATCATGCAAAGAAACCTTCAGGGTGTAATTCTGACTGGTTTCGGGATCATCATCACTACCGCATGACTGAACACTCATACCCATGAATGCCACCAGCATCATGAACATCATCACTTGAATTTTTTTCATTGTCTTAATTGTTTTAATTGTTTAACGTGGGTGCAAAGGTAATGATTATATTTGAGATACCCAATTTTTTTAAGGAAAATTTTCTAAATCTTAAAAAGAGGGCTGGCAGCTCTGTGTCAGTCCTCTCGTTAGTTTTCACCTTTTCACCATTATAATTTTCAATTTTTTAAATTCTCAAAATGGCCCATACCCCATGCAACTGGTCGTTGTGATAGCAGTCAGAAATGCCGTGAGCGCGGCTACTACGACCTTCACCGCAATCTCAATGAAACGCTTCTTCATAATTGTCAATTATCAATTTTCAATTATCAATTGGCGTAGCCTTAGTTCTGGTCCATGTCGTCGCCGTCGCCGCTGGACTTGGTGAACAGCTTGCTCGCAACCTCACTCGACTCACCGTCCTTGATGGCAACAGCCTTCACGGTCGTGGTGTTGCTCAGCGTGAATGCCTCACTGTAGAGCGTACTCTCAGACGTTGGCGTGCTGCCGTCGGTGGTGTAGTGGATCTCCGCGCCGGCAGGGCCGCTGATGCTCACCGAGGTAGTCTCAGCAAACGGAGTCGTACCGCTGATCGTGGGCGAAGCCAGTGTTGCAGACTGCGAGCTGCCGCCGCTTTTAGAACCACCGCTTTGCGAAGATCCGCCACTTTGGGTGCCACCGCCGTTGTTGCCAGAACCGGGCGACTGGTAGTCGATCGGATAGAGTACGCGTTGGTACTTGGGCTTCTGCTGGGTGCCGATGTTTGTCGACACCAGGTAGCCGAGCACCTCGAAGGTGCAGAGATCCTTGAACTTCTTCGACGTCAGCTCCTCGCCCTTGGCGTTCTCGGGGATGAAGTTGATGCGAACGCCCTCAATCTGGTCGACGCTCACGTTCTTGACCTGGTTGACACCCTTCGACGTGATGTTCGGGGTGAACGTACCCAGACCGTCCCACTTCACGGGCTGTCCGCTCTTCAGGAGTTCCACCATCACGGTGGTCA
>JAEEPF010000099.1 GCA_016284635.1 Prevotella sp.
AGGTCCTTGATGAGCAGGCTGTCGGTGCGGATGAGATATTCGTCTTTGCCCATGGTGTAATTGACACCGTCGTTGTC
Organism: Prevotella sp.; assembly: GCA_016284635.1. Lineage (GTDB taxonomy): Bacteria > Bacteroidota > Bacteroidia > Bacteroidales > Bacteroidaceae > Prevotella. The sequence continues at coordinate 78 of JAEEPF010000099.1, forward strand.
ACCCTGTTTGTTGGACTTGAGCATGACGTCCATGCCGATCACTCTGTTCGGCTCGATTCCGATGGACTCTACCAACGAGCGGCAGATGAAACGGTCTGAGCCGGAGACCACATAGAAGGTGAATCCGTTGGCCTTCAGATAGTCGAACACATTGAGCATGGGCTTGTAGAAGCTCTCGCCGTAGGTCATCCCCTTGAATCCGTTGGCGGGCAGGGCGGCGTAGGCCTTCACATAGGCATCGAACTCGGCGATGGTCATGCCAGAGTAAGCCTTGGCAGCGGCGTAGGCATGCTTCATGTCGAAATGGTCGGGCAGTTTCTTGCCGTGGCGCACGAAGTCGCGAATGTCCTGTGCCGCCTCGCGCACATCATCGGGGGCGATGTCCTTGTAGTCGGGATCGTCCAGCGCGCGGTATTCCAGCAGGTTGTATTCAAAATAGGTGGGATAGAGCTCGCCGACGAACGTTCCGTCCATGTCGAAGGTGGCGATGCGGTCTTCTGCGCTGATAAAGTTGGCCGATTTCGGATTGGTCACGTCTTCCACGTATTCCTGCAGTACTGTCAGCGCCTCACACTGGTTCCACAAGGGGAAGAAGTCCTTTGTCAGGTTCGGCTTCGGGTCTGGTGTCGGCGTAGGGTTAACGATGACGGGGTTGTCGGTCTTGTTACACGACGTGAACACATTGGCGCCGCAGAGGATGGTGAGGATGGCGGCGAACATCCAGAGTCTGGTTTGTCTCATATTCTTTTTCATAACCTTTTTATTTAGACGCTGCAAAGGTACGAATTTTTTTTGTAAATTGTCAAAAAATCAAAAAAAAAACCTTAACTTAGTGGTGTAGGCGTTTTTTTTCGTATTTTTGTGCGGAAAAGTATTCAATACTCTGTGAATAAAAATGGAATTGTCTAACGACATTCTTTTGTGGGGCTTTGGCATAGATGCATGGATTACCATCGCTACCGTGATGGCGGTCATTGCCGTGATGCTGTTGACGAAAGTGAGAGCCGACGCGGTGATGCTCATAGCCATCGGCGTGCTTTTCCTCACGGGCGTGCTCGACGCCAAAGAGACGTGCATGGGTTTCAGTGCGGGTACGGTGGTCGTTACGGGCGTTCTGGCCGTGGTGATGGCGGGTTTGCGCTATACTGGCGTACTGCAATGGATGATGAGGCATTTGTTCGGATTGCCCGAACGCTATTCTGTGGCCTTGCTGCGCATGATGGTGCCAGCGGCTGCGCTGAGTGCCTTTGTCAGCAATACGATGCTCACCATGCTCTTCAGTAATGTGCTGAAACGCTGGGCCAAAAAGCTCGATATGGCGCCGTCGAAGCTTTACCTGCCGATGGTGTATGCCGTACAGATGGGCGGTGTGTGTACGCTGGTGGGTACTTCGACAAACATCGTGGTGGCCGATCTCTACGAACAAGCGACGGGTAGGACGATGAACATGTTCTCCATCTTCATACCGGGGATGGTATGCCTCATAGTCGGCGTCATGTTCATCATAACGGTGCGCCGATGGCTGCCGTCGCGTATCTCGCCCAATGAGGCTTTCGAGACGACGCTTGACTACACGGTGGAGCTGCTGGTGCCCTCTGACAACCCGAATATCTGCAAGAGGCTGGGGGAGGCAGGCCTGTTCCACGTGAAAGGCGGTAACCTGATAGCGATCCACCATTACGACCATGAACCGTCGCTTCTCAGTGAGGATGAGTATGTGATGGGCGGCGACCGACTGGTATATACTGGTCAGATAGACGAAATTCTAGAGTTGAAGGAGACGCACGACCTGGTAGTTTCCGATCATCATATCCGATCGATGAGCGAGATTAACAAGAATTACAAGCTGCGCATAGCCTTTGTCAACTTCGACAGTAGACTTGTCGGTGAAACGATTGCCGAGAGCGGGCTTGAGAAGGACTACAATCTGATCTTGGTGGCGGTAGCCCGTCGTGGCCGTCGCATTGAGGCACCTCCTCGCGAAGTGAAGCTGCAGGCGGGTGATACCTTGCTTTTTGAGTGTCCCCGACAGTCAAATGCCCTTGCCGGCAACCTTTCATCGCTGTTGCAGTTCTCCGACTTTCAGGAGGTGATAAAAGTCAGCCCTAAAGCCATTGTGGCCTCGCTGATTATGACGGCGATGATGGTTCTTACGGCCTTGAACGTCGTATCGCTGTTGTATGGCACGGTGCTGGCTGCTCTGGCCATGCTGGCTACCCGCTGCTGCACCATCAACCAGGCCATGGACTCTGTTAGCTGGCGTGCATTGATGAGCTTGGCCGGATCGATTGTGCTGGGAATGGCGATATCGAAGACGGGGATAGCGCAGGCTGTAGCCTTGGCCGTGATCGACGTCGTGGGCACGCACCCCATCCTGATTATGCTTGGTGTTTGCCTGGCTGCCATGCTGATTACTCAGCTGGTGGAGAATGTGGCTGTGACCGCCATGTTCTTTCCCATTATGTATCATGCGGCGGAGCAGGTGGGCTACGAATCCGCGCCTTTCCTCCTTGCGCTGATGATCGCTGCCAACGCCTCGTACGCCACACCCATTGCCGCCTCTCCCAATATGCTGGTCTATGGACCTGGTGGCTACCGTTTTACCGACTACATGCGCATCGGTATTCCCTTGACCCTCATTGTCACTATGACGGGTGTCGCGGCTGTGGTCTTGACATATCCGCTAGTAAAATTATAAAAGTAAAAAGGTAAAAAAGTAAAAAGGTAAAAAATAAAATATGGAAGAGAAATTTAAACTTAATTTGGAAGGTACGACGCTGAAAGTCATCCTGGGTGCTGAGTTGGCGATGGAGAATGCTCCGGCCATGCAGCAATCGCTGAATAGCTATCTGGGACAGGACATTCGGAAGATTGTGTTCGATGCCACCGACTTGGCAATTATCTCCAGCGCTGGTATTCGTTGTATCATTTTCGCCAGGCAGGAACTGGGTCAGAAACCGGAAATCGTGTTTGTGAACTGCTCAAAAGATATATACGAGGTGTTCCAGATAACCGGCTTGTTCCGTTTTATCGAATTTGTGGAGGATGATCGTATCAAAGACCGTAAAGGCTCATAAATATGGAAAAAAATTTTAAGATCAATTTGGAAGGAACGACGCTGACTGTCAACTTGGGGCTTGAGTTGTCGAAGATAAATGCTCCGGCCTTGATGCAATTACTGAGCACTTATCGGGGACAAGACATTCAGAAGATCGTGTTCGATGCTACCGACTTGGTGTTTATCTCCAGTGCCGGTATACGCTGTATCATCTACGCTCGTCAGGATTTGGGCCATAAGCCGGAAATCGTATTTCTGAACTGCGCCGGGGAGATACACGAGGTGTTCCAGATAACAGGCTTGTTCCGATTCATCACCTTTGTGGAGGATGAAAACCAAAAGGAACGGGCAGACGACAAACTGCAACAGAAACTGAATTGCATCAGGCAGAAGGAACTCGACCACTTCGCCGCCAACAACGACGTGGTGTGCTATCAGATGAAGTTAGGAGAGGAGGAATAAAGGTAAAAAAGTAAAAAGGTAAAAAAGTAAAAAGGTAAAAAAGTAAAAGATGGTCAAGATTCTGAGTGTTGATGATGAGGCGCCTATTGAGTTGATGATGAGACATCACTTCAGGCGCAAGATCCGTAGTGGAGAGTATGAGTTCTTTTTCGCCCACAACGGTCTGGAGGCCCTTGCCGTGCTGGCTAACACCCCCGATATTGAGATCATCCTCTGCGATATCAATATGCCCGAGATGGACGGTCTGACGCTGCTGGCCAAGGTGAACGAGATGCACAACCCCGCCATGCGCGTCATTATGGTGAGTGCCTACGGCGACATGGAGAACATCCGTCAGGCGATGAACGACGGTGCCTTCGACTTTGTCACCAAGCCTATCGACATGGATGACCTTGCCCTGACGATAGAGAAAGCCATCGAACAGATACGCTATGTGCATGAGTCGCAGAAGGAGCACACACAACTGGAGTCGCTCAAGGAAGACCTGGTCTCGGCCAAAGAGATCCAGCAGAGTTTCCTGCCAAGGACATTTCCGCCCTTCCCGGAGGACAGCGACAAAGTGGACATCTACGCCTCGATGGATGCTGCGAAGGATGTCGGCGGCGACTTCTACGACTTCTTCCGTATCGACGATGACCACATAGCCCTGGTGATTGCCGATGTGTGCGGCAAGGGCATTCCTGCTGCGCTGTTCATGGCCGTGAGCCGCACCATCATCCACTCGAAGGGTATGCAGGGCGTCAGTGCTGCAGAATGTATGACGGAGTCGAACCTCTTGTTGGCTAACTCTTCGGTCAAATATATGTTTGTCACCGTGTTCTATGCCATCCTGAATACGAAGACTGGCCTTGTCACTTATAGCAACGCTGGTCACAACCCGCCCCACATCTTGCGAGCCGACGGCACTATCGAACAATTGCCGATGGACGGACGGTTTATGGTGGGTGTTTTCCCAGAAGAGGAGTATGCTGACACGACGTTGCAGTTGGAACATGGCGACGTGCTGGCGATGTATACCGATGGCGTGACTGAGGCCACGGACTCAGACGGCATGATGTTCGGCTCAGAGCGGTTGGATAGTATTTTAAGGAGTCAGGAGTCAGGAGTCAGGAGTCAGGAGATTGTCGAGGCCGTCAAGGCAGGTGTTGCTGACTTCGTGAAGGATGCCGAGCAAAGCGATGACATCACGATGCTGGTGGTGAAGAGGCTCTAATAAGGAGAGAAGGAGTGAAACGGGGAGCGGTCATAGGATGCATAGGGGCGGTGCTGTTGCTGGGATTAGCGACGGCAGCATATTATATGCATCGTGATGACGGTGAACGTATCAGCGAACTGGAGACAGAACTCCGTGCGCTGCGTGAGCGGGAAAAGCAGTCAGAGATCGTCAGGGGTGTCAGCGAACAGATGGAAGAGATAGCCTACGGCCAGCAGACCCTTTCCGAGGAACGTAGCCGTGAGGCCATCCGTCAGTCTGAGATTGCACAGGCTGCCACCCTGCGTTCGGAAGCCGAGCGCCAGATAGCCCTTCAGGCACAGGCAGCGGCAGAGATCTCTGCAGGAGAGGCGAAGGCATCATACCAGATGGCGGAGCAACGGCGGCTTGAGGCTGAGCATGCCAAGCTGGTGACCGACACGCTGAACTACATCTCTTTGGGACGAACCCTCGGCTCTCAGTCGTATGCCATCTACCGCAGCGGTGATACAGAGTTAGGCAATATGCTCGCCTACGCTTCTTATCTTTACACGAATGACTACGGCGGCGATCTCTATACCCCTGCCGTCTTCCAGGCTCTGACACAGTCGGCTGGCGGACGGCGCAGCTGGCGTGCGCACGACAGTAAGATCACGCGGATGGCTATTCAGCCCAAGAGCGACAATCTGGTGACAGTGAGTGATAACGGTGACTTCTTTATCCACAAGCTGCAGAATGGACAGTTGACGGCACAACGGCAGATTAGAGACGGGAACTATTGTTTTAGGGATGTTTACGCCGCCGATAATGGTCAGGCGTACGCTATCAGCTATACCGGTCATCTGATGATTGTCGGCAGAAACCAGACGAAGGTCATTTATATAGAGCAAGTTGACAAGCCTTTCAGTCTGCAACACATGAATGACGGACGCCAACTGCTGATCATCGGCGAGAACAGCGTCGCCCTGTTTGACCTCGCCACCGAAAAGGTGATCGCCACGCGCCGCCTCGACTTCCATGTAGCCAGTACGGGACGACGTGACTACAAACCCCTGCTCTTCGACAACCGTGGTCGGATGCACCTCGTCAGCAGTCTCGACAACATCAGTAATGAGAAGGTGCCCGTGCAAGGCCAGGTCACAGCCTTTGCCAGTAGCAAGAATGAACACCTGACAGCCTACGGTATGGCCGACGGCACTATCTGGCTGGCTGCGGCCAACGGTAAGACATATAAGCTCGTTGAACACCTCTCGCGGGTGACGAAGATGAAATTCAACGGCAAGCGACTCTACTCCTCCAGCTACGACGGAAAGTTGCTCTTCTGGGCCATCGACTATCACAGCCAGATTAAGGCTGTCACCCTGTTCCAGTCTGACAGCTGGCTCATGGACTTCATTTCCAGCAACGACAAGGACTACATCTGGGCGGGGGAGAAGAACGGCACCGTCTCACAATATCTCGTGTCCCTGCCGAAGATCGCCGAGCGCCTCCGCCGGAACGTGAAGCGCAACTTCACCCAAGAAGAGTGGAACTACTATGTGGGAAAGGGAATACCGTTTAGGAAATTGATAATGGATAATTGATAATTGATAATTATGAGGAGGCCTTTACTTCATATATTCTACAATCGCTGGCTGTTGCGGCTATGGCTGTGCGCAGCAATTGTCCATTGTCCATTATCCATTGTCCATTGCCCAGCCCAAGGTTTGCCCTTGATTCGAAACTACACGGCCTTGGAGTATGGCGGACATAACCGAAACTATGATATCGAGATTGGTGAGGACGGAACGGTGTTCGTGGCCAACTTCGAGGGGCTGCTCTACTACGACCGTGCCCGATGGCGCATCATCCATACATCCAACAACAGACGTGTCACAGTCATCTATCGCGACAGCAGGAATACCGTCTGGGTAGGCGGCTCTAACTTTATAGCCCGTCTGCAGAAACGGGCTAACGGAGAACTGTTCTTGCAACAGTTCGGCGAGGAAGGTCAGTTCAGTGGCGAGGTGATGGAGATCTTTGAGGAAGGAACGTCGCTGCAGTTTGTGGCAAGCGATAATAATATTTATGAGATAAAGGAGGAGGGAAGGAGAGAAGGAGTAAGGAGTGAAGGAGTACTCCCCACCATAACGTTGAAGAGGAAGACCAAGGCCAAGTTCCAGCCAGGCGTGGAGTCGGAAATCATATCGTTGGAGGCTCTGCAGGCTGATGCCGAGAATGTCGTCATGGAAGACATCACCCAGACGGAGAAGCTGGACGGCGGGCTTCAGGTGAAAGTGAAGCGAAATGGCGGCTTGATCATTGCCGAGAGCGACGGTCGCGACCTATATACCATCACCGAGGACAACGGCCTCTGCTCCAACCAGGTGTCTTACGTGGCCTACGACGGTCACGGTGTGCTCTGGGGCGCTACAGGTAACGGCATCTTCGCCATCGAGCTGCCGTCGGTATATAGCTATTTCCTGCCGAAGGACGGACTGACGGGCAGGGTTCATACCATCACCGCCTTTAATGGAAAGATCTACGTCGGGGATACCAACGGACTCTATGTGGTTGACTCGTGGCGTTACAGGCGCGTGGCCGACATCAACAATATCTGCTGGGAATTGTGCCCGAGTCATGACGGACTGTTGGCAGCCACCTCCAGCGGTATCTACAAGGTCGCAGCCAACGGCAGTGTCAGCAGACTGACATCCTCTGCCACCACCGCTCTGATGGTGGACGGCGACAAAGTCTATGCCGGAGAGCCTGACGGCGTGGTTGCTTACACAATGGATCATGGAAAATGGAAAATGGATAATCGCCAGAAGGTGAGTGATCTGTCGCTGGTGACGGAAATCCGGAAAGACGGACGAGGCGGCCTGCAGCTGAAGACCGTTCATGATGAGACGAGTCCACAACCCACATTCCACATTCCACATCTTTTGAAGCCTCTGAGCAATATAGAAATCAAGGCCCAATACCAGCATGGCAGTCAACTATGGATTGGCGGAAATGAAATACTCGCCGTCATTGATACCGGCAAAAAAGACCTTGAGAAGCTTTCTGACTGCCGCACCATCCGTTTCTGCTCCATTTCCATGGGCAACGACAGTGTGCTGTGGGGCGGCTATGGTGATATGCCTAAGAAGTTACAGAAGTTGAACAGCAACGAGGGGAATCTGCATTTCTTCTATGCCCTCGACTATGCCCCGCTGACGGGAAAGACCCTGTATCGCTACAAGCTGAGCAATCAGAGCCTGCTGAGCAGTAAGGCCCAGTGGAGTGCCTGGAGTGAGAAGCAGAACGTGGCGTTCCTGAACCTGCCCTACGGCTCGTTCACCCTCAGCGTACAGGCTCAATTGCCCAACGGCGAACTGTCGGAGGAGGCATCCGTCAGCTTCAGCATCGCCTATCCGTTGCTGATGCGCTGGTATATGGTGGTGCTCTACTTCATCGGTTTCGTCTTCTTGGTATGGCAGCTGTTCCGTTACCGTCTGAAGAAGCTCCAGAGGGACAAGATCAAACTGGAGCAGATTGTCGAGGAGCGCACCGCCGACCTTCGTAATGCCCAGCACGAGCTGATCCGTCAGGAGAAGATGGCCTCGGTGGGTAAGCTGACAGAGGGACTCATCGACCGCATCCTCAACCCGATGAACTTTATCATCTATTTCTCTAAGATGGCGAACGACCTGTCGAAAGACATCAAGGAGAACATCGACAACAACAAGGACGTTATCAATAAGGATGACTACGAGGATACCCAGGATGTGTTTGACCATCTGACGGAAGTGCTGCAGGATATTGACCAGTACGGCCGGAACACCACCCGCACGCTGAAGGCGATGGAGGAGGTGCTGAAAGACCGCACAGGCGGTTACATGGACATGGACTTGCGGCCCGTACTCCAGCTGTGTGAGAAGATGCTTGGACAGCAATTCGCCAAGGAGATCGAACAGTATCATATCCAGATCTCCTTCCAGCTTCCACCCTCCACCCTTCAACTTCCCATATACGGCAATCCCGACATGCTCAGCAAGGCCATCATGAACCTCCTTGGCAATGCCGTCTATGCCGTCGTCAAAAAATCCCAGCGCCAGCTCCCCCTCCTGAGTTCTTGCGTCCCTTCGGTAGCAAGCGGCAAGCCGAGCGGGAGGGGCCAGGGGTGGTCTGATCAGCCTCCTTTCATCTCCCTCTCCGCCACCATAACCGACGACCACTATCTCCTCAAGATCCGCGACAACGGCATCGGCATCGAAGAGAAGAATCTCGGCAAGATCTTCGACCCGTTCTTCACGACGAAGACCACCGACGAGGCAGCTGGCGTAGGCCTCTACCTGAGCCGTGAGATCATCCAGAACCACAAGGGCGACATCAGTGTGGCATCGGTGAAGGATGAATACACGGAGTTTACCATCACGCTACCGGCGGCCTACGGCCTAAATGATAAATGACGAATGATAAATGATAAACTTATGCGAAGAATTATAAATTACATATTGCAAGTGATGATACGCCCTGCGGTGGCTTTATCATTTATCATTTATCATTTATCATTCAGCCCTGCAGGGGCGCAGAACGATGCGAAGATGCGTGAGGTGTATGCCCAGGCAGAGAGCGATTACAAGATAGGGCGCGTTGAAGAGGCGCGGGATGTGCTGTTGCAGCATCTCAATACCTTCCAGGGCAATCTCCGTCAGAACGCGTTGCGGCTCATCGCCCTCATCTGCCTCGACGAATACGACGTCCGTCAGGCGGAGCAGTACACCACCAAGTTGCTCGAGCTGAATCCGTATTACAGCCCCTCGGCCAGCGACCCATCTACATTCGTCGGCATCGTCAATAATATCAAGGCCGGCATGACCGCCACCATCACCACCGCCTCCAATCAGACGGAGAGTCTGGCAGAGGCACCGGTGCCCACCACGCTCATTACCGAAGAGATGATCCGCAACTGCGGAGGGCGCAACCTGCAGGAGGTGCTCGCCGCCTACGTGCCGGGCATGAACCTCATCGACTGCAACGATGACATCAACATCGCCATGCGCGGCATCTACAGCAGCACTCAGGAGAAGATCCTCATCATGCTCAATGGCCACCGCCTGAACAGCTATGCCACCAACACGGCCGCCCCCGACTTCAGCATCTCGTTGGAGAAGGTGAAGCAGATAGAGGTGCTGCGAGGCCCTGCCTCCTCACTCTATGGCGACGTGGCCCTGACGGGCGTGGTGAATATCATCACCAAACAAGGTGCCGACGTGGACGGCATACAGGCGAAAGTCCGAGCAGGAAACTACGGCCAGATCAAGGCCGACGCCGTCTTCGGCAAACGCTATTTCGACATCGACCTGCTTCTTTGGGGCAGCGTCTACCGTAACAGCGGAGAATGGCGCGATACGGTGAGGATCGGGCGCATCGGCAATCGCCCCTCCTACGACTTCGGCCTGCAAGTGGGCTATAAGGGCCTGCAGTTCATGTACGACACCCATTTCTCGCAGGTCGTCGCCCCCTTCACCATGACCAGCATCGCCTTGTCATACGACCACGACCGATACCGCACCTACAACGGCCTGTCGCCAAGCTTCGGCACCAGTTCACAACACGCCGATCTGAGGTATCAGTTCAGAGTTCATCATTCAGAGTTCATGGTTGGGGCGACATACGACAAGGGGGACTTGACGCGCTATCAGGTGCTCGGCGACTCCGCGATGTCCGTACTGTCGTGGTCACTCCCGTTGCCTAACTACATGATACAGGCGTTCGACAATGGCGGAGGACTCTCCCGCTACGTCAACGCCCAGGAGCAAAACTATGGTTTCCAGGTGAAGGGCAACTATGCCTACACACTGGGCGAAGACCATCATGGCAACATCAGCTTCGGAGCCGAGTACGGCCACTTCCAGCTCGACGACATCCGCTATCAGATAGGCTATGACTTTGTGGAGACATTCCCCGAGGATGCCCAGATCCGTGAAACCGGAAAAGGCAGCGAGAACAGAGCCAACGCCTGGCTACAGCTAAAACACCGGTGGGACTTTTCACTTTTCACTTATCACTCTTCACTTCTCTTGAATGCCGGTCTGCGTTTCGACTATAAGAACCGCGACGACGACACGGAGGTGCACGAGCTGTCGCCCCGTGTGGCCCTCATCCTGCTGCGCCCCAAGTGGAACCTCAGGCTGAGCTATGCCAAGTCGTTTGTCGATGCCCCTTACATCTACCGTATCGCCAACGTCCTGGCAGCCCTCATACGCGGAAAGGAAGGCATCAGCCTCTCGCCGGAGCGTGCCCACTCCTTGCAGCTCTCCTTTGCCGGACAGAACTGGGTGAAGGGACTGAATTTCGAGGTCAACGGCTTCTACAACCATGCCAGTGACCTCGTTATGACCGACATTCTCACTTACAGAAACACCAGCCAGAACAAGACCGGCGGCATGGAGCTGATGGCCAGTTACAGACGGCCGAATCTCACCGCCGACTGGAACCTCACCTGGACTCATACCTTCAAGTCGAACCTCATAGCCCTTGACTTGCCTGCAGGACTGGTTCCCTACTATCCGTCTGACATCGATGACAATAACAACACCCCCGCCATCATGTCGAACCTCGTGCTCAGCTGGCAGGCAGCACCCCGTCTGCGGCTCCACGGCCATGTGCTCTTCGAGGGCTGTCAGACATCCTATAACATCGACCTTGAGCAATACGTCAGGAGCGAGACCCGCTACCTCCAATACGGTGTCTACAGCATCCTGCCGGGCATGGAGAAGGAGGCCGCCGCCATCTGGGAAGACGTTGTTGCTTCTGCCGGGAAGATCGCTGGCCGCCAAGAGATACCCGCCCGCTGCATCCTGAACATCGGCGGCGAATATACCTTCGGCCCCGTCACCGTCGGGCTCGACATCCACAACCTCTTTGGCACCCGCTACTACCGCAGCGGCATGAACACCAGCCTCGTCCCCCAGCAGGGATGCTGGTTCCTCGCCACCATCGGGGTCAAGATATAGAACACAAGCGGGGTTTGGCCCCGCTTGTGCGCTGTTGTCTCTTACGTTTGAAGGAATGCCGTTTTTCTCCGATTGTCCTTTGGCCTCACCGCAAAGTGTAACCAGATGGCACCATAGCGGTTTTTCTCTATGAAGAGTTCGTCATAGTCCTGCTTCGTCTCATCAGCATAGTCCATCAGGATCACTGCATACCGCATCGCCTGCTCAATACCAGCGACGCGGATATCCACGGCACATCCCGTCAAATGATTACTCGTCGGTGATCCTCCCACCTTCCTATTCAGCTGCGGACTCCGATACCCACTGCTGATGATTATCGGCTCTTCGGTATCTATTTCCCCTCCTAAGTTAGGAGGGGTGCCCGTATGGGTGGGGTGGTCTGAAGAAGCGCCAGACATTCCCTCGTTCAGATCACCCCTAACCCCTCCTCGCTCGGCTTTGCCGCTTTGCTCTGCAAAGAACTCAGGAGGGGAAACCGGGCGCAGAACATACCGCAGATTATACCGTCTGCGTAGTTCCTCTAACCACTCGCAAACCCGTTTCAGATTCTCGATCGCCACATGGCTAGGGATGTTGTAGATCTCTGCATGCCTGCTCTTGGTTACCTCCCCGAGCGTTATGTGCTCGGAGAGGTGCATAGCTTCATTAATACTTACTTTTTCCATTGAAAAAACAAAATGACTAAATGACTAATTGACTAAATGACTAAACTAACATCTTAACCACTTTCTTGTATTTCCCCTTGTCTTCACCCGTCAGAATCCTTTCAGCGATCCCGTTATCTGTCAGTCTTCTGATTCTTGTATACACGGCCGTGTCTTTATCATAGCCATAGCACTTTCTGACATCCTCCAAAGTAAAGACCTCAGGCAGACGATTATAGCCCTCCAAGGACTTCGAATAATGACGCTTGCCCGTGATCTGCACATCGTTGTTCATATCATCGAAATACTTCTCAGCCATCACCCCGAAGAAGTGCTGCTGCGTGGCGTATTGGATGCGGGCTATCAATTCGCAGAGTTTCCAATCCGTATCATCCACTTCATACTCCCCTTCCCAGTACTTGCCTTCCAGATGCATGCTCTCGAAGTGACGCATATCTATAAAGGGTGCTGCATAATTAATAGCATGATACGGCACGCGCTTCAGCATCAGTTCATTGGCCTCCGAATCATCCTCCGCACAATCGGCCATACGGTTCTTGGTCCAGTCATAGAGGCGCTTCACCAATGGCCAGAAAGGCAGCTCTCCGGCACGGGCATCAAGTTTATAAGCCCAGGTCTTCATGCGTTCCAGACGCTGCCAGTCTATGGCCGTCTTCTCTTGGAACTCAATCATCTCGTAGTTCGTCTTGGGCATGGGAATCACCGTGAGACGCGTACTGAGACCACTGCCGAAGTTCTGTTCATTTACCTTCTTTTTCAAGGCTATGGGCGTACCTGTGTAGATGTAGTTCCAAGTCACGCGGAACTTATCTACCGGTGAATCCGAGTTCTGGTACATCTGGCCATCCTCCTCGTTGTGGAAGGCTTTCAGTTCCATACTCTGCTTATTGATCCACGAGCCTCCCTTCTGAAGCGTGATACTATTATCCAACTCCGTATCAAAGGTGAACATATGCAGCTGGACCTCCTTACCATCCACGATCTCCTTTGCATTCAGCATATCCTGAAT
>JAEEPF010000283.1 GCA_016284635.1 Prevotella sp.
TCGACGAGCGAATCCACGGTCTGTTGTTTTTTAACTACAGCTTTCATGGTATCTCCTAGCGCGTCAGTGCCATATCAAGTTTGATGCCCGGGGCCATCGTAGCCGTCAGAGTGAGGCTCTTGATGTATGTGCCCTTAGAAGTTTGAGGCTTGTTCTTCACGACAGAGTCAATCACAGACTTGGCGTTTTCAGCCAGCTGGTCGACAGTGAAGGAGAGCTTGCCAACAGGAGCATGGACGTTAGCGCCCTTGTCGACGCGGTAAGAAATCTTACCTGCCTTGAGTTCCTTGACGGTCTGGGCGACGTTAACGGTCACCGTACCAGCCTTGGGGCTCGGCATCATACCGCGAGGACCGAGGACACGGGCCACCTTACTAATCACCGGCATCATGTCGGGAGTAGCAACGACGGCGTCAAAGTCCAGCCAGCCTTCCTGAATCTTCTGAACCAAGTCAGCACCACCCGCGTAGTCAGCGCCAGCGTTCTTTGCAACTTCAAGGTTGTTGTCCTTGCAAAAAACGAGAACGCGGACCGAACGACCGGTACCATGCGGAAGCACGACAGTGCCACGAACCACTTGGTCGGAATGTTTTGGGTCCACACCGAGATTGAAGTGGATTTCGACCGTCTGGTCGAACTTCAATTCGGACTTTTTGAGTATTTCGATTGCCGCCTTCAGATCGTAGGCTTGATTACGATCAAAAGATTCAGCAATCTTCTTGTATTTTTTTCCTCTGAACATGAAATTTTCCTGTCAGATACGTAACGGTGAATTACCTGCCTCAGTCAACCACATCAATACCCATGGAACGAGCAGTGCCCGCAACCATGCGCATGGCGGCTTCGAGGTCGATTGTGTTTAGATCCGGCATCTTCTTTTGGGCGATTTCCTGGATCTGGGCCTTGGTGATCTTGCCAACCTTCTTACGGTTGGGTTCACCAGAACCACTCTCGATACCGACGGCCTTCTTGATGAGGGCCGGAACCGGCGAAACCTTCGTGATGAAGGTAAAGCTCTTGTCGGCATAGACCGTGATGACAACCGGGACAATCATGCCCTTGTCGTTCTGGGTCTTAGCGTTAAACTGTTTGCAGAACTCCATGATGTTCACGCCCTTCTGACCGAGGGCAGGACCCACCGGAGGAGCCGGGTTGGCAGCGCCTGCGGGAATCTGGAGCTTGATATAACCTGTGATTTTCTTTGCCACTGTTTTATCTCCGTTGCAAAAACCGTAACATTAAGCGGTAGCGGACTCGACCTGGTTAAAGGCAAGCTCGACTGGCGTAGAACGACCGAAGACGGTAACCATGACCTTGATCTTGGTCTTGTCTTCCATGATTTCGTCTACGACGCCCACAAAGTCCTTGAACGGACCTTCCTTGATGCGGACATTATCGCCAATGCTGTACGGGATTTGGATCTCGCCTTCTGTAGAAATTTCAGGATCAACTCCAAGAAGACGATCGACCTCGCTCTGTTGAAGCGGAATAGGAACACGAGAAGCGCGTGTCATTCCGGCGAAATGGGTGACGCCATTGATGGTCGACACCAGGTGCTGGGTGAGCTTGTCCAGCTCCATTTCTATAACGATATATGCAGGAAACAGGTTCTGCTTAGAAACGCGACGACGCCCGTGGACGTTGCTCACGACTTCACGGGTGGGTACGAGAATCTGGCCGAACTTGTCTTGAACGCCCTCGCGCTCAATCATCTGCTCGATGTGTTTCTTGATATTGTTTTCCTGACCGGAGAAGGTATGGATAGCGTACCACTTCTTCATAGTGATTAACCCCTACCCATAATCTTGTCGATGATTACGGAAAACACGACATCAAGACCGGCAATATAGCAGCCCATAATGACGCTGAAGAGCATGACAACGAGAGTTGATCCCTTGAGTTCTTCCCAAGTAGGCCAAGTGACCTTCTTCAGTTCCTGGATGCATTCTTTGACATATTGCTGAATCTTACGCATGATGACTCCGGAGGAAATTCCCAGGTCGAGAGGGACTCGAACCCCCAACCAACGGTTTTGGAGACCGTGACTCTACCAATTGAGCTATCGACCTAAGCGGATTTCCTTACTTGGATTCCTTGTGAACAGTATGCTTGCGGCAGAAGCGGCAGTACTTCTTGTATTCCACGCGGGAAGGGTGAAGACGCTTGTTCTTGTCGCAATCATAGTTGCGCTGATTGCATTCTGTGCATTCGAGCACGATGAGTTCTCTAGGCATTTTTAATCCTGATTACTTGATGATTTCGGTTACGGAACCGGCACCAACCGTGCGGCCACCTTCGCGGATAGCGAAGCGGAGCTGCTTTTCCATGGCGATCGGGGCGATGAGGTCAACGTGGATCGTGACGGTGTCACCCGGGGTCACCATTTCGACGCCTTCCGGAAGCTGAATCGTGCCGGTAACGTCGGTGGTGCGGAAGTAGAACTGAGGACGGTAGCCGTTCATGAACGGCGTGTGGCGGCCACCTTCGTCCTTCGTGAGAACGT
>JAEEPF010000100.1 GCA_016284635.1 Prevotella sp.
GGAAAGAAAGCAGATGATCTTGATGAGCGTGTAGGTTACTATGGCGAGCATCTTGTTCTGTTTGCTCAGACACTTGGTCTGAACACTTGCTGGGTTGGACTTAGTTACTCTAAAGTCCCTGGGACGTATGTGCTTGACGAGGGCGAGAAGATTGCATGTTACATTGCTCTCGGCTATGGTGAAACTCAGGGAGTCGGCCATAAGATTAAAACTGTCGAACAAGTAAGCAATGCAAGCGACGTTACCCCATCGTGGTTTCGCAAGGGAGTTGAAGCAGCGTTATTGGCGCCCACCGCAGTGAACCAGCAGAAGTTCTCGTTTGAGTACGTCGGAATGAAGAATAGTCGCCATCTGGTACACGCCAAGAAAGGTTTCTCCATCATCGGATATACGCAGATGGACTTGGGCATAGCAAAATATCACTTTGAGATTGGAGCCAGGAAAGATAACTTCGAATGGGTATGAACATCGAGCAGCCTATATTGCATAAGAAAACGTTCCAAAAACTGACCACGGATGAACTATACGAATTACTGAGAGTACGTAGTGAGGTGTTTGTGGTTGAACAGAACTGTGTCTATCAAGATATGGACAATGATGATCAGAAGTCCATTCATCTGTGGTTGACTTTGGGAAACAGAATAGTAGCACAGGCCCGTGTATGTCCTGCTGGAACTCATATGCGAGAAATCTCGATAGGCAGAGTTATCACTACCGAACGTGGCAAAGGCTATGGCAAGCAGATTATGCTTCATTCCATTGAGGCAGCAGTCAAACATTTCGGTGCTACACTCATAGACATTGAAGCTCAGGAATATGCCAAAGGATTCTATGAAAGCGTAGGATTCAGACAGTCGTCTGAAACCTTTATGCTCGATGGTATCCCCCACATAAAAATGACTTGGACAAAAAAACAACCTGAAGGTTAGCGGACCTCCAGGTTGTCGTGTTTTGCCATCCAAGCGCTAAAAACTGTTCCTGCTGCGAGCATCAAGCCCATTTCCATCAATGTAATCATAATCTTAATCTTTAATTGTTATACTTGTTTTCTTTTGACGGGGCAAAGGTACAGCGATTTTCACGATTCTGCAACGATTGGTTATGAATAGTGATGCAGCCCGCTATCGAAATTTTCGATAACCAAGTGTTTTTATATGCCAAATGCTTTGCAGATATGACAAAAATGCGTATATTTGCACCCAAATAACAATCTTGAGCAAAAAAATATGGAACTGAGACAACTAAAATATTTCGTAAAACTGGCCGAAACGCTCAATTTCTCAATGGCTGCGAAGGAACTGTTCATCACCCAGAGCACCCTCTCCCACCAGATTCTCCAGTTGGAGAATGACTTCCAGCAGCCACTTTTCCTGCGCAACAGCCACGAAGTGTCACTCACGGAGGCTGGAGAGACGCTTCTGCCACTGGCCAAGGAGACGCTGACGTCGGCAGACAACTGCCTGTTGCGTCTCGATGAACTCAAGCATCTCGTGGGTGGTGAGCTCAACATCGGCGTCACCTTCTCCTTCGCAAGCATCATGGCCGAGACCGTCACCGCCTTCCTGCGCAAATATCCCCATGTGAAGATGAATGTCACCCAGTCCACAATGGCAGAACTCATCGCCCAGCTCGAGAACCATGAGTTCGACTTCGTGCTGGCCTTCCGTCCGACGGTCGCCAATCCGAAGATCGAAAGCCGCGTGCTCTTCCATCACCGTCTGGCAGCTATCGTTAACGAGCGCCACGCCCTTGCCAGTCGTACCACCATTACTCTCGAAGAACTCCAACGCTACGACCTTGCCCTCACGCGACGGGGCACCCAGGCACGTTCTGCTTTCCGTCATGCCATCGCTGACCACGATTACCATTATAAGATTAAGGTGGAGATGAATACCGTCTATCTGCTTTTCCGACTGGTGCGCGAGTCGAACTACGTCACCATTCTCAGCGAGAGTACCGTCGTGGGTGAGAACGGTCTGAAAGCCATTCCGATTGTCGATACCGACACCCCAGACAAGGAGATGCAGGGTTGCATCCACCTGCTGAAGAACACCTATGTGAAGAATTCCACCAAGGAGTTCGTCCGCATGCTCAGCAACAATTCCTCCATCCTCCGCAACACCCTTGAAGAACTTTGACTTCCATATTTCATATCATTATGTTTTTTTACCAGAGATGAAGACAATTATAACAATGGCAGTAGTCGCCATGATGACTACCATGATGTTGACATCGTGTAGCAAAGATGATGATGATAATGGCGTCGTACCGACTCCAGAAGAATCTGTGGTACTAAACTGTGCGAAGCCCGACTATCTGAAGGCGGGTGATACGGTGGCAATGATCTCACCCTCGTACTTCACGCCGATGGAGACCATTGAGAAAGCAGCCGACGTGGTTCGTTCATGGGGCTTTGAACCCGTCATCGGTCCCAATGTTGACAAGATGCTGGACGGTAAAATAGGGGGAACGGTGGAAGAACGCGTAAGTGATATCCGCTGGGCTTTGAGTGACCCAAGCATCAAGGCCATCCTCTGCAATCGCGGCGGTTATGGGACTATCCAACTCATAGACCAGCTCCCATTCGACGAAGTGAAGGAGCTACCCTGCAGTTTGACATCGACGGAGATCAGCAGACGGTCAATGCCGCCACTATCACCGCCACACCAACACCAGTGGCAACTCGCATGTGGTTGGCAGGAAAGATTGAGTAAGAACTGAAGATACTACGAAAAAATAATAGATGATGCAGATTATAGTCATCCTCATTTGTCTGCTGACACCGCTCGGCATCCTGTGGCTCACGTATAAGAGCACGGTACTGAGGAAGGTGGGGAGTATCATCATCGCCTACGTCATCGGCTGTACGCTGGGACTGACGGGACTGATTCCTGACACGGAGGAGATGCATAGCGTGCAGACGGCTGTCGCATCGGCAGCCATACCGTTTGCCATTCCGCTGTTGCTGTTCTCAGCAGACCTGAAGGCATGGGCGCGGCTGGCTCCAAGCTTTATCAAGAGCACTATCTTCGGACTGTTGGGCTGTGCTTTGGCGATTGTCACGGGATTCTTGCTTTACGGACAGAGTGACCCGACGCTGTTTGCCCATATCGGCGGTATGCTGACGGGTCTTTATACGGGCGGCAATGCCAATCTGGCTTCGCTGAAGATTGCCCTTGGCGTGGACGATGCGACGTATATCCTCACCTCAGCCTATAGCACTGTGATGAGTGCCGTCTATCTGTTCTTCGTCATCATCTTCGGCAAGCGGGTAATGCGGCTGTTCATGCCGGACTTCAAGGATGACAAGAGTGTGGAGGACGAAAACATCAAGGTGGAGAATCATGAAGAGGAACTGTTCATGGGACTGTTCCGCAAGGACAATCTGAAAGGCCTCGGACGGAGCCTGCTGCTTACCGTCGGTATCATTGCACTTGGTGCAGGCATCGCGAGTCTGTTCCCCAAGTCTGCCTTTCAGAGCATCTTCATCCTGGGCATCAGTCTGCTGGCCATTCTCTCATCATTGCATCCCAAGGTGCGTAGCCTGAAACGCACGTTCGAGGCTGGCACATTCTTCATCCTTATCTTCAGCGTGGCTGTGGCATCGCAGGTGAGCCTGAAGACACTCACCGATGTCAACCCTGACATCTTCCTCTTCATCACCGTTGCCACCCTTGGCTCGTTGCTGTTCCACATACTGCTGAGTGCCATCTTCCGCATCGATACCGACACTACACTCACCACCAGCATATCCCTTATCTGCTCGCCGCCCTTCGCTCCCGTCATGGGTAGTGCCTTGGGAAACAAGGCCGTCATTGGTCCAGGCATCGCAGTGGGCCTCTTCGGCTATGCCATCGGCACCTATATGGGCTTTGGCATCGCACAGTTGCTGCTGGTTTTGTAACTTAAATCTCTTTAAGTTTCACGTAATAGCGGAGGGGAGGGCAGATCTGGTTGACAAATGAACGGTAGAATGCCGACCAGTCCCTGCGCTTTGCGGAATCCTTCATATTCACATGACCGCTATAGATGGCGCATCCCATCTTATGCTCGTTGAATCCAGACTGGAAATCAATCCTCTTGTCGCAGGCCTTGAAGTATTCATAGAGTTGTACCGACTTCAAGTACATCAGCACCTTGTGGACGTAGATGACAAGCCGGGGGGCATGAATACGCTCCAGCTTCTTGATGTAGCCGTATGACTGGGCAATGGTATTTCCCATTCCAAGCCACCGGATGGGACGGTATTTCTTGAACTCAGGCGTATTTTGCATGACTTCATCCGTATAAACGCGAATCAGAGTGGTCTGTACGTCCAGCATCAGGTAGTCGAGCAAATCTGTCAGAGAGAGTGTAGAGTCGGGAGCCATCGTGTTCCTGACCATCGCTGCAAACTTGTCTTTCCCGTTGTCTGTGGCCACGAGGAAATGATTGAAGACGAAGTGCTCTCCGCCAAGATAATTGTCCAGTAGTATCAATGAACTCAACACCTCGTAGAACTTGTCGGTAGAGTCGAGGTCATAGTCGATCTCATAACTACGCTCGTCCGTCTTACGGAACGGCATCAGCGGAGCATCAGGATTAACGACGAGATGCGTGTTTATGCAGACATTGTATTTGGTCTCGATCTGTCTTATTAGGTCGTCAAGCTCGTTGATTGACATGTTCTGACAGATGGTGCTGGAAACTCCACAGTAAAACTGGTTGTACAAATCTCTCTTGGACTGGGACTCTTCGGCTTTGAGTTCAAAGACCTGCCGGTAAAGCCATTCGTATGCTTCATCATATTGTCCGAGACTATAATAGATGGATGCCAGGTACAGATATGGGTCGCCATGCTCATTACTGAATTGCAATGCTGTCTCAAATTCTTTTATGGCATTCTCGTATTCGCAACGCTTCATATACAATAAGCCCAGATCCTCGTGAGCCTCGTAGCTCTGAGGAGCAAGTTCTACGCGCCGGAGGTAGTAGACCTCGGCAGTATCAAGGTCTTTCTTTGAGAATGCCACGTCACCCATGATTCCGAATGCATCGCTGTTACTGCTCTTGCTTGAGGAACTTGGCGAACTGGTTCATATAACTGATACCGTTCTCCCTGGAACTCACACCTATCTTGCCTGATTTATATCGGTCGATGAAACGCTGCTTGGCGAACTCGATGAAGTCTATACCGTTATCGGAACGTAAGACTTTGTCATCACTTATTTGGCACTGAAATGCGGCAAAAGTCCGTTCTATTGTTAGTTTCTGTCACTTATCTTCGCGTACCTTGTAATATATATAGGCAGAATCATAAGAAATCCTCGCCAAGGAAGATGAGTATCATCTTTCTAATAGAGGAAGAGTATCAGAGATAGAATGCGAAATTTGAGCCTTTCATACCGACTCCGTCGTAATCGGCAGCGATAGGGAACTGACAAGTGAGGTTATCGATGGCATCATCATCGAGGGTAACAGTCAGTTCCAGTTCGATGGCCATACGTCGCTCGCTGTAACTGAGATCCCAAATACATTCTCCTAAAACGGCATTGACCACCGTTCTAATCTCATCCTGTGTGCGCCATATGGAATCGTAGTCAATCATAGTATTCAATCTTCAGTTCTTCGCTGACATTGAAATCATCATGGAAACCGTCATCATACGAATAGACGATTCGCATGCCTCGATAGGTAGAAGGAACCTTCAATGTTTCCAGCAGATGCCATTTGGGACGGCCAAAGTCGTATGATTCCCTGTCAAGGAGGATTCGGTTGGAGACAAAGTGGTAGTACCCACCACGGATGCATTGATCACCCGGCTTCAGCAGATGCTTATGCTGGTTGACCATGCCTAAACGGAAATAACCGTCCATTGTTATGATGAACTTGGGGAGTGTCATTGAGCGATTAGTTCTATGTAGCGGTTAATATTGTATTTCAATTCTTCCAAGTCGATGAACTGAGAGGCGCGATAGATTTCCTTCCCATCCATCAGCAGCAGGACTGTTGGCCCTGAATAGACGAGGAACTGACCTGCTATCAGAGGCTCTTCGGTTATATCCGTATAGAAGGAATATACCGCAGTGATACTGTCTGCCAACCGCTCCACTTTGTCAAGCATAACATTGCAAACTCCGCAGTCAGGAGCTTTGATGTAGAACAGGCACAGGCGATGGTCTGCTATAGCCTGTATAGGCGAACTACGATGTCGCCAAGCATTGTCTGTATCTTAACTTTCATATTTGTTATTGTATTACTTCCAAAAACTAAAGAAACCTTTTTTCTTCGGTCTTTCTTCTATGGGTGCATCTTCTGAGGGACTGTACTCATCCATATCAGACATAACCTCATCATCACTTTTATTCTTTATCACTTTACTATAAGCCTTCTCGAAGCCCTTCATTGCCCATGAAAGGCCGCTGCTTCCAATCTGTTCCGGAACTTCCACAAGAAGTTTTGGGACCTGACCCAAAGCTTTCATCTTTGCCTTCAGCTTAACCCGTCTGCCCTTTGCCCCCTTCAGTTCCTTTGAACCTTTCTGGAGATAGTACTTTGCTATATATCCGATAGCAATGGTCATAACGGCGTTGGCAAGGCCGTCAGCAAGAGGTCCCAGTGGAACTCCAGGTATATTCAAGTTCTTCACGTACTGGGAATAGTCCACACATGAAGCATCGACATCAGGAATCTCAACGTCCGTGACATCAATGTCTGAAGCATCGGAGAGATTGTCCACCATTACATCGACAGAATCTGAAACTCCCTGGAAGAAATAGCTGAAGAAGGCTGAGCAGATGATGTAATAGTACATCTTTATGAGTTGCAACTTGTTCGGACGGAAACCGGATGCACGCACAATGTCTGATATCATCCGAAAATTCAGACCCATCGTTGCCAAGGTATCAATCATGCTACTTGAAGAGATGGCTGTGATGATAAATACCTTGGAGCCGTATTTGAGAATCTGCCCATCCACAGCCTTGTACCTTTGTTTAATTTCCTTGTCCAAGAATGCCTTGATCCGCTCGACATCCTGAGTAGTACTCAACCTTGCAAGCTCACTTTTCAACTCTGTCTGGTGCTGATTCCTTTCGGCCGGTTTCAGATAATAGCAGTTGTCACATATCTTCTCTCCCAAAGAAACCAGCCTTTTCCTATAGGCGTCATCCGTCACTCCCTCTCCTTTATCCTCTACTGCCAACACTGGGAACTCCGGAGCGTTGTGAATACGCCTCATGGGTTCCAATATGGCATAATACACCAGATATGCAAATAGTCCTGCCAACAACAGGTAAAAGGCATATTCGAAATAGGGAACACCAAAGACTGTTGTAAACTTCTCGCCAATGGTAATGACGTTACCAAGAATCACCACTACAAAGATGGTGATAAAAAGCGTTATGGTAAGAATCAAGACTTTTTTCATTCCTCACTTTTCTATCTAATGAAGTTAGTTCTTAAAGGACTTCAAACTTGTCATTCGGCAACTTGCCTATAATAGACGGCACCCTGCTCATTCTTCAAAGTCCGGGTGTCAGCATCATACTCATAGCATTCCTCCTCAGAGTCCACTCCCTTGGCTTTCATACAGATGGTATTACCCTCGATTCTGTAAGTGTATTCCGTATAGTTTAGACTTCCTACCATACACCATGTGGCAGTGCCGTCTGAATTCAGACTGATACGGCTCACGCTGCTCATATTCTCATCAAGGCTGTCGTATATTCCATTCATATTGGCATAAGTCAGGTCATCCGGTCTTTCGGCTTCCTCACTCTTGATGAGCTGGATGTTCGTCTGCTCAATGATGTTCAGCTTAATGGCATTATTGTCATTGACAGGCTTGTACCAACGTATCTTGCCGAAATACTCCTGTAAGTCCTTCGATTGGAAGCGGTAGCCGTGATAGGCCAGAATCTTATTGCGAAGTATCCGAAGTTCCCTCTTGGTGGCAACATAATTTTGAAGGTAGGCTCGGTTGAGCAGAACACTGTTCACAGCATTCCAGGGTTCCTCCTGTCCCATTATCATCTGCATCTCCTCACATTCTTCCTCGTTATTGGTTGTCTGCGACAACGTATACATAACTTCACCGTTAGGCTTGCGGATAGCCAGGAAACTCTCGCCGTCCTGACGGATAAACTGCACCCTCCAGCCGAACTCTGCACCGAAGGGACATTCTTCTGCCTGTCGGCTGCGAATGATTTTAAACTCGCCCTCCTTGACTTTCTCCAGAGTCAGTTCTTCGTCTTGTTTGGTGGTCATATAGATGTATTTCCCCATTCTTATTTCCTTAACGGTATAAAGGCTATAACCGTCCCAGAACTTATGATCCACATGAATCGTCTGCGCCTGTGCAAAAACTGCAGCACAAAGCGTTATCACTAAAAAAACTATTCTTTTCATCTTCTATTCTGCGTAATCTGAGAGATTTATATTATCAGCGGGAGTCTCTTCTTCAATCTCATGCTTGGTGGCTGCGTCGTCTGCGTAGGCACGCATATTCATCAGAATATCGAAATTATCATCTTTCTCGAAGAAGATGTTAGCGACTTTCCATTGGCCATCTTCCACCTGCATCAGCCAGCGCATGGGAATGCCCTTGATGGTGACAGCATCCTTCACCAAAAACCTGACCTCAGCCGTGCCGTCAGGCTGCATCTTGACCTGAATACTGTCGGCACAGACAGTTCCCTCGTAGCAATCGTAAACCCAGGGATTCAGCGGCCCCTCTTCACCGAAGTCGAAGAATCCGCCGCACTCGCACTCACGGTCGATGGCTGCCACTTCATTACTTACCCGTTGCCATTCCTTGCTGCCGAAAAGATCGTCTATCCAAGGCTTATTCTCATCATAGTGCCCCCGCAGCTCATTCCAGTAGGCATAGACGGCATTCACTTGTTTCACGACAGCCTCGACGGTGTTCAGCGTGTCAGACACTTCATTTATTACAATAGAATCAGCATCCGAAGCCGCACTGTTTGTTGTCTTGTTACCGCAGGATGTAATTGCCGCAAGGGCAAACATCATCATTATGATCTTCTTCATTCCGTTCCCTCAATTTGTTTGATGAGTTCGATGTTGAGCTGTTCAATGAACGACAGGCGGATGCCGTCATTCGAGGCGGCAGGCTTGTACCAAGGCTCGTTGGTGAAATACTCCTGCAGATCCTTCGACTGGAAACGGTAGCCGTGACGGGCAAGGATGGCGTTACGCATGATGCGGAGCGTGGATTTGTCGAAGAAGCGGAACTGATGGTCATTAAGCAGCGTAGTGCTGGCATAGAAGAAGCGTCCCACATTGGGGTCTGACTCGACGAGGTCGTACTCAATGCCAGTGCGTTGCCACTCCCATGGTGTGTTGCCCGTCTCAGTGTTGACAGCGTAGAGACGGAAGCCTCGCAGCGTGGGTACAACCTCCCACGTACCCTCCAACTCGTTGGTGGAGCCTTCCACGGGTTTGATGGTGATGTAGCCTGTCACACGTCCGTTGAAGGTGATGATGTCGTAGGGATATATGATGCCGTTGAAACTAAGGCTCTCCCACGTCCAGTTAAAGCATTGCTCAACCTCATTCTCTTCCTCAGTGGTATATTCGCCGATAAACTGACTCTGCCAGCGCGATTTGTTCAGTTTCTCCGCGTCCCACTCCTTCTCGCCTGAAATGACCGCTGCCAGACGATCCTTATCGTCGTAGAAGCAGAGTACATCCAGGCCTTCAGCCTTCTTATGGCGCATGGTTGAGCCGACACTATATAAGTTCACGTAGTCATGAGTGCCGTTGTCTGTGCGATAGACCTGGTGATTCTGGTTCACCTCTTTGACATAACGCAGTATGAATTCATGCTCTTCACCCTCGTCCATGGCTTCCATCAACACATTCTTATTCGCGATGTTACGTGCTGTGAAGGTGATTTGTCCGTTATACCAATGAAGGCCTTCATCAATCTGTGCTTTCGCTACAATAACAGCATACAGCATCATCAATATTATCTCTATTTTTCTCATTGTATTTTGATAGATTAATAATTCCGTTGAAAACGTTTCTCAGAAGCCGAGGAACTCTTTAATGCGAGGGTCGCGTTCGAGATCGGCCCTGCCCACGTAATATGAGCCAGGGATAACTATATCGAGATACTTGTCAAGGAACTCGTCCCAAGACAGTTTGAAATAAGAGGCAGGGATGAAGACCGTCTTCGAGCCGCCTGCAGAACGGTTGCCAGCCGTGACATAGACCGAATAACCGCCCAGCTCGTGCTTCTGAATCTCGTAACACTCCAGAAACCAGTCTCCACTGCAGTTGTTGGATGCTTCCACATCAATGCTTTCCTTCACAGGATTGGCTCTTTCAAGTTCCCAATCACAGCCACTGGCGAGCCGACGTAGAAACTCCTCACAATCGACATCTTCTTTGTATGCCTTCAGCGTTCCATCATACCGGGAGTGATAGGAGACGTACTGATATTCGCCTTCCATTTTCTCAATGCCCAAGTTCGTATTTTCAGCTATCATCTCCCTCGTTGCCCAAGGAAAATCTGCCTTCATCTGCTCGAATGCTTTGTCGATATAGGCATTCACATCGTAGCCGTATGGAAATTTCTCGCTCATAAATATTCTTTTTAACGGTTTTCGACCGCAAAATTAGCGAAAATATGCGAGAATAACAAGAAGTTTAGCTCTAAAATGCGCCAAAAGGCATACAAAAGCGAGGTGTGCAAAAAATAGCATTTTGCACACCCCGTTGATTTTCAATTAGTTACATTGAAAACTATGCCTTAATACTCGTCCTCGTTGAAGAGGAAGTCCTCCTTAGTGGGATAGTCGGGCCAGATCTCCTCGATGCTCTCGTAGATATCACCCTCATCCTCTATCTCCTGCAGATTCTCAAGCACCTCCAATGGTGCGCCTGAGCGGATGGCATAGTCTATTAACTCGTCCTTGGTTGCGGGCCAGGGAGCGTCTTCCAATTTTGATGCTAATTCAAGTGTCCAATACATAAATATTTACGATTTACAGATTACAATTACTATTTTTTGTTCTCGTTTTTGAATTTGGGCGCAAAAGTAATCATTTATTTCGTATCTTCAAACTTTTTCCCAAATTATTTCACTGACATTTTCGTTAAAATTTATTATTTTGGCTAAGACAAAGAGATAGTCACTCAGCCTATTCACATATTGTTGTACTTCCGGACTCACGATAGCCACCTCGGCAAGAGCCACAATCCGACGTTCGGCCCTGCGACATACCGTTCTGCAGACATGAGCCTGAGCAGCTGCCTGCGTGCCGCCTGGCAGGATGAATCCCTGACGCTCGGGCAACAGCCCCATCATCCTGTCCACTTCCTTCTCCAGCAGTTCTATCTCGCCATCAGCAAGCTTGGCAGAGTCGTAGAGCGGTGTCTGGCTCTGATCCGTAGCCAGATTGGTGCAGACATTGAAGAGGTTGCGCTGGATACGGATGATCATCGACTTATGCTCCCCCTCTGGCAACATCGCCGCCAACAGCCCTAAGTGCGAACTGAGTTCATCGACGGTGCCGTAGGCCTCCAGCCGTTCTGATGATTTCTTCATACGGATACCACCTACGATGCTTGTCTCACCTTTGTCACCCGTGCGGGTATAAACCTTTGTTATTTTCATACGCCTTATTGGTTAGAAGTTTACTATATAGTTCTTTTTGTCTCTTTTCTTGTCGAACAGCACGATGCCGCAGTAATAGAGGTCGAAGGTGAGGACGGCCCGTTCGTCATTGACGATCTCGCGCCAGACATCTCTCGCCTTGCTGAGACCTGTGACGACCAGCACGGAATCTGCCGACACCTTATTATATATATAGGAGAGCCGACTGCGCCAGTCACCCTCCAGCGACAGCACCATCAGTTCCGACGACTCTCCCCAGACGGCCTTTCTGCATCCAGCCTGAAGATAATCACGAAAGGCACTACTCTCTATCACCGCAGGCTGGCGCCAGTTGGCGATGCGGAAACAAAGTCGGCCCTGTTTTCTCGTCAGCCAGTCGTCGTTACGGCCTAACCGTTCATACTGATAGTAGGGCCAATGCTCATTGATCACATAGCGCACCAGCCAGTAGTCCGAAGGCGACTGGATGCCGAAGCCTCTGCAATGCCCTATTCTACGGAGCCATACGCCAGCGGCTTTCAGTTGGTTGGCTATGTCATTGATGCTCATTCTTCCTCTAAAAACTCTATCTGCATCCGCATCATCATTTCTTCCATTGTATGGCGAGCATCGTGAGGTCGTCACTTTGCTCAGTGTCGCCCACGAAGTCGGCTACAGCCTGCGTCATCCGTTCGATGAGCATGTGAGGCTGCAGGGAAGAGGTTTGCATCACCTCATAGATTCGTTTCTTGCCAAACATCTGATACTCGGCTTTCTCAGCCTCATCGAGTCCGTCGGTATAGAGGAAGAGTGTGCTCCCTGGAGCGAGATCAGTCTCTTGGGCTTCGAACTCATAATCAAGCATGGCCCCTATGGGAAGATTGCTATGGACGGGAAGAGGCTGCCGGTTGACAAGCGGTGCTTTATGTCCTGCATTACAGTAGCGCAGATGTCCAGTATCGAGGTCGAGCAACCCGGCGAAGAAGGTGACGAAGACCGTCATGCTATTTTTGCGGATCATCATATCGTTCATGCGACTGACAATACGCACAGGCTCCGACTCACTCTCTGACAACAGGCGGAAGGCTCCGCAGACGGTTGTCATCACCAACGCGGCAGGCACGCCCTTCCCCGCAACATCGCCGATGCAGAAATAGAGACTGTTATCACGCAGGAAGAAATCGTAGAGGTCTCCACCCACAGCCTTAGCGGGAGTCATCGAGGCATACACTTCGAGGCCCTCACGATTGGGGAAAGCACTGGGCACCATCGAATTCTGGATGTCGCGGGCAATGGACAGCTCGCTCTCAATAGCCGATTTCTGGGCGGTCGTCGTCTTCAGTTCTTCGATATATTGGCTGAGCGACCGCTGCATGTTGCCAAACGAGTCGCGCAGCATGCGTACCTCGTCATCGTCCCTGATGTCGGGCAGTGGGGCATTGAAGTTTCCTTTCGCCACCTCTTCTGCCGAACGGGTAAAGCGGTGGAGGGGTGATGTCACCTTTTTGATCTGCTGGAGACAGAACAGATAGATAGCCGCCAGACCGATGAGCATGGCCAACAGGATGGTGGCGTTGAGCATGCGCCCGTGCCGCTGGATCAAGTCTTCGGGTACCACCATCATGACAGTCCACTCCACGTGTCTGATGTTGCGATAGCAAATCCACGACGGCACACCGTCGATAATGGCAGATACGGTCCCCTGCTTACCCTTGAAAGTCACGTCTGCATCGAGTGTGTCTCTCAGCATGCGGTCCTTGTCAGGATGGAGAACGTAACGGCCGTGGCGG
>JAEEPF010000101.1 GCA_016284635.1 Prevotella sp.
AGAAGGGGCTGAAGTACAATGGACTGGTGGTGGTCGAGGTGAATGGACTGAAGACGTATGAGGAGGCCGTGAATATCAGGAACCAGGTGGCAAGGATGGACGAGACGGTGATGGCGTTTTTGGGGGCGTCGGGGAAGAGTGTCAAGATTGTGTGCCGAGGGGAGATGTTCAGAATAGCAGACACGATGGCAGATCAGACCACCCCGCCTGACGGCCCAGAAGATTGCTCCATTAAGACGCAATCGCCTACTCAGGAGGGGAAAAGATTACCAATAGGCGAGGATGAGATGCGGCAGTTTCATAAGAATTTGTATGAGACGGCGAGGAGGGCGTATCA
This sequence comes from Prevotella sp., assembly GCA_016284635.1. Taxonomy (GTDB): domain Bacteria; phylum Bacteroidota; class Bacteroidia; order Bacteroidales; family Bacteroidaceae; genus Prevotella. The sequence continues at coordinate 338 of JAEEPF010000101.1, forward strand.
GAACCAGTTCGGGTTGGAGATAGAGTATCTGGAGCCTAAGTTGGAACGGACGGTTTATATGAGTGCCGACCCTGAGATGTATTTCAACCCTGATGCGCGTCCCTTCAAGGCAGACTGTGAGAAGCATGACCAGCCGGAGCAGGCACGGATTTCGTGGGAGAGTGATATGCTGATGCCAGGACGTACCATCACGCGCACCTATCATTTCAACTGGCTCTTTATTCTGCGCGAGGTGTTGGGTGAGTATTTTGACTTGCCTGACGAGGATCGCCAGATGCAACTGCTGCAGCAGATAGCACGCAAGTCCCTGGAGCAGGGCATCCCGTTGTCGCATGCCCAGGGTATGACGCTGGAGCATCCGCTGTTTCATAACGATCCCGATTTGGTGAAGAGCGTCTTTGCGGCGACTTACGAAATCACGCTGATGGAGGACTATCGCAAGAAATACAAAATGAAACCCTTGAAGAGCGTGCCGCAGGAAACGCTGCAGACGATGCGGACGGAGATCTTCCTAACGGCCAACTACGACATGCGGAAGAACCTGATGACGGGTGTGGCTGAATATCGCATGAAATACTCTGAGGATCAGACGTTTAAGCCGCTGACAGAAGAGGTACGCAACGATATGACCATCGAGGCCCGCGAGCAGGGCCTGAAGTCGTGGGATCAGGACGTGAACCGATTTATCGATTCGACGCGCATTGAGCAGTATGATCCTGTGAACACTTGGCTCGACAAGTTACCGGAGTGGGATGGGCACGACTATATCGCCGATCTTGCCAAGCGCGTTCCTACGGATCAGCCGCATTGGGAGAAGTATCTGAAGTTCTGGCTCATAGGTATGGTGGCTCAGTGGCGTGAGAGCGACAAGCAGTTGACAGGCAATGCTTTAACACCGCTGTTGATTGGCCGTCAGGGTTGCGGAAAAACGCGTTTCTGCAAGATTCTGCTGCCGCCAGAACTGAGGGACTATTATAACGACAAGCTGAACTTCAAGAACGAGTTCGACCTGAACATCGCGCTGACGAGCTTTGCACTCATCAACATCGACGAGTTCGACAAGACCACCAACTCACAGCAGATCGTGCTGAAGTACCTATTGTCGTCGAGCGACGTCAAGTTCCGTCCGCCCTACGGCAAGACTATCAAGCAGTATCGTCGTTATACCTCTTTTATTGGCACTACGAATCAGCAGCAGCCGTTGGTGGATCCTACGGGTTCGCGTCGTTTCGTCTGCGTGGGCATCCCTGCTGGCAAGAACATCGACTTTACCGACAATCTCGACCACCGCCAGCTCTATGCCCAGGCCCTATACCTCTTTAATAAAGGGGAGCGATTCTGGCTGGACGACGACGAGATACAGACGCTGATTGAGGAGAACGTGCCTTATCAGCGAACGGTCGATCTGGTGGAGATGATCAACGAGACCTTCCGCAAGCCGAAGGACGGCGAGGGCCGCTGGTGGGGAACCACAGAGATTCTCTCCGCCTTCGCCAGCCGCTATGCCTACTTCGATGCCAAACGGGCCACACCCGTCGTATTGGGTAAGGCGATGAATAACTATCGCTTCAGCTTCCATCACCGTATGGTGAATGGCTGCTCGGAGTACTGGCTCTGTGAGAAATGATTATTCTATGGGTATCATCACGCCGCACTGGTAATCGGGCGAGTCGATGTCTGTGCCGTTGTACCATTCCATCGTCATGGCGTTCAAGGGACAGCGGAATTCCGGATGTTGGGGCAGCCACTCCTTATAGAACTTCTGGAACTGCTGCTGGAAGGCTTTCATACCTCCCTCGAAATGAACCTTCAGCCACTTGCCATTGTGGATAGGAAAGAGTCGCATACCCTCAGGCACGCTGCCACCCTTATAAACACCACCAATCACATAGGTGAAGGTCTTGCTGTTGCAAGCACCGAAGTTCTGTTCGGCACAAGTCATACAGTTGTGGTTAGGGATGTCGCAGGTACAGAGTCCGAACTCGCCGACGCCGTTATCGATGGCTGTCTGCTGAAATGCATCTGGAGCCTTGTGTTCCATAAACACGGGCTTAATGATTCTTTCCACATACTCGCCCCAGAACCTCGGGCACTCTTCCTGACCTTTGCAGAATGCAATTTCCTTAGCCATGCCGATAATCTGCACATCGGCTAATGTAATAATCTCGTGTTTCATCTTATTATTTATTTGTTTTTGTACTTAACTACGGTTTATCAAGTCCTGTAGATGATGACATTGAAATGAGAATGATAGTAATTGAATAATATGCTGGAAGTTGGATTGAAAAGAAGAAGGAGTAAAAGCATTCCTGGCGGTTCGACACTTATCTTTGAAATTGAACTCTTAGTCATCGCATGATATACGTCAGCCTCATTCTAAATCCAGGGGGAATACCTCCCAACTCGTTTCTTATAATCAAGATATTCCTGTCCGAAATCCTGGGTCAGCCGTTTTTCCTCACTACGGACTTGCAGCGTAAGTAGGATTACTTCTGTCAAGACGATAAGCAGTGGCATGACTGACCAGAGCCAGACAAGAACACCCGCATCGTAGATATAGATACCTACGAGCATCGGATTACGACACAGACGATATGGGCCACTGGTCATCAGATTCTTTGTTCGCGGAGCCACTTCATGGCCATAGGCATCAAAGGGATTACCCTTGCCGACAATGCGCATATAGACGATGCTATAGATGCTGAGTGCCAGTCCGCAGACGGCGAGAATCAAACTGACTATGCACAGTATAACCGAATCAGGTACGTATGGCCAGGGCCGTCCTGACACCAACCACATCAAAGCGGGAATGCCAATCACAAAGATAAGCAGTCCCAACAGATAGCCGAATATGTGTGACTTGTTCCCCATTTCACAAATCTTATTAAATCAGAGGGCAAAGGTACTCATTTTTACTTTATTATTCGTATCTTTGCATCCAACTTTACAAATTATTAAGATGGAATACAAAAAGATAGGCGATAACTACTATATCCGTATGGATCGAGGTGACGAGATTATCAGCAACCTCCTCTCAATATGCGAGAAAGAATCCATACCATCAGCCGTTTACTCTGGAATAGGCGGCTGTCAGAGTGCAGAGCTGCAGGTATTCATCCCCGAAACAGGCAGTTTTGAGACTGAACAATTAGAGGGAATGCTGGAACTGGTATCGCTCAACGGCAACGTTGTAAGGGACGATGATGGAAAACTCTTCCACCATACTCATGCCTTGTTCTCTTTCAAGAAGGACGGTCAGCATGAAATGGCAGGAGGGCACCTCAAAACTACAACCGTTCTATATACTGCCGAAATAGAACTACGTCCAACTATTGGTGGTGCTATTGGTAGAAAGTTTGATCCTGAGACTGGCACAGGATTCTGGGATTTTAAGGATTAAAAGGAATGAAACGATTTGAGCTAAATCTGCGTGACCTTGGAGGAATACCTTTTGCTGGAGGTATTGTTCCAAAAGGACTTTATCTGCGTAGTCTGAGATTCCCCGCAAGTCTGTAGAATTGTAAAATCACCACCATCTATCAGAATGTATTCCTTCGTTTCCAGGATCAAATTCGGTTAAGATATTAATGCTTTTCTCTTGGGATATAAAATCATATTCTATAATACTGCCTCTATCGTCCTCTTTACTATATGCTAAGCGCTTGACGTCTTCTTCCTCAAACACATCCTCTATAGAATATCCAAGTTCTTTAATTACACTTATCCATTTATTCATTATTTCGTCTTTCTTACATGAAACGACTATATCTACTTCACGGCCAGCATAGATTGTCGCGGAAGTCCAATATACGGAAATCGTGTCAGACTCTGTTCTGTCTGAGTTATAAACCGTTTTCTTCCATATCACAGAATTATAGTCATCCTCCTCATCCTGCTTGTCATCAGCCACAAATCCCCTATTTGTGAGGATTTCTTTCAACTTTCTGCTATCTTCTTCTTTGCTGGCTTTAAAAAGTTCTTTGATATCTATGCCGTTGGCGTATGTGTCACCAGTTGCAACTTCATTGATTGCTTCGCTGCTCTCTGTTTCGGGAGCCGCAGCTTGTTTATTTCCACACGCTGTTAGGGCAATCAGGGCAGCAAAAACGAATAAAACCTTTCTCATTTCACAAAACATATTAAAACCAAGGGCAAAGATACACATAATTCTCTTTTTTTTCGTAAATTTGCACTCACTATTACAAAACTTTATGATTTGAGGAGTTATGAAGGTACTTATGAGCGAGAAATTTCCATACGGTTACGACGTGAATGCCTATATCGATAAGGCATTCGAACAGATGAAGAAGATTTTTTTATTTTCGTTAGTCGCTATCATGTCTGTAGCCTGTGGCAGTAAGACAGGAAAGGCTGTAAGTGATGCAGACTCTTTGGCTATTGATTCCGTCAACGGCTCTGTTGTTGATAAGTATTCGGAGGCCTATATCCGTCAGCGCATCGACACTATCTACAAGTTCGTAGGCAAGATTACTTATGATGCCGACGGAAACCGAGATTATAATTATAGCCCTTTCAATCTTGACAGTGCCTACTGCTCCGAACGTTACTATGCTTTGATGCAGCAGGCTTCGGCTATTTGTGACGAGACGGGCGACATCCTTTATGACTACGATTATTGGGTATGCGGACAGGATATCTCTGATGATTGGAGTTACAAGGTGGCGAAGGTCTATCATGTCACAGACTCTACGGCTCTTGTTGACATGATCATCCACAATTTCAGCGATACGGAAAACACTATCGCCCTGCGCTTTGAGCGTGATGACTGGTATATCGACGATTTCAATCCTTCAGATGACGGAAATGATGACAAGGCTTCTCTCCGTCGTGTGATTAAACAGGGCAAGGAGGCTCATGAGAAGGCAAAGACACTTGCAGGCGATTGGGGCTGGGTTGGCGAAGACTGTCCTGAACTGTTGCTGGATATGGAGATGACCGACAAGGGACTGAAGGTAAAGCAGTGTGATGTCTATCGCATGTATGGCTTCGACAAGACAACGATTACCTTCGACGGCGAGCACCTGACCGTGGATGAGGCGAATGAGGCTGCCGACGACGAACTATCTCCTGAGAACCAGATTCGTTTGTTTCTCCATCTTGACCAAAATGGCGATTTGGTGGGTGACTGTTCCATCAGCCACCGTTTGGCCAGCAAGGGCTATGACGGCCCCATCAGGTTACGCAAGGGATATTTCTATTATCGTGACGGTGTGAAGAAGAATCAGCAGCGTTAATAAATTGTAAGATTCTTGGTGAATTCGTTTATTCTTCGTATTTTTGCACTCACATAAAATAACTATGGATATGAAGAAATTATTGATGACGGCGATGATGGTCGCTGCAAGCGTGGGGCTGACGACGGCCCAGACAGTTCAGAAACAAGTAGTGGAAGAAGGCGGTACAGGCCCGTTCAAGTCGGAAGTGGTGGGCGATGCCTCCTGCCCGGGCTTTACGGTGTATCGTCCGCAGAACCTGAAAGATATTGTGGCCAAACAAGGTGCCCTGCCCGTGATAGTCTATGCCAACGGTGCCTGCTTCAACAACAATGTGGAGATGCGCCTGTTGTTGAGCGAGGTGGCCTCTTATGGTTATGTGGCTGCTGCCATCGGTCCGTACGACGAAGCAGATGTGATGGCACAGTGGAGGGGTGTGTTGAAGGCAGCTTATCCTGAAACCAAGGGCGAGGTCGTGATGGCCAATGGTGAAAAGATCCTGCCTCTGACGCCTGAGGAGAAGAAAGCCCGTGAGGAGGAGCAGGTCAAGCAGAGAGAGTTGGCCGCCAAGGCTGCCAAGAAAAATAAGAAGCAGCAGGCTCCCGCCGCTCCGCAGTTCAGCACCTATCCTAAGATGCTGCTCGAGGTGCTCGACTGGCTGACAGAGCAGAATGCCACCCAAGGCTCGGAATATTATCATTGCCTCGCTCTCGACCATGTGGCAGCGATGGGACAGTCGTGTGGCGGTGCTCAGGTGCTGGGTGTGGCCTATGATCCCCGTATCAAGACCTGCGTGATGCTGAACTCGGGTATCGGCGATATGGAGATGATGGGTACGACGAAGGATAATCTGAAGAACCTTCACACGCCGATGTTCTATATGATTGGCGGTCCTGGCGACATCGCCTACGCCAATGCCCAGAAGGATTACGACCGCATAGCCAACAATATTCCCGTGGTGATGCTGAACTCGAAGGATGGTCACAGTGGTACCTATTACGAGAAGTATGGCGGCAACTATGCCAAGGCCGTAGTGAAATGGCTCGACTGGCAGTTGAAGGGTCAGGTGGGCCAGTCTGCCCTCTTCCTCGACGATGAGTATCTGAAGATGAAGTTCCCCGATTGGCAGGGCGTCAGGAAGAATTTCTAATATCTGCAGCCTGATGAAGACTGCGGTGATAGGCGGCGGGGCAGCGGGATTCTTTCTGGCCGTGAACCTGAAAGAGGCTGTGCCTGAGATGGCGGTGACCATCTTCGAGCGCAGCAATCGTGTGCTGTCAAAGGTCGCCGTATCGGGTGGCGGGCGTTGCAACTGCACGAACACCTTTGCCGATGTGCGCGACCTATCGGCCGTCTATCCCCGTGGTCATCGGCTGATGAAGCGGCTGTTCAAGACCTTTGACTATCGTGATGCCTATGCGTGGTTTGAGCATCACGGTGTACCGTTGGTGGTGCAGGAAGACCAGTGCGTGTTTCCTGCCGCCCAGGACTCCAAGGCCATCATCGACTGCTTCCTGTCTTTAGCTCGTCGATATCAGATAGAGATCCGTCAAGGAGAGAAGATATCCTCTTTGACGGAATTGTCTGACTACGATTTCGTGGCCGTCACGACTGGCGGCTCTCCCACGGGCGAGGGGCTGAAATGGCTCGCAGCTCTCGGTCATGAGTTGGAACCTCCGGTGCCATCGTTATTCAGTCTGCGTGTGGATAACGAAGGGCTTTGCGGGCTGATGGGGACGGTGGTTAACGACGTGATTGTCCATTTGCCTGGTACGAAGTTCCGTGCCGAGGGTCCTTTGCTCATCACCCATTGGGGCGTGAGTGGTCCTGCCATCCTGAAACTGTCCAGCTATGCTGCCCGCCATCTGGCTGAACAAGGCTATACCGTGCCTCTCTCCGTCAATTGGTTGCAGAGCGACGAGGCCACAGTCCTGTCGGCACTGACGGAGATGACCATCCGTCAGCCGCAGAAGCAACTATCGACCTTTAACCCCTTTGGCCTGTCGCAACGGTTGTGGAGCCAGTTGCTGTCAGAGACCTTGGGCGTCAGAAGCCAGATACGCTGGTCGGAGATGAGCCGCAAAGATATGAATCGTCTGACGAATACCCTAGTTAATGCTACCTATCCCGTCGTGGGACGCGCACCCTTCAAGGATGAGTTCGTCACTTGTGGCGGCGTGTCGCTCAAGAGTATCAATCCCGCTACGCTCGAAAGCCGTCTTGTACCTCATCTCTACTTCGCAGGTGAGGTGCTCGACATCGACGGCATCACGGGAGGCTTCAATTTTCAGGCTGCGTGGACTACGGCTTATGTCGTGCAGCAGTCCATCAAGAATACCTTAAATAGCACATCGTAGCACCCGTTTATGGCGTTGATGCAATAAATCCCGTCCTTTTTCGTTATTAAGGAGGTGTTGAAACGATATACCATAATAATGCTTCTGTCTCTGGCTGCCGTGACGGTCAGGGCACAGTATGATGTATCCTTCGGTCATTACTGGGCGATGGAGCCTTCTTTCAATCCCGCAGCAGTGGGTAAGGAGGATAGGTTGAACATCGTTGGTGCCTATGCCAACCAGTTGTCAGGCTTCGAGAATAACCCGAAAACGATGTATGCCGCAGTAGATATGCCATTTTACGCTATGGGCAGTTATCACGGCGTCGGGGTCCAGTTCATAAACGATGCCATCGGACTCTTCACCCACAAGCGTTTTGGCCTGCAGTACGCCTACCAGCCCCGACTCTGGGGAGGGAAGCTGAGCTTTGGCATACAGGCCACGATGCTCAGTGAAACATTCGATGGATCGAAGCTGGATGTCATCGATACAGGGGACAAGGCTTTGCCTACGTCGTCCGTCAACGGCACTGCCTTCGACATCAGTGCCGGTGTCTATTACAACCGCCGCAATTGGTATGCCGGTGTGTCCGTTCTCCACCTGAATGCACCAAAGGTGGAACTGGGCGAAAAGAACGAAATCAACGTCTCATCTACATATTATTTAACGGGTGGATACAATATTCGGCTGAAAAATCCGTTTCTAACCATACACACCTCGTTCTTGGGACGTACGGACGGCGTCGTTTACAGGGCAGATATCTCCGGACGGCTGAAGTACACACACGAGAATCGGGTGATGTATGCTGGGTTGTCATATAGTCCGACAAACTCGATAACGGTACAGATCGGTGGCGATCTCCACGGAATACATCTGGGATACAGTTACGAGATCTACACGTCGGCTATTAGCATCGGCAACGGGAGCCACGAACTCTATGTCAGTTACCAGACGGAACTGAACCTGTTTAAGAAAGGCCGCAACCTGCATAAGAGCGTGAGAATCCTTTAAAGGTAAAAGGGTAAAAAAGTAAAAAGGTAAAAAAGGAAAAGAGTAAATAACGAAGATATGGAAAGAAATGTAAATAGGAGGAAGCAAAAAGGAATGACGGCGAAAAGGTGTTTACCTTTTTACCTTTTTGCCTTTTTACTTCTTTTGTTTTCGGGTTGTTTTGGCAGTAAGTTGGCCTCTTCAGGAGGTGGCGAGGTGACTGGCGCTGGTGGTAAATCCTTTGCGGAGCCGACCCCCTATGGTATGGCGCTAGTGAAGCGTGGTCATCTGAAGATGGGTATCGAGAAGACGGATAGCCTTTGGGGACGTCAGACGCCTTTGCGCGACATCTCCGTCGATGGCTTTTGGATGGACGAGACCGAGGTGACCAACTCCAAGTACCGTCAGTTCGTAAACTATGTGCGTGACTCAATCCTCAGGGAGCGTCTGGCAGAGGTCGACGAGACCTACCGTACCGTGAAGACTGACAAGGAAGGTAATGAACTCGGTTCTGTCATCAACTGGAAGAAGGCTCTGCCGCGTAAGCCCAGCGAGGATGAGCAGGAGGTTATCGACGGCCTCTATGCCACCAATCCCGTGACTGGCGAGAAAATGCTCGACTGCAATCAGATGAACTATCGCTATGAGGTGTTCGACTATACCGCCTATGCCCTGCGCCGTAATCGTCTCAATCCTGAAGAGCGTCACCTGAATACCGACATCGTCATCGATCCCAATGAGCAGGTGTGGATCTCGAAGGATACTGCCTATATAGACGAAGAGGGTAAGATCGTGCGTGAGACCATCAACCGTCAGTTGACAGGTCCTTGGGACTTCCTGAACACTTATATCGTGAATATCTATCCCGACACTACCTGTTGGGTGAACGACTTCCCCAATGCCGATAACGAGATGTATATGCGTTACTACTTCTCCAATCCCGCCTACAACGACTATCCCGTAGTGGGTGTGACATGGGAGCAGGCCAACGCTTTCTGTCATTGGCGCACGGAGTATCTGCTGAAGGGACTCGGTGCTGCTGCCCGCTTCGTACAGCGCTATCGTCTGCCGACAGAGGCAGAGTGGGAGTTCGCTGCCCGTGGTAAGGACCAGAATGAGTTCCCTTGGGATAATGAGGATGTCGCCAGCGGCAAGGGCTGTTTCTTTGCCAACTTCAAGCCCGATGACGGTAACTATACCAAGGACGGTAACCTGATCACCAGTCGTGTAGGCATCTATTCTTCTAACAGTAACGGTCTGTACGATATGGCTGGCAACGTGGCAGAGTGGACGAGCACCGTCTATACTGAGGCAGGTGTCGATGCGATGAACGACATCAATCCCCAGCTGAGTTACAATGCTGCCAAAGAGGATCCCTACCGTATGAAGAAGAAGAGCGTGCGTGGTGGTTCGTGGAAGGATCCGGAGTCCTATATCCGTTCCGCCTGGCGCTCGTCTGAATATCAGAACCAGCCCCGTTCTTATATAGGCTTCCGCTGTGTGCGCAGCCTCGCAAACTCTACGAGCGACAAGGCTAAAGTCTCTAAGAAGTAATAAATCGTATATGGTAAATATGTAAATCGTAAATTCCCATGACAACATATAGCAAATTTAACTTTGTCTACCGTCTGCAGAAGTGGATGGATAGTGTGCCAGGACAGACGTTCCTCAACTATGCTTATAGCTGGGGTGCCTCTATTGTGATCTTAGGAACGCTTTTCAAACTGACTCACCTGCCAGGAGCGAACTTCTTCCTGTTCTTGGGTATGGGAACAGAGGTGTTTGTGTTCTTTATCTCTGCCTTCGACCGTCCGTTTGACAAGACGACCGATGGTATGGAACTCGATACCCACATGAAGACCGAAGAGGAAGAGCTTGAGGCTGAGGCTGCACAAGCCGCTGCCACTGTCATTGGTGGCAATGGCGGTACCATCATCATCGGAGGTGGAGGCCAGTCAGATATTATTGGAAGTGGTGGCTTGTCCGACATCGCTGCAGCATCTAGTGCTGCATCTGATCAGGCGAAGGTCGATACCGAAGCCATCGCTGCCGTCTCGTCATCCGTCGCCACAGTCTCTGGTATATCCGGTGTATCCGGGATTTCCGGCCTTCCCACCGTCAACCCCGAACTCGAAGAGGCTACTGCCAACTACGTTGACGAGCTCAAGCGTCTTACGGAGATGCTGTCGAAGGTTTCCGAGCAGAGCGAGCGTTTGGCTCGTGACTCCGAGGAGATGGAGAACCTCAACCGTACGCTCACGGGCATCACGAAGGTCTATGAGTTGCAGTTGAAGAGTGCCAGCTCACAGATCAGCACGATTGATGACATCAACGCCCAGACGCGTCGTATGGCAGAGCAGATCGCAGAGCTGAATCAGATATACACCCGTATGATTGAGGCCATGACCGTCAATATGAAGGCCGCCGCCCCTCTGGGCTAATAAAATTGTAAATCAGAAATCCGTAAATCGTAAATCCCAGTGGCTATAAAGAAAAGACCTGTTTCTCCGCGCCAGAAGATGATCAACCTGATGTACGTCGTCTTGATGGCTATGTTGGCGCTGAACGTCTCCAACGAGGTGCTCAACGGTTTCTCCATCGTGGAGAAGAGCCTGAACCGCACCACGCAGAACTCGACGCTGGAGAATCTGGCATTGTACGATGAGTTTGCTGTGCAAATGAAGGCAAACCCACAGAAGACGAAAGAGTGGTACGACAAGTCGCGTGATGTGAAGAAGATGAGCGACTCGCTCTATAATCTGATTGCAGACCTGAAACGGGCTATCGTCATTGAGGCCGATGGTTCCGATGGCGACGTGGATAACATCCGCAACAAGGAAGACCTCGAAGCGGCCAACCAGGTGATGCTTGCTCCTGGTCGCGGGCGAGGCAAGGAACTGCACGATGCCGTAGCGGCCTATCGTAAGCAGATGGTGGCTATGGTGGGCACTTATCGTCAGAAGAAGATGATTGCCTCCAACCTTTCTACCGATATCCCTTCCGATATCTCCGCGATGGGTAAGAACTGGCAAGAGTATATGTTTGAGGCGATGCCCGCTTCTGCTGCCGTCACTTTATTGTCTAAATTGCAGAGTGATGTGCGCTATGCCGAGGGTGAGGTGCTTCATACATTGGTGCAGAACATCGACGTGAAGGATATCCGCGTCAATGCCCTTGAGGCGTTCGTCATTCCCAATTCTCAGACCATCGTCCGAGGTGACAAGTTCTCCGCCCATATCGTAATGGCAGCAGTCGACACCACGCAGGTTCCCGATATTTATATAGGTAATCAGAAGGTGGATCTCAAGGACAATCTCTATGAGCGCATCTGTGGTACCACAGGCGACTTTACATTGGCGGGCTATCTGGAGACCGTCAATGGTAATGGTGAGAAAGTGCGTCGTGACTTCTCGCAGAAGTACACCGTTGTCGATCCCAGCGCCACCGTCAGTGCCGACCTGATGAATATGCTCTATGCGGGCTACAACAACCCCATCAGCATCAGTGTGCCAGGTGTACCTCTTAGTAAGATACAGGCCTCGATGACTAATGGTACCTTGCAGCCCGTGGGCCCCGGCAAGTATATCGCACGTCCGTCGAAGATTGGCGAGAATGCTACCATTACCGTTATTTCCACGAATACAGGACGTCCCCAGCAGATGGGACAGTTTACCTTCCGTGTGCGCCGTCTGCCGGATCCTACACCTTATATCACGATCAACGACGAGCACGGCAACCCCACTCGTTACAAGGGCGGCGGCCTCGTCAAGTCGCAGTTGGTAGGTGTTAATACTATTGGTGCTGCCATTGATGACGGTATCCTCGACATTGCCTTCAAGGTGCAGTCCTTCGAGACCGTGTTCTTCGACAATATGGGTAACGCTGTACCCATCGTTAGCGAAGGTGCCTCATTCTCTTCCCGTCAGAAGGAGACTTTCCGTAAGCTGACGCGTAACCGCCGTTTCTACATCTCCCGTGTGACGGTAGTTGGTCCTGACGGCCTGACACGTACTCTTCAGAACCCGATGGAAGTCATCGTGAAGTAGCGGCCTGCGGCCTGAATGATGAATGATAAATGATGAATGAAAAATAAGAATATGATATGAAAGCAAAAGATTTTCCAATAGCTAAACGGTGGATGATGGTGATAGGTTTATCATTTATCATTTGTCATTTATCATTTAGCGAAGCGCAGGCTCAGCCGAAGCAGCGCCGTACACAGCCGAAGACGGAGCAGCAACAGTCGAAGTCGAAGAGTCCCTCTTCTGCGATGTCCATCAGGGCACAGATATCGTTCCCCACAGCCGTTGATATGCCTGAGGATGTGGTGTGGCGTCGTGATATCTATCGTGAGATCGACCTCACGAAGGATGCCAATGCCGGACTTTACTATCCCGTACAGCCTGAGGGTAAGCAGATGAATCTCTTCACCTATA
>JAEEPF010000102.1 GCA_016284635.1 Prevotella sp.
ATAATATCCACCAATGGCACCAGTGCCAATCACTCCGTATCTCATTTTGATAACAATAATTTGTTAAATGTGAGTGCAAAGATAGTAAAATCTCGCCTTTTTCCCGTACTTTAGCCGATGATTTTAAAAAGAATTGTGAAATGTGACGCTTGAATAAAAATATTTGCGTATCTTCGCAGCAGATTTTCTGAACAGATACGATGATGAAGAAGTACATACTGTTTTGCCTCGTAGTCCTATTGCCCTTCGGTATCAGGGCCCAGGAAGATCATGACATCGCAGCCTCGTTGAACCTGAACGAGGTCGTGGTGCTGGCAGACGGTATGACGTTTGAGGAGTATCTGGTAAAACAAGTGCTGGAAAACGCCAAGCCGCTGAAGAAACGTCTGCAGACACTGCGCTATTCCGTGACGTGCAAGCTCGACAAGGATATGGATCTGACAAAGATTCCCCATCGCCGTACCATGACCTTTGCTGCCAGGCTCGCAGGCTTCGGGCCGATTGTGTCGGCACTGATGGAGCACAAGGTGTTTGGCATCACGATGGCCGAGGACATAGTGTTCAACAACGGCAAGATAACGACGTCCAACGTGCGTATGGTGGAGATGAAACAGAAGCTGACGGAGAAGCAGGTAAAGGCCTTCCTGAAACACGACGGTATGATGAGCGCCAATGTGTACGACATGTTCTATGAGAAGGTGCGCGACAAGGCAAAGGAACTGAAGAAGAAATACCGTAAGAAGCAGGAAACCGACATGAAATACATGGGCAGCTACACCACGGGCGGCAGGACCATCTATAAGGTGAGACTCGACAATATGCAGGTGCACATCGCCGACGGGTGCTGGCAGATTAAGATGATAGACTATACGGAGGGCCAGAACAAGATGCACTTTGAGTTCAGCGAGGTGAGGCCAGACCTGTTCCTGCTCTCCAAGGGCAATGCCAAGCTGTATGTAGACCGGCAAAAATGGCCTAATGGCTATATCTCTATGCAAATGACATATACTTATAAATAAGATGTATAGATACCTTATATTATTAGCAGCCCTGCTGGCGGGCATAATCGTCAGGGCACAGGGACTTCCGACAGACGGACCGTTGACCGTCCGTCCGATGCTCCAGCAACTGGGCGAGCGTCTGCTGAAAGGCAAGACGGGCAGTATCGTGGCCATCAATCCGGAGAACGGTGAGATCATCTGCTTGGCTACCAATACGCCTCAAGGATACGACGTGCGCCAGGCCATCGGCAAGCCGATGGCACCAGGATCGACCTTCAAGACGGCGCAGGCCCTGACGCTCCTGTCGGAGGGCATCGTCACGCCTGATACCAAGATGGAGTGCAACAACGGCATCACCGACGGCAATATCAAGGTGGGCTGCCATAAGCACCGTTCGCCCCTCAACCTGACAGATGCGCTGGCGCAGAGTTGTAACACCTGGTTCATCGTCAACTTCGGATCGATGATCAACGACGGCTTTATGTATGAGTCGAAAGATGAGGCCATCACCACTTGGCGAAGTTATATGCAGTCGATGGGTCTTGGCGGGCCGATGCATATCGACATCGCTGGGGAGCAGGGTGGACTGTTAGCGGGTGCCGACTATCTGAACCGCCGCTATAAGGATGGCTGGGACGGCAAGACCATCTGGTGGGCCGGCATGGGGCAGGGCGATGTCACCTGTACGCCCCTGCAACTCTGCAACCTCGCCGTTACGATAGCCAATCGCGGTTGGTACTATGTGCCCCATATTCATAAGAACACGACGAATCAGCGCTATCTGACCAAACGGCAGACAAAGGTGGCGAAAGAGACCTATGCACCTGTGGTCGAGGGTATGCGTCTCGCTGTGGAAAAAGGTACGGCCACCAGTATCAAGACCACTTATCCCATCTGTGGCAAGACGGGCACCATCGAGAATCCCGGCGAAGACCATTCTGCCTTTATCGCCTTTGCACCGATGAACAATCCCAAGATTGCCATCGCCGTCTATGTGGAGCACGGTGGCTTTGGTGCCGACCTGGCGGCTCCGATGGCAGGACTCATCATCGAGGCCTACCTGAAAGGCAAGCTCTCCCCGTCGTCCGAGGAAAAAGCCAAGCGCATCGAGAAACGGAAAATCGATTAATTTCCGTGTCGATGACCGCTGTGGCCAAAAGGCACAATGATGCCTAATCCTTTGCTCCCTTGTTTGAAAGTTATGGCACAGGATCTTCAAGAGGTTCGCTGACCATCATGGGTTGATACTCGTAGGTATCGGACGTCGTGTAATGGAGTGTGGTGCTGAGAAAGGTGATTCCCAGCGCCTGGCCGATGTCAAAGAGGGTGTCAATCGTAAAATTACGGTCGCCTGAGAGCCAGTCGGATATTTCCGATTCTGTCTTTCCCATCAGTTTGGCAAACTGCTTCTGATTCAGATGCTGCGCCTGCATGGCATCTGCGATTTTTGCAGCTATGAGCATCCTGTTCCGCATCTTAGCGAGCTGCACGGGATTCACCTCCGACACCATTTTCCCCAGTGTCCCCGTCGCCTTCTTTGTCTTAATCGTCTTCATCGTCCCAATAATTTATTGTTATACTTCCATCCTGTTCAATCACAATATCCTTATCAATTATGGCCTTGTTGATACGAGCTGCGATTTCCCGCATTTGTGTGGCTTTTTCGTTTAGTGCGGAATCTTCCTGATATGCCTTTATCTCTGGCGATTTGTATCCTCCAGAGCCGAAGAACACAGCTGTGCGGTCGAAATAGAGGCAATAGAGCCTGATCTGGCCAACGCGCAATGCAGCCACACCATCGGCAAGAGCACCTTCATGATGCTTGAAGAACTCATATCGGCAACCTGTGTCGTTTCCCATCACCATAAGCTTTTCAACGATGGTGGCGAGTTCTGCTTCGTATTCGGCATTGTCATCAAAGAACTGTTCTAGCAATGTCTGTTCTTCTCCCCTTAGGGTAACAGAATAGATATGCGCCATCTCTCCAGAGAAATCCGACAGTTCCGTTATCTCAAAATTCATCGTCTATACAATTTTGAGTGCAAAGATATGCAATGATTCGGATATATCCAAATTATTTGAGCGAAAAATGCAGAAAGACAACATTTCCCAGGGCGCAAAGGTGCCCTTTATGCGCCCACATATATTTCGTGAACATGAATTAAGAAAATGTGAGGCTTCGTGTTGCGATCATCAAGGCTTTGTGCTCCGAACAACAAGCGTGGTTTTGCCAAGAAAGGATAGTCTAAAGTCCGAGGAAGGTGCCTAGTTTCTATGAGAAAGGTGGTACCTTTCTCTGATATTCTCTAGAGAATTCAGGAGTTAGGGCTAAGTAAAGTGGGGGTTTAGTCTAAGTAAAGTCCGAGTTTACTTACTGTAAACCCAGAGCGTGCTTACTGCAATCTCATAGTCTGCTTACTGCAATCTCCCAAGCCTCTATCGATGCTTGATTTTTAGCACAATTATCCGCTTTTTGCCAACACCTACCTTGGATTTCTCGAAAGTCCTTTGTTTAAAGGAGTCTTGGCTTTCAAACACCTACCTCAACACCTACCTCTTCGCTTACCCTTTGTACAAAGGCTTTTCCGAAGAGTCAAGTAGATGTTGACCAATTTTCTATCACAACGTGGTAAAATCAGGGGTACGTTTATAACGATGCCTACTAAGTGTTGTATCGATGCCTTCCATGACTGTAAAGGATGCCTACTAACGGAGTAAGTAATGCTTAGTATACCCCCATAGAAGGTATCTCCAACACCGTGAGTAGGCATCTTAATGACTCATAGTTGGCGTTTTCATATTTATTCTTAATTTTGAGGGCAAAAAGAACAATCATTCAGATATTTTTCGTATCTTTACACCCAAATTGAAATTGTGTTGTAATATGGATCGTTGTAAAGTGTTGATAGTTGCTGGCGCATTACTGTGCAGCACGGCTGGTGCTCAAGACCAGCGTTTCGAGAATCCGCCTAAAGAGGCTCGTCCTTATGTATGGTGGCATTGGATCAATGGTAATACAAGCAAGGACGGCATCCGGAAGGATTTGCTGTGGATGAACCGCATTGGCATAGCCGGTTTTCACCAGTTTGACGCCGGAGGTTCGATGATGCAGGGGCTGCCGCCTATAGTGCCGCAGACGCCTTATCTGAGCGAGGCCTGGAAGGAGAACTTCGCCTATGCCATCCATCTGGCCGATTCGTTGGGCATGGAGGCGGGCATCGCCTCTGCCCCCGGATGGAGCAGCACTGGTGGCCCTTGGGTGGAGCCTGCTGACGGGATGAAGAAGCTGACCTGGCGCACGATGGAGGTGAACGGCAACGGCAAGAGCCAGACGCTGACGCTGCCAGAGCCGTACAAGACCATCGGACGGTTCCAGAACGTGAGTGCCGGCATTTATGCTCCTATATTTGAAAAGATGACGCAGTGGTATCAGGACATTGCCGTGGTGGCCGTAAGGGTGCCGGAGGCAGAGAAGAGTATGCAGGAGCTCGGCGCCACCGTCACTTCGAGCGGCGGGGATTTCACCGTAGAGCAACTCACCAATGGCGACATCAATGACGGGCCAGAACTGGCACTCAACAAAGAGGGCACCCACGCCTGGATCCAGTACAACTTCCCGCAGGCTGTGACCATCCGCTCGTTCACCTTAGTAGGCGGACAAGAGCAGGGACAGTTCGATGCCGACCGTACCTACGACAATACGCTGCTGTGCAGTCAGGACGGCGAGACGTGGACGGAGGTGATCCGCGTGCCTTCTTCCAATCTGGCACAGATCACGGTGGACATCCCCGAAACCACCGCTAAGCACTTCCGCCTGACGGTGATCAATCCACAACCGGACTACAGCCTGATCTATTACGGCGCCCAGGTGGTGATACCTACCGGCACCCCCATCCACGAATGGAAACTGAATACGGTATATAAGGTGAACCATGCTGAGGAGAAGGCAGGCTTCGCCTCACCCGGAGACCTGCTGACACTCCCCACGCCGATGACGGACGCCCCAGTGCAGGAGACTATCGATCTGACCGACAAGGTGAAGGACGGTGTGCTGACTTGGAAGGCTCCAGCCGGTAAGTGGCGCATCTACCGCTTCGGTGCTTCGCTCACGGGCAAACAGAACCATCCCGCTCCGCCGGAAGCCACCGGCCTGGAGGTGGACAAACTGGATGCGGACGCCTGGAACCGCTATTTCCATAGGTATCTGGATATGTATAAGGATGCTGCCAACGGGCTGTTGGGCGAGCGCGGCATACAGTATCTGATGATTGACAGCTACGAGGCCCAGCAGATGACTTGGACGCCTAAGATGGAACAGGCCTTTAAGACGGCCAGAGGCTATGACTTGCGCCCCTGGCTGCCTGCTCTCACCGGAGAGATTATCGGCAGTTCGAAGGCCACGGAGGACTTCCTCTTCGACTGGCGGGAGACCATCGGCGAGCTATTTGCCGCCAACTACGACCGCGTGAACGACATCCTCCGCGAATATGGGATGAAGGGCCGCTATACTGAAAGCCATGAGAACGCCCGCACCTTTGTGGGCGACGGTATGGATCCCAAGCGCACGGCCGCCGTGCCGATGGCTGCCATCTGGACGGTGGGGGCAGCGGAGAGCATCGCCTATCAGGCCGACATCCGCGAATCGGCATCGACAGCCCATATCTACAGACAGAACATCGTGGCGGGCGAGAGCTTCACCACCAACGGCATGCTGGGCGGTGCCTATACGTGGTATCCCGGCAATCTGAAGGAAGTGGCCGACGTGGCCCTGATGAGCGGCCTGAACCGTTTCTTCATCCACGAGAGTGCCCACCAGCCCTCTGACGACTTCCGTCCAGGTCTGGGTCTTCTGATCTTTGGCCAGTGGTTCAGTCGCCACGAGACGTGGGCAGAATATGCCAAGTACTGGCTAGATTACTTGGCCCGCAGCAGCTACTATCTGCAGGCTGGCCGCAATGTGGCCGATGTGCTGTGGTTCTATGGCGAGGACACCAACATTGCCTCGGCATACGGCAAAGCCCTGCCCGATGTGCCGGAGAGCTATAATTATGATTTCTGCAGCCCGCACGCGTTATTGAACTGTATCGAGGCTCAAGACTATAAGGTCATCGCCCTGGGTGAACACACGCAGAACATGAGTATAGAAGTGCTTCGGAAACTGCACCAACTGGTCTCTGAAGGCGTATTCCTCATTGGCAAGGAGCCCGTGAGTATGGCTGGGCGCTGTGACAATGCCAAGGAGTTCGAACATCTGAAACTCAGCATCTGGCGCGCTGGGCGCACGAATGTATGGACTGGCAGCGTGGCCGAAGGCTTAAAGCGCTCCGGCGTGGCTCCTGACTTCCAGAGTTCCATCTCTGGCGTACGCTTTGTTCACCGTGTGGACGGTGAACGGAATATCTACTGGGTGCGCAACTTCAGTGGCAAGGAAGTGGATACAGACATTGTGCTCCGCGACGCCAAGGGCACCCTCACCGTGATGAATCCCGTCAACGGCAAGCCCGTTTATGGTGCGCTCAAGAATGGACGATTGCATTTAGGAGCTGATGATGCCCTGTTCATCGTGGCCGATCCTGCCGCTATGCCTCTGACGGAACCCACACCTCTGAAGCCCGCTGGCGAAGTGGCTCTCGACGGCCCTTGGACGGTTTCCTTCGAAGGTCAGGACGCTCCCGAAGGCACCCGCATATGGCAGACGCTCTCCTCCCTCACGGAGTCTGACGAGCCAAACGTGGAGTATTTCTCTGGCACCGCCACGTATCAGAATACCTTCACCCTGTCTAAGAAAAACCTGCCTGCAGGTCTGTCTATCGATCTGGGCGAAGTGGGGCAGATGGCCGATGTCTTCATCAATGGCGAACATGTGGACTTCCTGTGGAAAGCCCCTTACAAGGTGAACTTCGAGGGTCAGTTGAAACCCGGTAAGAATACCATCGAGGTGAAGGTGGTGAATACCTGGGTGAACCGTCTGATTGGCGACGGGCAGCCAGGCGTAGAGGGTCACAGCTTTACTCCCGTAGCCTTCTATGGGGTTAAGAGCCTCTCGCAGGATATGGGTACCCTCACGCCCTCTGGCCTGATGGGACCCATACACCTGGAAATGCTTGCAGCGGAAAAAGAGTGATGGGGAGATTAATCTCCCTTGCTTGACTTCATATAGTCTGCAGGGCGGATGCCGAACTGCTTCTGGAAGCACTTGGAGAAGTATGACGGATTGGAGAATCCGACCATATAGCCCACTTCGCTTACCAGATAACCTCCGTCGTGCAACAGCTGGGCTGCGCGTTTCAGGCGGACGATCTGAATCATCTCGTTGGGTGTAACGTCCGCCAGGGTCTTGATCTTTGCAAAGAGTCCGCTGCGGCTGATGTTGAGTTTGTCGGCGAGGAAATCGACGCTGAGGTCTGAATTCGAGAAGTTCTCCTCAATAATCTTGTTCATGCGGATCAGGAAGTCGTTGTCTGTAGGATTCTGTGCAATCTCTGTCACGGGTTCCAGCGGCTGGGTTGAGAACTTCTCCATCAGTTGGCGCCTTATCTGGAGGATGTTACGGATGCAGGCTTCAAGGTATTGCACGGAGAATGGCTTCTCGATATAGGTGTCGGCACCTACGTCCATACCTTCGACCTTGGAGTCATCATCGGTCTTGGCGGTGAGCATCACAAAGGGGATGTGACTGGTGAGCTGGTTGCTGCGGACGCGACGGCAGAGTTCGGCTCCGTCCATCCGAGGCATCATCCAGTCGCTGATGATGATATTGACCTGGTGCTTCTCCAACTGGTGAAGTGCCTCAATGCCGTCGCCTGCCGTGATGACGTCATAGTGGTCACGGAAGTTGTTCACTAAGAAGTCGCGCATGTCATCGGAGTCTTCGACGATGAGGAGGGTCTGTTTTTGAGAAGGAGTCAGGAGCCGGGAGTCAGGAGTCAGTAGATTAGATTGGAGGGGAGAGTCTGTAGCAGGAGTATTCTCACTACTGACTCCTGTCTCCTGACTCCTGACTCCTATCTCTTCCTGATTCACCGGCAGCACGACCGTAAACGTCGAGCCTTTGCCGAGCTCGGAAACGACGGATATCTCACCGTGGTGCTGATCGACGATGGACTTGACGATGTTGAGGCCGATGCCAGTGCCAGGCTTGTTGCCCTCAGCCTGGAAGAATGGTTCGAAGATACGGTGCTGGTCTTCTGTCTTGATGCCGATGCCGTTGTCGCTTACCGAGATGCGGAAGTGCTCACCGTCGGGCTCCACGATACAACTCAGCCGCACGTCGTCCTTGGTATATTTGTTGGCATTAGTCAGCAGGTTGCTGATGACCTTGATGACAGCCTCACGGTCGATGATGGCGGTGAAGCGTTCGTCAGGGTAGGTGACGGTAAACTGCTTGCCGCCCTGCTCAAACGTCGGGGCAAAGCGCTCACTCACGGACCGTATCAACTCATGGATGTTCTGTGGGGCGAAATGCATCACTAGCATCAGCTGCTCCACTTTACGGAAGTCGAGCAACTGGTTGACGAGTTCCAGGAGGCGGTGTGCGTTGCGGTCGAGGACGTCGAGGAGGGAAGGAATCAGGAGTCGGGAGTCAGGAGTCTGTAGATTACCTTGGGAGGCTTTCTTCAGTTGTTCCAGGGGGCCGATGATGAGGGAAACAGGGGTACGGATCTCGTGGGCGATCATCGTGAAGAAGTTCAGACGAGCCTCACGTACCTCTTTCTCCTTTTCCTCGTTCAGTCGCTGCATCTCGCGCTGGTGACGATGTTCTTCACGACGCAGACGGAAGTGTACATATTGCCAGATGATACCACCCAACAACAGGAGATAGAAAATCTTGGCATACCAGCTCCACCAGAATGGGGGCTGGACGATAATCTTGAGCGTAGCCTCATTGGTGGACCACACACCGTCGTTGTTCGTAGCCTTCACGCGGAACGTATAGGTGCCGGCAGGCAGGTTGGTATATGTTGCCTGATTCTGATTCTCCACATAGTTCCAGTCGTGGTCGAAGCCCTCCAGCATATAGGCGTATTCTATCTTCTCTGGAGAGCAATAGCTCAGCGAGGCAAACGACAGGCTGACCATCTTGGAATCTCCGTAGCCTATGGTGATCTCTTTCGTCAGCGTCAGGTCTAAAGGGAGACCTTCGGCGCTTTGTTCTTCCTGGTTCAAGATGCTCAGTGATGTGATATACACTGGTGGCATCACATGGTTGGCCTTGATCTGATAGGGGTAGAAGATGTTAAAGCCGCTGGTGCCGCCGAAGAAGATGCGCCCGTCACTGGTCTTGATGCCGGAGTTAGGCTGGAACTGTTCACTGACAAGTCCGTCGTGAAGGGTAAACCGCTGCACGCCCTCATTGGGGATATATTTCACGATGCCACGTTCGGTGGACAGCCAGAGCGCCCCGTTGTCCTCAATGATGCTCATAATGTTCTGGCTCGGCGTGTCGAGGGGGATCTTTTTTAATTCAGGAGTCAGGAGTCGGGAGTCAGGAGTCAGTAGATTAGATGGGAGGGTGGAGAGGCAGAGGCCGGCGAAGGTTCCTATCCAGAGGTTGCCTTTTTGGTCGATATGGCAGCAGTTCACCTGCTTGTCGGGCAGAGAGGTCTGGACATGGCAGAGCTTTTGGGTTTTCCGCTCATACAGCCAGAGACCTTCTCCCTGGGTGGAGAGCCAGAGGTTGCCCTCCTTGTCCTCATCTATGTCGATGGTGATGGCATTGGTCTTACCGATTCGGGTGAAATCGTCTGTCTCCCGGTTGTACAGGCAGAGTCCTTCCATCGTGGCCACCCACAGCTGCCCGTGAGAGTCGAGGCAGATGGCATATGAACTGGAGTTGTCGAGGCTGTTGGGGGCGCTGGTCTGCATATACTGGCGCAACCGTCCTGTCTCGGGGTTCATCACCATCACGCCATTGGTATAGGTGCCGATCCAGAGATTGTCTTCATCGTCGAGACATAAGGCGTGTACGTTACACTTTGAGAGCAGGTCCTGATGGGGATAACTGACGAAACGGCGCTCAGTAGGCGAGTAGCATATCAGACCGCCGTCATCACTGGCTATCCAGATGCGTCCGTGCCTGTCCTCACAGAAGCGGGAGATCACATTGCCCGCCAGCCCGTCATCCATGGAGAAGCCGTCGAACCGTCTGCCCACTGGCGAGAGATATTTCACGCCGCCATAGAAGGTGCCTATCCACAGTCCGCCTTCCGTGTCGCTGGTGATGGCATACACAAAACGGTCGTCAAATTTTGTCCACTCACCTGTCTTTGGGTTCAGACGTACCACACCGTCGTCACAACCGATGCAGATGTATTCCTCAGACAATTCATAGAGGGTGTGGATATGCCATCCCACTTTCGTCTGTTGCGGATTGAGTACCTGCTCCAGTGTCCCGTCGTTGTGCATCAGCAGCAGTCCGTGCTCCCAGGTGCCAAGCCAGAGCCGTCCGTCTTTAGTCTGGAGCATACGGAGTGAGGTCGCCACGCCATTGAAACTCAAGCTGACAGGTTCGAACTGGTCATGCAGACGGTTCAGCTTCTGTACCACGGGCTCTCCCCAGTTGGTGACGGTCCATATCTGGTTGCTGTTGTCCACGAACACCTGAGCCACTGCATTACCTGCGGCCTTTAAGTCATATTGCTTCAGCTGACCTGTCTTAACATGATACAGCCAGACGCCCTGTGCTATGGTCGATACCCACAGATTACCTTCCTTGTCAGTAGCCAGGTATGTGACCGTAGAATGGATGTCCATCGGAAGTTTATTGAATGTCTGGTGGTTGAAATCAATAAAGAACACCCCTTTTTCCGTACCGACATATAAGCCTTCATTACAAGCCAGAAGGGCAGATATGTATTGGTTGATGCCCAATTCCGGAATGCGGAACGTCAGCACCCTCCTGCCGTCGTATCGGCAGAGGCCGTTATCAGTACCAAACCAGATATAGCCATTCTTATCCTGAACGATGTTGCGCACGGCGTTGGCAGCCAGTCCGTCGTTCATCGTGATGTTGCGGCGGCTGTAGTCATCCCTTGCACTTATAGACAGCAGTCCAAACAGGCATAGTGACAAAAGCAGTATTCGTCTCATCATGTGGCAAAAGTACAAATAAAACGGCAAATATCCAAAAGAATCAACAGTTTTTTATCTTTTCGGGGTCATCATATCTTGAGAAGCGTATGGGGTGATGGTCAGTTCGCTGATATATCCCCTGAAGAAGTTCTCGCCGTTGGAGTCGGCACCGATCACTATGTTTCCCTCAGGACGCACCATCAGGAAGTTGTTCTTCTCCAATATCAATTCGTCATCGCGATAGATACGCTCCTTCCATCCGTCGAATGTCACCACCCAGTGATGCCAATGACCTTCTGATGCCTTGACCACTTCTGGGGCAGCACTGCTCTCAAACCAGCCGTTATGGTTGACGAGACCTGTTATCTTGTCCGTTCCCAAGCGCATTTCAGTAGTGCCGAGTTCTGCCCAGGAACTGCTGAGTGATACCAGTGTTGACAAAGAGTCGGCCTTGGTCTGCAGTGCCCACACGCTGATGGTGAAGGGGGAATTATAACGATAGACCTCTGGCAGTGTCTCCTGAGAGACCAACGACTGTGAACCGTCGAAGAAGAGTGCCTTTCGGCCTTCCTTCACCTCTACACGTATAGGTTTGTTGGCTTTGAAGTTGGCGATTTTACTCGCATCAAGCGTGATGCAGGCGTTTTGGCTGCGGGCTTCCGACTCCACATCCTTCTTGTGCATACCAGGATACCCGTCGTACGACTTCACATCAGTATCTGGCAACAGCGGAGCGTCTTGCCACACCTTCACATTCCAGATGGCGGGCATGTGACCGTTTTTCTGTGTGTCAGTGATGGTGATGCGCAGATAACGGGCTTTCACCTTCTTGCGGTCTATCATCGGCGAGCCTTGCATGGTGTTGTCCGTACGGTCGGCATACATCGTCCATTTCCTGCCATCTACGGATGTCTCTATCTTATACTGATAGAAGAAGGTGGGATACTCGAACTGCGTCCATACCTCATTGAACGACTTTGTCTGTCCGAGGTCTATCTGGAGCCATTCGTCGTGTTGCTGTGGATCCCAGTTGGTATGACGGGCTTTCCAGAGCGTGCCGTTGTTGTCATCCACGACATACTCAGGCTTGAACCATTCGTCGTAATAGCTACTGGCTGTAACCATTGCACCAAAAGCAAGATTCTTTTCTCCTTCCACATTCCACCTTCCACATTCCACATGATTTGCATCGTGGGTGGGGATGACAGGGAGGATATTCCCCTCGGCATCGAAACGCATCTCGTCGATGCAGATCTGACGGTTGAAGCCGTGAATAGAATGGGGATTGTTATGACGATGATAGACGATGTAGTAGTGTCCGTTTTCCTCGATGATGCTATGATGTCCAGGCCCGTGGATGGTGCCGTCGGCATTAGTTTCCAGGATGCAGCCCTTATATTCGTAAGGCCCCATCGGTCCTGCCTTCGAGATGGCATACTGCACACGATAGGTATGGTCGTGACAAGAACCAGACGAATAGGTGAAGTAATACGTATCGCCACGCTTGAACACAAAGGGTGCTTCGAAGACATCCTTCAGTTCCGTATTAGGAATCAGCCGCTTCTCCGAAAAGAACTCATCGGCTGCTATCGGGAATGGCGCATCCTCTTTCCAGTTCCTCGCATCGCCCCTTTCAAGTGAAGAGTGAAGAGTGAAGAGTGAAGAATCGGCTGCTGCCATTGATGGCTGCGCAGAAGGAAGAGCGGTAGCAAATTCTTCACTCTTCACTCTTAACTTTTCACTTAACTTCGCCACGCCGCAGCCGAAGCCCTTATAGATGCCCCATGTGGTGAAGTACAGATATTCCTGTCCGTCGTCATCGCGGAAAAGCTGGGGGTCGAGGGTGATCACATTATGCACATATCGGTCTGGCACCATCACGGCATCCTCTTTCCCCAGGATATTATGCCACGGGCCGATGGGTGACAGGCCTTCTCCGACAATGATGTTGCACGGCTCACAATAGTAGTAACGGAAGGTGCTGTCCGTCTGCTGCACCACATCGGGAGCCCATACCACCTCGGTAGTGGGCCAGTTCATCACGACATTCTTCCAGTTGCGGAAGTCTTTCGACACCCAAACCTGTGCTGGACCATAGCCGTTGCCAGTACCGTCGGTGGTGGCATAGAGATAATAG
>JAEEPF010000284.1 GCA_016284635.1 Prevotella sp.
CCGAGAAGATCCGTCAGAACATCATCGAGGTGGCTCTCGACTACCTCGCTGCCGGCCTCGATCCCGAGAAGTGCGTGCTCTTCATCCAGAGCCAGATACCCGAACTCGCCGAGCTCACCACCTATCTTATGAACCTCGTTTCCGTCAGCCGCGTGCAGCGCAATCCGACGGTGAAGACCGAGGTGAAGATGCGTGGCTTCGAGGGCGAGAGCATACCCCTCGGCTTCTTCTGCTACCCCGTGTCGCAGGCTGCCGACATCGCGCTCTTCAAGTCCACCACCGTTCCCGCTGGCGAAGACCAGGAGCCGATGCTCGAAGTGACGCGCGAACTCGTACGCCGCTTCAATCAGGTCTATGCCCCTGTGCTCGTCGAGCCGAACATCCTGCTGCCTGAGAACCTCACCGCCCGCCGTCTGCCCGGCACCGACGGCAAGGAGAAGATGTCGAAGAGCCTCGGCAACTGCATCTACCTCTCTGACTCCGCCGACGACGTCTGGCAGAAGGTGCGCTCGATGTACACCGATCCTGAGCACATCAACCTCAACGACCCCGGCCATGTGGAGGGCAACGCTGTCTTCACCTATCTCGATGCCTTCTCCTGCGATCAGGACTTCGCCGACTTCTGGCCAGAGTACCAGAACCTCGACGAGCTGAAGGATCACTACCGTCGTGGAGGTCTGGGCGACATGAAGTGCAAGAAGTTCCTCAACCAGGTGCTCAACAAGTTCCTCGAGCCCATGCGCCAGCGTCGTGCCGAGTTCGAGAAGGACATCCCCGAGATCTACAACATTTTAAAGAAAGGTACTGCGCAGGCGCGCGAGGTCGGCGTCCAGACGATGGACGAAGTCCGCAAGGCCATGCGCATCGACTACTTCAACGACGCTGACCTCATCCGCCAGCAGTCCGAGCGCTACGCAAAATAAAGCAATTACATATATAAAAAAAGAGAGTGAACCGCGCGGTTCACTCTCCTTTTTGTATATAGGAATCTGACGATTACTCACTAAACCAATTTTTAAACCAAGATTCAGGAGCACTCGAGCGCTCAGGCATCCAGGTTTGAGTCTCAGGAACAGCAATCATCATCGGAGCCTCACCTGGCTTCGGGAACTCGATGATTATTCCGTCGGTTTCTCCATTACCGTCGACAAGCACTCTGATGTTGTTCGTATTGGGATTCCAGTCATTATTGTCAATGGTAAACCTAGCCAGTATACTCTGGTCACCGCTATAATAAATAGGTGTATTGCCCCAACCAGTGTTCAGCATATCTGTAGCGGCGTATGTCGGAGTCTTGGTCCATCTGGTGATGGTTTTGGTACCAATCTCAATGGTGAAGTTCATCGTACCACCGGCAGCACGTACAATAGCCTCCTGATGGCGACTGGTAGGAATCACTTCTTCATTAATTAACTGATTGTTGCCATCAAATGTGAGCTTCATCTTATAAACGTTAGACACGTCAACAACCACATCGTTGAAGTCGAAGTCGTCGGTAGTGCCAAGGTCTTCCATCATGTAACGCTTGGTCTCTCTCACTTCCTTCTCATCAATGTTTATCACCTCAGGACCGATCATCAAGAATACCAAGTCCTCATAGTCCTTGTCAGAGGCAGTCTTTGAATTATCCTCACAGCCAATGACGGTCACTTTATAGCCCTCAGGGATACCAGTCAAGCCTTGGACACCTTCCAGAGCCAGCATCATATTATCCAGTGAGGAAATCCTGGAGGGAGCGTCGCCTCTTGAATATGCATTATCACCGCCAGTCCATACCTTCAGGAAGAAATACATGGTCTGATTGGGGGTTGCCTTAAATTTGTATGTGGGAGCCTTGATTTGTTCTGCAGTAAGAGGGATACCATTCTGGTTTGTCGGTGATTTCCAATTTCCTTTAGAATCCTGATATGTCAAAGCATCGTTTTTCTTCCAAATCATAAGCTCTTTACCTCCGACGTTCATCCACAACTCCCAGTAATAACTGGCACATCCCTGATAGAAAGGAACGATGGTGAAGAATTGCTGATCGGTTACCGAAATGAAAGGACTACCTTTCTGAGAGTTGTTCTTACCAGCCTCCATATTATCGTGCATCCAGGTAACGACGCTATTCCCGATGTACATCTCACCAGATGAGTCTAATGTGACGTCACCGGAAGTTGCAGCGCCATCTGTCTCACGTGTACCAGCGGGGGTAGTTGAAGGCAGGTAGGAAATGGGTTCCATCGTAGCGAAGTCCCAAGTCTGATTGGGATCGATAGGGCCATACTTCTTTTCGAAGTTTTTTGCATACTCACTCTTCTGCTGGGTTACAACATAACCGCTGTCGAAGAGCTCTTCTCCTTTTGAACATGATGTGAAAGCTGCGCACACTGTGGCCATGCTTCCAA
>JAEEPF010000285.1 GCA_016284635.1 Prevotella sp.
GATATGCCTGAGGATGTGGTGTGGCGTCGTGATATCTATCGTGAGATCGACCTCACGAAGGATGCCAATGCCGGACTTTACTATCCCGTACAGCCTGAGGGTAAGCAGATGAATCTCTTCACCTATATCTTCAAGCTGGCGCAGAACAACTATATCCCCGTCTATGAATACTCTATCGCCAACGACGGTGCAGATGTGTTCAACGACCAGACGAAGATTGAGATGAAGACACTGCTTGACGACCGTCATATCTTCTATGAGGAGCAAGACGGCAAACTGAAAGTCGACAATAGTGATATCCCTTCGCAGGAGGTCACGAAGTACTATCTGAAGGAAAGTGCCTACTACGATCAGGCCAATGCAGCCTTCCATATTAAGGTAATGGCGCTCTGTCCGGTGATGATGCGTGAAGACGACTTTGGCGGCGAGGCCACGCAGTATCCTCTCTTCTGGGTGAAGTACAGCGACCTCGAACCCTTCCTCAACCGTCAGACGGTGATGACGTCGAACCTCAATAATGCTGCCACGATGACGATGGATGATTTCTTTACGCTTAATAGGTACCGTGGCAAGATCTATAAGACTAACAACGCCCAGGGAAAAACGCTTCTGCAACTCTGCGACGGTGACACGACGAAACTCTCTGCCGAACAAATGCGCATTGAGAAGGAACTCGAAGCCTTCCGTAAGAATATCTTCGGTGACCCTGAGAAAAAAGACTCTCTTGACAGCATCGCAAACAATAATCCTCAGAACGTGAAGGCAGCCAAGAAGGCGAAGGCTAAGGGCAATAGCGCACCGAAGAGCAGTGTCCGTCGTTCGAAGGCCTCGAAGTCGAAGGGTGGTTCGTCAGCCTCTTCTTCCTCTGGCAGCGCCCGTGTCTCTGTCCGTCGCGAAAGACACTAAAAAGACACAGAAATCAAAAAAGATATGAAAAAAGAGCGCTCGTTCGCTCTTTTTTTGTATCTTTGCACCATCATATTCAATTTAAACAGAATCAATCATGAAAAGAATCATTACGTTAGTTGTGCTGGCAGTTGCTATGACGATGACCGCACAGGCACAGGGAATCAAGTTCGGCGTGAAGGGTGGTCTCAACATCACCAAGATGTCGTTCAGCAAGGATGTTTTCCAGTCTGATAATAAAACGGGCTTTTTCGTAGGTCCAACATTAAAGATTTCACTGCCCGCAGGCTTTGGAGTAGACATTGCAGCCCTCTACGATGAGCGTAGTGCCGATGTCACTGGCGGTTATAAGGCTGAAGAAAGTAAGCTGGTCGTGAACACAGGCGGTGAGACCATCAAGCAGAAGTCTATTCAAGTGCCCGTTAATCTGCGTTACAACATCGGCTTTAGCAGCCTCGCAGGTCTCTACCTCGCATTAGGCCCTCAGTTCGGCTTCCCCGTGGCCGACAAGGTATTTGATACCGATTTCGGTGAGTATCGCTTGAAGGATGCCAATCTGAGTATCAACTTCGGTGCTGGTGTCTATGTCTTGGGCCATCTCGAGATAGGTTTAACCTATAATCTCGCTGCTGGCAAGTCGGGTGAGTTCAAGAACTGGGATGATGTGGATACCCACAACCACGCCTGGCAAATCTCTGCCGCCTACTATTTCTAAATCGTAAAAATCAAATCACAAATTGTATATAGACGTCATCCTGCCGCTTCCTCTCGACGGCGTGTTCACTTATTCCGTTCCGCCAGAGCTGGAGCGGCAGGTTGCCGTTGGCCATCGTGTTCTTGTACCCTTCGGCCGCAACAAAACCTATGTCGGCATCGTCGTTTCGACACACGGGGACTGTCCCCTCTGTGAGAAGGAAGCGCAGCGACCGGATTACAGGGGGACTGTCCCCAGTGTGTCGAAGATCAAATCCATCCTTCAAATCCTTGACGCATCGCCGATTCTGTTAGACTCTCAACTCAACCTCTGGCGTTGGATTTCCGACTATTATCTCTCGCCCATTGGTGAGGTCTATAAGGCTGCTCTCCCTGCAGGCCTGAAAGCAGAAGACGGCTACCGTCCCAAGACCGAGATTTACATCCGTCTTACCCCTAAGTTCCGTTCTGAGCGTGCTCTCCATATCGCTCTTGATATGCTCCAGCGTGCACCCTCCCAGCAGAAAGCCTTCATCGACTTCCTCGATTTGTCTTTGTTTACAGTTGACAGTTTACAGTTGACAGATGAATACACTGTAGGCGGAATGGATGAAGGGCTTGCCAGCAAATCACCTGTAAACAGTAAACCGTCAACTGTAAACTATTTCGCAGGTATTACCCGCGATGAATTGCTCAATCAGGGTCACACCCTCGCCACGATCTCTGCCCTTGTCAAGCGTGGTATCATCGAAACCTACGAACAGGAAGTGGGCCG
>JAEEPF010000103.1 GCA_016284635.1 Prevotella sp.
TGAGCATCGACCTCGCCGCAGGCCCTGAGATGTACCAGGACGTGAAGAAGCAGACCGTACTGAAAGACGGGACGACGAAGTTGACAGGTACGATGAAGCAGCCCGGCTTCTACCGTGTGGACGTGACGGCCCACGTGGACGGCAAGGAGTACAAGGGTGCCTGTGGTGCTGCGTTCTCGCCAGAGCTGTTGCAGCCGTCGACGGTGATGCCCAAGGACTTCTCGGAGTTTTGGCAGGGTGTCATCAAGGAGGCCCGCAAGACCCCTCTCGAACCCACGAAGCGACTGTTGCCCGAGCGTTGCACGAAGGATGTGAACGTGTATGAGGTGTCGTTTCAGAACCTGCAGGCGAACTACCGCACGTATGGCATCCTCAGTGTGCCCGTGAAAGAAGGCAAGTATCCGGCGCTGTTGCGTGTGCCTGGTGCCGGTGTGAGACCTTACGGCGGTGACATCTGGACGGCAGCTCAGGGCGCCATCACATTGGAGATCGGCATTCACGGCATTCCTGTGACGATGGAGCAGAAGGTGTACGACGATGTGTTCAACGGTGCGCTGATGGGCTACTGGGAGTTCAATATGGACAATCGCGACAAACATTATTATAAGCGCGTGATCGTCGGCTGTATCCGTGCTCTCGACTATATCGAGGAATTCACGCCTTGGAACGGTAAGGAACTGGGTGTGACGGGTTCGTCGCAGGGTGGATTCCTCTCACTCGCTACGGCTGGCCTCGACAAGCGCATCACGTACTATGCTCCTGTGCACGCCGCCTGCTGCGACCATACGAACTCGCTGAAGGGCATCGCCTGCGGCTGGCCGCATTACTTCTATTATAATAAAGGTGTAGGTCAGGAGAAGCAGATTGAGACATCGCGCTATTACGACGGCATCAACTTCGCCCGGCTGATCACCGACCAGCAGGCGGGTTGGTTCTCGTTCGGCTATAACGACGATGTGGTGCCTCCCACCACTGCCTGGGCAACGTATAACACGGTAAAGGGCCCGAAGACCATTAAGCCCTATCAAGCCACGTGGCACTTCTGGTTCCAGGAGCAGTGGGACGAGTGGGAGAACTGGCTGCTCAAACAGATGAAACTTAGATAAAATCAGAATACCCAAATTACTCAGATAATTCAGATATGAAAAAGTATATAGCAATGGCAATCGCGGCAATAGCATTGGCCGCTTGCACGACACAGAAACAGGCTGAACCGGAGAAGACGGCAGCACAGCAGTTGATGGAGCGCCTCGATACGCTTCGCAGTAAAGGATATATGTTTGGCCATCAGGACGATCCGTTCTATGGTCTGACTTGGGACTATCAGCCCGACTCTAGCGACGTGAAGAACGTCTGTGGCGACTGGCCCGCCGTGATGGGCTTTGAACTCGGCGGCATCGAGATGGGCGACGCCAAGAACCTCGACAGCGTGCCTTTTACAAAGATGCGTGAGGAGATCATCAAGCACTATGAGCGTGGTGGTATCATCACCATCAGCTGGCATCCCCGTAACCCGCTGACCACGAAACCTCGTGGAGGTCTTGACGGCCAGAAGTTCCCGGAGGGATCGGCTTGGGACATCAGTGACACGACGGTTGTAAAGAATGTGTTGGTAGGCGGTTCTCATGAGAAACCCTTCTTGGGATGGATGCGTCGCGTGGGCGATTTCCTTGAGACGTTGAAGACCGCAGACGGTCAGAAGGTGCCTATCATCTTCCGTCCTTGGCACGAGAACACAGGTTCGTGGTTCTGGTGGGGAGAGAAGCTCTGTACGGCAGACGAGTATAAAGGGCTGTGGAACCTGTTACAGGACTACCTGAACGGTCGCGGTCTCGACAACCTGCTCTGGGCCTATTCACCCGGTATGGCTGCCAACCTCGACGAGGCTAAATATCTTGAGCGCTATCCTGGTGACAACCGTATCTCACTCGTAGGCATCGACGGTTACCAGTGGGGCACAAAGGAGGACTTCGTCTCACAGTTGGACGCCAACCTCGCTATGCTTACGAAGTTTGCTGCTGATCGTGGAAAGATTGCTGCCCTGACGGAGTGCGGACTGAAGAACCTCACAGATTCTACATGGTGGATGTCGACGCTGACACCCGTACTCGACAAGTATCCCATCAGTTACTTCCTCGTATGGCGCAACTACAAGGAGGAGTGGTTCGGTCCCTCGCCCTCCAAGCCCGATGCACCTTATTTTATAGAAATGTATGATAAGAATAATGTGCTATTCTTGAACGAAATTAATAAATAACGGCAACAATGACCGAATATGAACAGAAAGTGGCAGCCCTGCGTAAACACCATGAGGAGCTGCTGAGCCGTAAGAACGAACCCGTCGAGTGGGGGAACGGCATTTATGAGAAGTATAAGTATCCAGTGGTGACGGCTGCTCACGTGCCACTGGAATGGAAATATGATTTCAATGAGCAGGACAATCCCTACCTGATGCAGCGTATCATGTGCAATGCCACGCTGAACTCAGGCGCTATCAAGTGGCAGGGTAAGTATGTGCTTGTCGTCCGTGTGGAGGGTGCAGATCGTAAGAGCTATTTCGCTGTGGCTGAGTCGCCCAACGGCATCGACAATTTCCGCTTCTGGGAGGAGCCCATCACGATGCCTGACGATGTGATTCCCGCAACGAACATCTATGATATGCGTATCACGCAGCACGAGGACGGCTGGATCTACGGCGTGTTCTGTGCTGAGCGTCACGACGACTCACAGCCGGGCAACCTCTCCGCTGCTACGGCTACGGCTGGTATCGCCCGTACGAAGGACCTGAAGACCTGGGAGCGTCTGCCGGACCTGAAGACTAAGTCGCAGCAGCGTAACGTCGTGTTGCATCCAGAGTTCGTCGACGGCAAGTACGCCTTCTACACCCGTCCTCAGGACGGCTTCATCGACACAGGTTCAGGCGGTGGTATCGGCTGGGCACTTGTTGACGACATCACCCATGCTGAGGTGAAGGAAGAGAAGATCATTAACGCCCGTCACTATCATACCATCACGGAGGTGAAGAACGGTGAGGGTCCGCATCCCATTAAGACAAAGAAGGGCTGGCTACATCTGGCTCATGGCGTACGTGCCACAGCCGACGGCCTGCGCTATGTGCTCTATATGTATATGACTGCGCTGGACGATCCCACGAAGGTGATAGCTCAGCCGGGTGGCTATTTCCTTGTGCCAGAGGGCGACGAGTACCTGGGCGATGTGATGAACGTGGCCTTCGCCAACGGCTGGATTGCAGATGGGGACGGCAAGGTGTTCATCTACTACGCTTCGGCTGACACCCGTATGCATGTGGCGACATCGACCGTTGACAGGCTCATCGACTACTGTATGAATACGCCTGAGGATGGCCTGACCACTGCTGCCAGCGTGGAGACTATCAAGCGCCTTGTGGCCAAGAATCGCGCCAACAAATCGTAAATTGTAAATCATAAATAACAAGATCTATGGCAAAGACTAAATTAATCGAAAAGATCGGTTATGGCTTCGGTGATATGTCATCATCGACCTTTTGGAAGGTGTTCTCTTACTATCTTCCTATCTTCTATTCAAACATCTTCGGCCTCTCGCTGATTGATGCAGGTGTGCTTGTGCTCGTCACTCGTATCTGGGACGCTGTCTCTGACCCGATGATGGGTATCATCGCCGACCGTACGAACACGAAATGGGGTAAGTACCGTCCCTACCTGTTGTGGGTGGCACCGTTCTTCTCCATCTGTGGTATCCTGCTGTTTACCACACCCGATTGGGACTATGGCGCAAAACTGATTTGGGCGTACATCACTTACATCATGATGATGACGGTCTATACGGGTATCAACGTGCCGTATGGAGCGATGCTGGGTGTGATGACGGACGATACGAATGAGAAGACCGTGTTCTCCTCGTTCCGTATGTTCTTCGCATACGGCGGTTCGTTCCTCGCCCTGTTCCTCTGGGAACCCCTGACCAACAGACTTGGTGGGTATAAGTCGCCTGAGGGCTGGTTCTGGGCTATGTGTGTCATCGCGTCTGCCTGCTTTGTGATGTTCATCCTCTGCTTCCTGCTGACGAAGGAACATCTGAAGACCGTATCGACGGTGAGTGTGGGTAGTGACTTTAAGTCGTTACTGTCTAACAAGCCTTGGTGGCTACTCATTGGTGCCGCCTTGTGTTCTAACTTGTTCAACACGGTGCGCGGTGCAACGGTGGCTTACTTCTTCCTTGATATCATCGGTCCGGATGTGCAGTTGACGTTCTTTGGTCTGATGTTCCTTTTCTATTCTGGTCTGTTCCTGGGTATCGGCGAGGTGGCCAATATGGCTGGTGTCGCCCTTTGTGTGCCCATCGCCCAGAAGCTTGGTAAGAAGACTACCTTCATCCTGGTGAATGCCGCCTTGGTGGTGTTCAGTATCTCCTTCTTCTTCGTGCCTTGCACACCGGAGGGCTTCTGGATGATGCTTATTTTGCAGGTAATCATCTCCATCTTCACAGGTATTATG
The DNA here is from genome assembly GCA_016284635.1 of Prevotella sp. Lineage (GTDB taxonomy): Bacteria > Bacteroidota > Bacteroidia > Bacteroidales > Bacteroidaceae > Prevotella. The sequence continues at coordinate 4,497 of JAEEPF010000103.1, forward strand.
TCGCCGCTGATCTGGAGTATGTATGCTGACGTGAGTGACTATGCAGAGTTGAAGTACCAGACTGCTTCTACGGGTCTGATCTTCTCGTCGGCCTCAATGGCTCAGAAATTTGGTGGTGCCATCGGTGGTGCTGCTGTGCTGTGGCTCCTCTCCGGCTTCGGCTATATCACGGATGCGGCCCAGTTGGAGGCAGGTGTTGTGCAGCCTGAGAGTGCGCTGATGGTGCTGCGCTGGCTCATGAGCTTCATCCCGGCTATGGTGGCTGGCTTGGCTATCATCGTGGTGTGGTTCTATCCGCTGACTACCAAGCGTGTGGAGGAGATCAACAGAGAGTTGAAGAAAGCACGTGAGTTTGACGCATAACACATCGATGATGTCAGTTAAAACAATGAGACAAGAGATGCAGGATGTATTGGAAAACAACATCCTGCGTTTATGGCAGACCAAGATGGTTGACCGCGAGAATGGCGGATTCTATGGACGTATAGACGGACATAATGTGCTCCATCCGGAGGCAGAGAAGGGTGCCATCCTCAATGCCCGTATCCTCTGGTCGTTCTCTGCAGCCTATCGGGTGATGAGGAAGCCTGAGTATCTGGAGATGGCCACAAGGGCGAGGGATTATTTCATTGAGCATTTTATCGATACAGAGTTTGGCGGTGTCTTTTGGAGTGTCGATTACAAGGGGAATCCCCTCGACACCAAGAAGCAGTTCTATGCCATCGGCTTTGCTATCTATGGACTCTCAGAATATGCACGGGCTACTGGCGACAGGGAGGCTCTTGACTATGCGTTGCAACTCTATGACTGCATTGAGGAGCACGCATTGGATCGTGAGCATAACGGTTATATTGAAGCCTGTACGCGAGATTGGGGGGAGATTGCAGACATGCGCCTCTCTGAATTTGACGCGAACTTCCCTAAGTCGCAGAACACCCATCTGCACATCATAGAGCCTTATACGAACCTGTTGCGATGCCTGAAAGAGATGCATGCTCAAGAATCGTGCGACTATGTGCCTGTTCTCGGGTCTGTGCTCCCCATTGGCGTGAGTGTGCCTATGGAGACGATGATTAGGGTGGAGGCCTCGTTGCGCAATCTGATTGACATTTTCACGGATAGGATCCTGAACCCAGAGACTCATCATCTCGACCTCTTCTTTGAGATGGACTGGACGCGTGGTGCTGGACATCTGGAGAGTTATGGCCACGATATCGAGTGCTCATGGCTGATGCATGAGGCTGCCCTTGTGTTGGGCGACGAGAAAGTGCTGAGAAAGGTGGAGGGCATCGTGCGTATTGTGGCGAAAGCCTCAGAGAAGGGTCTGCGTCCAGACGGAGCTATGATCCATGAGGCCAATCTTGATACAGGCCATGTGGATGATGATCTTCACTGGTGGGTTCAGGCTGAGAATGTTGTGGGATGGTTTAATATCTGGCAGCACTTTGGCGACGAAGAAGCCTTTGACCGGGCAGAGCGTTGTTGGACGTATATCAAGGAACAGCTGATTGACTGGGAGAATGGCGAGTGGTTCTGGAGCCGTCGACCTGACGGATCACTGAACCTCGACGATGATAAGGCGGGGTTCTGGAAGTGTCCCTATCACAACAGTCGTATGTGTCTGGAAATCATAGAAAGGACGGAGGCTATGTAGTCTCCGTCTTTTTCTTCTTGCCGAATAGTTTCTTGAAGAAGCCTTTCTTCTCACCATCCTGAGACTCGCCTTTCTGCTGCTTCTCCAGTTCCTTTTGTTGCTTCTCCTTTTCCTTTTGGGCTTTCTTCGCCTGCTTTTCCTGTTCCTTCTGAGCCTTCTTCGCCTCCTTCTCCTGCTTCTTCTGTTCCTTTTTCGCCTGTTTGTCCAGCTTCTTCTGCTCTTTGCGCTCAGCCCTTTGAGCCTTGTACTCTTCGGTCTCTTTATGGAACTTGATGCCAGGTTTAGTGATCTTCATCTTCTGCATTTGGTCTGTGTCGGTGAAAGAGTAGGAGAAATACAGATCCCTGATCCTGCCGCTCTGGTACACGTCGCCAGTGGCAACGGCGCCGTCGCTGTTGAGTGTGGCAGTGAGGTTACGGATATGGATACCCTTAAAGGCAACGTCATTGACTGTCGCATTGAAGAAACCGATGGGCAGTTTGCCGCCTTTCGCCTTGCGCATCTTGGCTGTACGAGGTTTACTGATGTCGATGGTGAAATTGGCTGAGGCATCCATCGGCCCCATACCCTTCAAGTTCATCACCTTGCCCAGTTGGAGGTTGTTGGAACTGACCTTTCCGTTGACATATTTATTCAGTTCGTCTAACGCGAACTCAAAGTTGAGGTTGCCGGCAGCCGTCTTCAACAGTCCTCTGAAGATCTCCTTTTTATATAATACGTCGAAACTGCCCGTATAGTTGATGTCGCCCAGGTTGTTGAGTTGGTTCATCATCAGCTTCTTGGTGGCAAACTGGTTGATAATCTTTTCTGTAACGCCCGTTTTGGCGGTCATGCTGTTGATATCGAACTTGACGTGGAGCTTGTATTTGTCTTTCAAGTCGGTGATACCGCCTGTGGCAGCGAGTTGCAGTTTCTTGTCGTTGGTGCTTACCTTCACGTTGCGGAAGCTGATGGAGTTTTTGTTGCCCTTCATCGTCAGGCTGAGGTTGAGGGGCAGCGTGAAGTTCTTCAGCACAGGGGCGAAGGTTCTGGAGATGTCTTTCAAGTAGGCCGTACCAGTAATGACACCCGTAGAGTAGGAGAATTCGCGTCCTTCTTTCTTGCTGGGCAGCACGATTGCACCGCTGGTGATATTGAGGACGGTGCTCTTCTGCTGGACACAGATTTCTCGCAGGTCAATCTTGTCCTTGACATATTTGAATTTTGCCTGGAGTTTGCGGATGTCGATGCCGGTGATGGAATCCTTGGCCGTGAACTCATTCAGATGGCCCGTGATACCATTCTTGCTGATGGAGTCGAGCACTACGTGGAAATCGGCGATGACGTCGAGGTGCTTGGCATCAAAGAAACCGCGCTTAGGCTTGCCTGTGTTCTTACGGGGCAGATGGTTGTCGTTCTTGTAATGCGCCTGTTTTACCGTTGCGCTGTATCGCCCATGGCTCACATTGGCAGTCAGGTGGCCGACGGCAGCCTGATTGTCCACCATGATATTGCGCTTCTTCCACAGCGATTGCCACATGTAGGATACATCGTACACATCCACCTTGAATATCTGTTGCTCAAGGTCGCCGTTGAGTTTCAGATGGCCGAGGGAAGCGCTGTATGGTTTCAGTCCTGCTTTGAAGGTTGTGTCGCAGACGAGGGTGACGCTGTCTATCTCAACGGTCTGGCCACTAATCCAGCCATTGTTGTAACTGGCCTGACGTAGGTATATGTCGAGTTCGTTGTGCTTGACGCGGACATCCTTCAACGACGCGGCGCTGATGTCAAACTCCATCTTGCTTTTCGTCTTCTTTTTCTTTTCCTCTTTCGTCTTGTCCTTAGGCTTCTTGAAGGCGTCGATCACAAACTGATAGTTGGCGGGTTCTTCCTTTGAGGGTTTCAGCAGCAGGGCCTTGGCACCAATGAGTTCTGCCTGCTCGATGACGATTTTTTTTTGCAGCAGCTTCATCAGCACAAGGTTGGCAGAAACCTTCTCCACCCTGAGCATCTCGCGCTGTTGACGGTCGTCTATCTTGATGCCGAAGAGATTGAGGTCCAGGTTGAACATGTTGACGCTGATGCTGTCGATCTCCACCTTGGTATCCAGTTTGAGTCGCAATTCTTGTACAATGTCGTCCAGCACCTTTTTCTGGAGAGACTTGTTGTTGAGGGCTATTAATGCCGCTCCCAGCAGTGCGACGACTACTGCCAGGGTGCCTCCAACGATCTTTAGTATTTTCTTGATTATCTTATTCATTGCTATTGTTGTTGCTGCAAAGTTAGGTATTTATTTCCTTTCCACCAAATAATCAGTCAGATTTTTCACCAATTATTTGGAAGTCTCAGATTATTTACGTAAATTTGCGCCCTATTTGTAATGATTAGGCAAAACTTGTATGAGAAAACAATTATTGATATTACTGTTGTTCGTGTGTGGTGCGACGCAGGTGTGGGCTGGGACGAAGATGAATGAGCGTCCTAAGTTGGTGGTGGGAATCGTGGTAGATCAGATGCGATGGGACTACCTGCCCAGGTATTATGACCAGTTTGGCGACGATGGCTTCAAACGGCTCATCGAGGAGGGATTCTCCTGTGACAACTGCCTGATCAACTATCTGCCGACGGTGACAGCCATCGGACATACGAGTGCCTATACTGGTGCGACACCTGCCTTGCATGGCATCTGTGGCAACGACTTCTTCATCGACGATACACGTGTGTATTGTTGTGGTGATACGACAGTGAACTGTGTCGGCAGCGACTCCAAGAAAGGAATGATGTCGCCTCGCAATCTGCTCTCAACGACCATCGGCGACCAGCTGAGGATGCACACCGACTTCCGTTCTAAGGTAATCGGCGTGTCGTATAAGGACCGTGCTGCTATCTTTCCCGCAGGACGTTCTGCCAATGCCGCCTACTGGCTTGATGCGAAGAACGTGTGCTTCATCTCCAGTACCTATTATATGAATGAGCTTCCTGATTGGGCCAAAGCCTATAACAACGAACTGAAGAAGAACAAGAAGGCGCAGGAGCTGAATAGGAATATCGGTGACGATCCCATCTGTGGCACCGTGACTACAGACATGGCCATTGCCGCTCTGAAGGGTGAGCAGCTGGGTAAAGGTGACGTGACGGACATGCTCTGCGTCAGCTATTCCCAGACTGATGTCATCGGACATGCCTGGGGCACGCGTGGTGAGCATACAGACGGTGCCTATCTACAGCTCGACAAGGATCTGGGGCGACTGCTCAAGGCCCTCGACGAACAGGTGGGCATGGGCAACTACCTGCTCTTCCTTACTGCTGATCATGGTGCAGCCCACAACTACCAGTGGATGGAAGACCACGGGCTGAATGGCGGTGCTTGGCGTGTCAGAGAGGATGTGATGGGCTCTGCGTTGAAGACCTATCTGCGCGACAAGCTGGGAGCCGATATGTCCATCATCAATGGCATCAATAGCTATCGTGTGTACCTGAACCACGGTAAGATCAAGGAACAGGGACTCACGCTGAGTCAGGTGAAGGAGGCCCTGATCGACTATGCCAGACAGTTGCCCCATGTGCAGTTTGTGATGGACTTTGAGAAGGTGAACACGTGGAGTGTGCCTGATGTCATCCGCAGTCGTGCGCTCTTGGGCTATCATCCTCGTCGTTCTGGCGACCTGCTGCTAGTGCTTGAGGCTGGCTGGTATGAGTTTGGGCCAGGTTCATCGCCTGTGGGTACGACCCATGGCGAGTGGAATCCCTACGATGCGCATATCCCCCTGCTGTTCTATGGCTGGGAAGTGGAACATGGCAGCACCAGCCGCGAGGTACACATCACAGACATTGCTCCTACCGTCACCCAGATGTTGCATATCCAGCAGCCGAATGCCTGCATTGGAGAGGCAATCACAGAGATAATAGAGGGGCATTAACAATTATTATTAATTTATTAATAATTATTCGCCTAATTTACAAATATTATTTGTACCTTTGCAGCACAAAAGCGGCAAAGGTACATTTTTGATGGAACATATGCTTAAGAACGAAACAATATTGTTATAACATTATATTAATTATTTATGAACTATGCTTTGTTAATTACCGTCTTGTTGACGGCTATTACATTGGTGGTGGCGGCTTATGTCGTAGCCAAGCTGATAGGACCCCGGTCCTACGCGAAGGTGAAGGGTGAGCCGTATGAGAGTGGTATCCCCACGCGAGGCACCTCATGGCTGCCTATCTCGGTGGGATTCTACCTCTTCGCCATCTTGTTCCTCATGTTCGATGTGGAAACGGTGTTTCTGTATCCATGGGCTGTAGTAGTGAAGGACTTCGGTGCGATGGCATTGCTGTCGATCGGCTTCTTCCTGGTAGTTCTGGTTTTAGGCTTGGCTTACGCCTGGCGGAAAGGAGACTTGGAATGGAAGTAAAGAAGCCCTACATCAAGAGTATTCCCTACGAGGAGTGGAACGACAACGCCTCGTTGGAGAAGATTGTTGACGAGCTCCATGAGGGCGGCGTCAATGTGATTACCGGTTCGCTGGACCAGTTGATCAACTGGGGACGTGCGAACTCTCTCTGGTCGCTGACCTTCGCTACATCCTGCTGTGGTATTGAGTTCATGGCCTGCGGCTGTGCCCGTTACGACTTTGCCCGCTTCGGTTTTGAGGTGACGCGTAACTCTCCCCGTCAGGCTGACCTGATCATGTGTGCAGGAACCATCACCCACAAGATGGCCCCCGCCCTGAAGCGTCTTTACGACGAGATGGCTGAGCCTAAGTACGTGATTGCCGTCGGTGGCTGTGCCATCAGCGGCGGTCCGTTCAAGTCGAGCTATCACGTGGTGAAGGGTATTGAGGAGATCGTGCCCGTCGATGTGTTTATTCCTGGCTGCCCCCCGCGTCCAGAGGCTATCATGTACGGCATGATGCAGCTGCAGCGCAAGGTGAAGGCCGAGAAGTTCTTTGGCGGTGCCAACCACAAACAGACTGCTGAGGAGCGCGAACTTGGCGTATCCAACGAGGAGCTGACGTTCCGCAACAAGCTGGGCGACCATCGTCGTGAGCCACTGGTCATCACGGATGTTCCAGAAGACTTTAAGTTGGCCACAGAAGAACACGGAGACGCACGGAAGAATGAAGTCCGTGAGAATCCGTGTCAATCCGATGCTAAAGAAAGAAAGGAGGCTGCCGTATGAAACTGACATTCTTAGAATTTGAGTTTGACAAGTTCCATCAGAAGATGCAGGACTTGAAGGAGAAAGAGCATTTTGACTATCTTGTGACGATCGTCGGTGAGGACTTCCCCAAGAGTGGTCTTTCAGATGAGTGCGGCTTAGGCTGTGTCTATATCCTTGAGAATACGGAGAACCACAAGCGTTGCTCTGTGAAGATGATGGCCAGGACGCAAATCTGCGGCGACGGTATGTCAAGCAACGGCACAGGCGATACCGACGGTCAGATGATGGCTTATATCCCCACCGTTTCTGACATCTGGAAGGTGGCCGACCTGCTGGAGCGTGAGGTCTTTGACTTCTACGGCATTGTGTTCCTCGGCCATAAGGATATGCGCCGCCTGTTCCTCCGCAGCGACTTCAAGGGCTATCCCTTCCGCAAGGACTGGAAGTTCAACGACGCATATACCCTGGAGGATGATGAGGAGCCCGACTACGGTCTGGAGTATTTCATCGACAAGGATGGCAATCTCCAGTCTAAGCAGAACAAACTCTTCGGCACTGACGACTATGTGATCAATATAGGTCCCCAGCACCCGGCTACTCACGGCGTGCTCCGTCTACAGACCGTGCTCAACGGCGAGACCGTGAAGCGCATCTATCCGCACCTCGGCTATATCCACCGTGCGATTGAGAAGATGTGGGAGGATATGACCTATCCCCAGACGCTTGCCTTGACGGATCGTCTTAACTATCTGGGCGCCATGCAGCACCGCCACGCTTTAGTTGGTGTGATTGAGGAAGGTCTGGGCGTGGAGCTTACCGACCGCATCAAGTACATCCGCACCATTATGGACGAGCTGCAGCGTCTTGACTCCCACCTGCTCTACACCTCTTGCGTAGGTCAGGACCTGGGCGCCCTCACGGCGATGCTCTATGGCATGCGCGACCGTGAGCATGTGCTCAACTGCATGGAGGAGACCACAGGCGGACGTCTGATCCAGAACTACTACCGCATCGGTGGCCTGCAGGATGACATCGATTCTAACTTCGTCAAGAACGTGAAGGATCTGGTGAAGTATCTGCGTCCGACGATCCAGGAGTATATGGATGTGTTTGGCGACAATGTCATCACCCACAACCGTCTGGAGAACTGCGGTCCGATGTCGCTTGAGGATTGTATCAACTACGCTGTGACCGGTCCTGCCGGACGTGCTTCCGGTTGGAAGAACGACGTGCGCAAGAACCACCCGTACGACATGTACGACAAGGTGGAGTGGGAGCAGTGCACGCTCAGCGGCTGTGACTCCATGGACCGTTACCTCGTCCACATCAACGAGATGTATCAGAGCCTGAACATCATTGAGCAGCTCATCGACAACATTCCTGAGGGTGACTTCTATGTGAAGCAGAAGCCGATCATCAAGGTGCCTGAGGGACAGTGGTACTACTCTGTCGAGGGTGTGGCCGGTGAGTTCGGTGTTTATCTTGACAGTCGTGGCGACAAGAGCCCCTACCGCA
>JAEEPF010000286.1 GCA_016284635.1 Prevotella sp.
GAATTTGCCTTTGGCGATTCCTTCTTTACCGATACCAAGTCCATCTTCAATGGCGAAGGCGTGTTCGTGAGCTTCGGCGGATTCATCTACTTCTAATTGCCTAGTCGGGCTGTTTTTGCCCGTTTTGGGACATCTTTTTACTAAAAAGGCAACCTCGTTCGGGGTGCCTTTTTCTATTTTTCGACCCACTATGGCAAAAATTCTCTTTAAAAAGCAGTTATCTCCTGCGGTATTCCAATTCCGCGTCGAGGCCCCGCTGATCGCTCAAGAGCGTAAGGCCGGCCAGTTTATCATCCTCCAGACGAACAAGGACAACGGCGAACGCGTGCCTCTCACCATCGCCGATGCCGACACGACTGAAGGCTCTATCACTTTGATTTTCCAGACCGTCGGTAAGACCACCACCGAACTTTCCAAGTTCGAAGTCGGTGACGATATTCCGGTGCTCGTGGGCCCGCTCGGTTCCCCGACCCATATCGAAAACTTTGGTCACGTGGTCTGCGTGTGCGGTGGCGTGGGTATCGCCCCGATGCACCCGATCGTTCAGGCCCTCAAGGCCGCCGGCAACAAGGTCACCATCATCATGGGTGCCCGTAACGAAAGCCTCTTCCTCATGAAGGAAGAAATGACTGCTCTCGCTGACAACATCATCTTCATGACCGACGACGGTTCTTATGGCCGTAAGGGTCTCGTGACTGAACCGCTTAAGGAACTCTGCGAAGACACCAAGGGCAAGCCGGACATGGTCATCGCAATCGGTCCTCCGATTATGATGAAGTTCTGCGCTCTCACTACCAAGCCCTACGAAGTCAAGACCGTGGTCAGCCTCAACAGCATCATGGTGGACGGAACCGGCATGTGCGGTGGCTGCCGCGTGACGATCGGTGGCAAGACGAAGTTCGTCTGCGTCGATGGCCCGGAATTCGACGGCCACGAAGTCGACTGGAACAACATGCTCCAGCGTATGGGCGCTTTCAAGCCCCAGGAACAGGAAGCCTTGCACCGTTTCGGTGCCAACGACGGCCACAAGTGCAACATTGATAAGATGGCTGACGCAAAGGCCAAGGAGAGCAAGTAATGTCTGAACATTTGACTCGTGAACAGTTGGATGCCGCCGCCAAGGTGGAACTCGAAAAGATTAAGGCTCTTCCGCAGCCGCTCAAGCCCAAGGACAAGACTGCTATTCCGGCTCAGCCGATGCCGCAGCTCGAACCGTCCTATCGCGCTCGCGTGATGGAAGAAGTGGCTCAGGGTTACACCGAAGCCCAGGCCATCGTGGAAGCCAACCGCTGCCTCGCCTGTAAGAAGCCGTTCTGCGTCGAAAGCTGCCCGGTGCACATCGACATCCCGGCCTTCATCGCGAAGATTGCCGAAGGTGACTTCAAGGCCGCTATCGCCAAGATTAAGGAAACGAGCTTGCTCCCGGCTATCTGCGGTCGCGTTTGCCCGCAGGAACGCCAGTGCCAGATGAACTGCACCATGGGCAAGATGCACAAGGACGTGAACCAGGCTGTGGCTATCGGCCGTTTGGAACGCTTTGCTGCTGACTATGAACGCAACAACGGTGGCGCCTCTGTGCCGGCCGTGAAGCCTGCTACCGGCAAGAAGGTGGCTGTGATCGGTTCCGGTCCTGCCGGCTTGGTCGTCGCTGCCGACGTTCGCCGCGAAGGCCACGACGTGACCATCTTCGAAGCTTTCCACAAGCTTGGTGGCGTGGTCCGCTACGGTATTCCTGAATTCCGTCTTCCGAAGAAGATCGTGGACAACGAAATTGAATCCCTTGCCGCCATGGGCGTGAAGTTCGAGACAAATTTTGTCATCGGCCGTACCCGTAAGCTCAAGGACCTCATTGAAAAGGATGGCTTCGATGCCGTGTTCGTCGGTACCGGTGCTGGCCTCCCGCTCTTCATGAACATTGAAGGTGAAAACCTGGTCGGTGTGTTCGCTGCTAACGAATACCTGACCCGCGCTAACCTCATGCGCGCCTACGACAAGGAAAACGCCGATACTCCGATGTGGCCCGGTAAGAACGTGGTCGTTCTCGGTGGTGGTAACGTCGCTATGGACGCTGCTCGTATGGCTCTCCGTCTCGGTGCCGAAAAGGTCCGCATCATTTACCGCCGCAGCATGAACGAACTTCCGGCCCGTAAGGAAGAAGTTCTCCATGCCCAGGAAGAGGGTGTCGAATTCTGCGTTCTGCAGAACCCGGCCAAGATCCTTGGCGACGAAGCCGGCCACGTGCGCGGCATGCTCGTCGACAAGTACGAACTCGGCGAACCCGATGAAAAGGGCCGTCCGCGTCCGGTCAAGGTCGAAGGTGCAAGCTTCGAAATCGAATGCGACACCGTGCTCGTTGCTATCGGTAACGG
>JAEEPF010000104.1 GCA_016284635.1 Prevotella sp.
TGCCGTTAGCCATTGGCATCTTGGCTGCCCATGGGAAGATCAGCGAGAAGATCTTGGGTGACTATATGATGATCGGCGAGTTGGGGCTCGACGGCAAGTTGAAGCCCGTCAGTGGTGTGCTCTCTGTGGCCATCCGTGCCCGTAAGGAGAAGTTCAAAGGGCTGATCGTGCCCCAGGAGAATGTGCGTGAAGCGGCGGTCGTGAACCAGTTGGACGTGTATGGTATGGACGGTTTGGCCGATGTCATCAGTTTCTTCAATGGCAGTAGTATGTATGAGCCCACCTTCGTCGACACCCGCAAAGAGTTCTACGAACACCAATGCTCCTTCGACCTCGACTTTGCCGACGTGAAAGGACAGGAGGGAGTGAAGCGTGCCTTGGAGATTGCCGCAGCCGGTGGACACAATATTATTATGATAGGTTCGCCTGGGTCTGGTAAGTCGATGATGGCCAAGCGTCTGCCGAGTATCCTGCCGCCCCTCACTTTGGCGGAGAGTCTGGAAACCACGCAGATTCATTCCGTTGCAGGTAAACTCTCCAGCGGTACATCGTTGATCTCGCAGCGTCCCTTCCGCAGTCCCCATCATACGGTGTCGCAGGTGGCTATGACGGGTGGCGGCAACAGGGCCTTGCCTGGGGAAGTGTCTTTGGCCCATAACGGGGTGCTCTTCTGCGATGAATTGCCTGAATTCAATAAATCGACCCTTGAAGTGTTACGCCAGCCGTTGGAAGACCGGAAGATTACCATCAGCCGAGCCCGATATACGGTAGAGTATCCGTGTTCGTTTATGTTCGTGGCCTCGATGAATCCTTGTCCTTGTGGCTATTACGGCGATCCGACGCACCATTGTGTCTGTACCCCAGGCCAGATAGGCCGTTATCTCTCTAAGATTAGTGGACCTTTGCTTGATCGTATAGACATTCACGTTGAAGTGCCCGTTGTACCCTTCAAGCAACTCTCCCAGATGAAGTCCGGCGAGAGCAGCAGTGCCATCCGAGAGCGTGTCATCAAAGCACGACAGATACAGGAACATCGGTATGTCAATGATAAGGGTATCTATTGCAACGCCCAGATGACGGAACGTATGCTCCATCAGTACGCTGAGCCAGATGATGCCAGCCTCGATATGCTGCGCTTAGCGATGGAACGCCTCTCACTCTCTGCCCGTGCCTACAGCCGCATCCTCAAAGTGGCACGTACCATTGCCGACCTTGAAGGCTCTGAGCACATCCAAAGCCACCATATCGCCGAGGCCATCGGCTATCGTAGTCTGGACCGCGGTGACTGGGCAGAAAGAGGGTGAGGAAGTGAAAAGTGAACAGTGAAAAATTTGCTACTGCCGAAATGGACGAAACCCAATACATACAACTGTTAGAGGAGCATGACATTAAGCCGACGGCTAACCGTATCTTGGTGGTCAAGGCGCTGGCATCTTCGATGCAGCCGCTCTCGCTGGCAGAGTTGGAGCGCAGGATTATGACGATAGACAAGTCGAACGTGTTCCGTGCCTTGTCGCTGTTCCGTGAGCATCACCTTGTGCATGCCATCGAGGGCAGCGGTGACGGCACACGCTATGAACTTTGTCATAGTCATGACCATGACCACGACGAGGATCAGCATCCCCATTTCTTCTGTGAGGTATGTCAGCAGACGTATTGTCTGGACTATATGGATATGCCTGAGGTCGCCCTGCCGCCGGGCTTTGAGCTTCGCACTGTCAATTTTATGCTGAAAGGAATATGTCCGCACTGCCGGGAGAAGTGAAAAGTGAATAGTGAAAAGTGAAAAATTTGCTACCGCCGAGAAGATGAAAGAGCTTAGAGTCATAGCCTTCGATGCGGATGACACGCTATGGGACTGCCAGTCGCATTTCGAAGAAGTAGAGAACCATCTCTATCAATTGATTGCGCCCTATTGTGATGTCCCTGCCCAAGAACTCTATAAGACGGAGTCGGGCAATATGGCCGACCTCGGCTATGGCTGTAAGGCCTTCACCATCTCAATCATTGAGACGGCCCTCCGCGTAGGTGGCGACCATCTCTCGGCAGAACAGTTATTCGAGCTGCTCAGTCATAGTAAGTCGCTGCTCCATCTCCCTGCCACCCCGCTGCCAGAGGTGGAACAGACCTTGCAACGCCTGCAGGCCTATCCCTACCGTCTCGTCGTCTTTACCAAAGGCGAGTTGCAGGATCAGGAGAACAAACTGAAGCGCAGTGGCTTAGGCAAGTATTTCTCACATGTGGAAATTACGTCGGATAAGACCGAGGTGGAGTTCCAGCAACTCTGTGAGCACTTGGCTATTCTTCCTAAGAATCTGCTGATGGTGGGCAACTCCCTGAAGAGTGACATTGCCCCAGCCCTTAACATCGGGGCTTCGGCTATCCATATCCCCTTCCACGTCACTTGGCAGTTGGAGCACTTCGAAGACATCGAGCATGAGCGGTTGGTTAAAATTACCCATTTCAACGAAATACTTAATATATTAAATAGCAACGGACTACACGACTGAAACGACTTTTTTAAGCCCTCAAGTCCTATTGTCCGTCGCAAATTACAGATCTCAAAATGAAATACATTTTCGAAACCCGTATGGAGGTACGCGACTATGAGTGCGACATCGAAGGCATCGTGAATAATGCCAACTACCTGCACTATGCCGAGCATACTCGCCACCTCTTCCTCCGTAGTCTCGGCGTCAGTTTCGCCAAGTTCCACGAACAAGGCATCGATGCCGTTGTCCACAGTATGAAACTGCAGTACAAGGTTCCCTTGCGCTGTGATGATGAGTTTATCTCTCGTCTCAATCTGAAGAAAGACGGCTTTAGGTATTGGTTCTATCAGGATATCTACCGTGCCAGCGACGAGAAACTTTGTTTCCGCGCTACTGTCGAACTCGTCTGTCTCGTCAATGGCCAGCTCGCTCCAAGTCCAGAATACGACGAGGCCTTCAAAGACTATTTGTGAAAGGTGAAAGGGTGAAAAGATGAAAAGGATGCTTTTGTCAGTCCTGGTGATAAGCTTGACGATGAGTGTGCAAGCTGCATTGGGCGAGCGCATCGCCATCAATGGCTACTATATGTCGATAGGTGACAAGCCTGTTGTGCCCGCTATGGGTGAGGTACACTATTCTCGTATCCCTGCCGGCGAATGGTCCGCAGAGGTGCATAAGATGAAAGAGGGCGGCATCACGATGATTGCCTGCTATGTGTTCTGGAACCATATCGAGGAGTTGGAAGGACAGTACGACTGGAGTGGTCAGCGTGATTTGCGCGCTTTCCTTGAGGTCTGCAAGGCTGAAGAGTTGCCAGTGGTATTGCGCTTAGGGCCGTTCTGTCATGGAGAGGTGCGTTGTGGCGGCATACCAGACTGGCTGTTCACCAAAGGTTGCAAGTCTCGCTCCGAGGATCCGCTGTTCTTGAAATATGTGCAGCGTTTCTATCGGCAGATCTTCACTCAGGTGCAGGGGATGCAGTGGAAGGACGGCGGCCCTGTGGTCGGTGCACAGTTTGACAATGAATACCGTGGACATGGGTCCTACCTAATGGCTCTGAAGAAGATAGCCTTGGGGATAGGCTTCGACCTGCCGTTCTATACCCGCACAGGTTGGCCGGAATTGGCATCGCCCGTTCCCTTTGGTGAGATGATTCCCCTCTACGGCGATTATGCCGATGGGTTCTGGGACAGGAGCATCAAGGAGGGTGTCGGCAACTACTATAAGGCCTTTAACTTCCGGCAGTTCCGCAGTTCGACCGCCATCGCCACAGAGCAGTTGGACTATTCAGAGGGAAATGGTAAGAAGGATGAGGAAAGGGCATACCCCTATTTCACCTGTGAGTTGGGTGGCGGTATGATGACTGCTTACCATCGTCGGCCTTATCTCTATCCTGAGGATGCCTACTCGATGGCAGTCGTCAAACTCGGCAGCGGCTCTAATCTCTTAGGTTATTATATGTATCACGGAGGAACAAATCCTGACGGCAAACGGACCTATCTGAACGAGACACAGCAGACCATAGCCACCAACTACAACGACCTGCCGGTAAAGACCTATGACTTTCAGGCGCCTTTGGGTGAGTTCGGTCAGAAGAACCCACATTATTATATGCTCCGCAAGCTGCATCTCTTTATGCAGGACTATGGCGAGCAGTTGGCGCCGATGACTGCTGTCTATCCCTGTAAGCAAGATATCCCTCAGGGCGACGACTCGTTCCTGCGCTGGTCATATCGCGAGAAGGATGGTTGCGGCTTTGTGTTCATCAACAACTATGAACGTCTGCAGCATTTGTCGGCTAAGCGGGATATACGTTTGGAAGCCTGTGGCGTTTTGTTCCCCAAATTGACCATTCCGGCAGGTACGGTCTGTATCTTTCCAGTCAATGTCGATGGCATCAAGTATGCGACAGCCCAGTTGGTGGCCAAGCGTGACGGCAAGGTCTATCTGGAGCAAATCAAGGGCGTTCCTACGATCTTGGCCATTGGCAATAAGGTGCTGAAGAACCTTAAAGCCAAAGGACCGGATGTGCCAGTTTACCAAAACTACTACCTGCTGACATCCGAACAGGCAGGAAGACTGTTCTTGGACAAAGAAGCCCGTCACGACATCGCCGTCAAGGCTCCTATTATAAATAAGGTAAAGGAAGCTGGTCCTCTGCGCACTATCACCATCGGTGTCAATAAGGTGGCAGAGGAGCCCTCAGACGAGGACTTCGAACAGGCCGTCGTTTATACTATTGACCTCTCTCACCTCTCATCTCCCGACTCTTGCCTCTTGAACATCGACTACCGTGGCGATGTGGCAAGGCTCTATGCAGACGGGAAACTCTTAGACGATAACTTCTATAACGGTCGCCCCTTCCAGTATGCTCTCTGGCGCCTGCCGAAAGACTGCCGGAAGCTGCAGCTTCGCATCCTTCCCTTACAAAAAGATATGCCCGTTTTTTTCCCCAAGGAAGCAGATACGAGACCTGGTGAGCAAGTGAACCAAGTAACGATTATCAATCCATAAACGACAATGAATAACTACAGCAAAGGATTCCTCTATTTCATCTGCGCAGTTTCTGCGATGGGTGGATTGCTTTTCGGCTATGACTGGGTAGTGATAGGTGGTGCGAAACCGTTTTATGAATTGTATTTCGGCATCAGTGGCTCGCCAGTGATGCAGGGCGTAGCTATGTCTACGGCCTTGATAGGCTGTCTGGTAGGAGCGATGGTGGCAGGTGCGGCCGCAGACAGGTTCGGCCGGAAGCCTTTGCTGACTACGGCCGCAGTATTGTTTACGGTATCTGCCATCGCCACTGGACTGTTCAACGACTTCACCCTCTTTAATATCGCCCGTTTCATCGGTGGAGTGGGCATTGGTGTCGCTTCTGCTTTATCGCCGATGTATATCGCCGAGGTCAGTCCGGCTGAGATCCGAGGGAGAATGGTGAGTCTGAATCAGATGACCATCGTCTTGGGAATTTTAGCTGCCCAGGTGGTGAATCTGCTGCTGGCCAGAGACACGGGTGTGGCTGAGAGCCAGGCGTGGAATATCGCATGGGGTTGGCGATGGATGTTCTGGGCAGAGACGGTTCCTGCGGCAGCATTCCTGGTGATGAGTTTCTTCATTCCAGAGAGTCCTGTATTCCTTGAAAGAGGGAAGTGGAAAGTGGAAGGAGAATACTCTCAGTCCCAAAACTATTCTCTCACCTCTCACCTCTTACCTCTCACCTCTAAGAAATACCGCCATGTGCTGTTGCTCGGCCTTGTAATTGCTGTTTTCCAGCAATGGTGCGGCACGAATGTCATCTTCAACTATGCCCAGGAGATCTTTGTTGGTGCAGGCTTTGATGTGGATGGGATGTTCATCAATATCGTCATTACCGGTATCGCCAATGTGGTCTTCACTTTTGTAGCCCTTTATACCATTGAGAAGTGGGGACGCAGGACATTGATGCTGATAGGAGCAGGCGGTCTGGGGCTTATCTACCTGACCCTGGGCACTTGCTATTATATGGGTATGACGGGATTCCTGATGGTGGCGCTGGTGGTGACGGCTATCTCTGTCTATGCGATGACGCTGGGTCCTGTGACGTGGACACTGTTGGCAGAGATCTTCCCTCATCGTATCCGAGGCGTTGCGATGGCTACGTGCACTTTCGCCCTTTGGGTGGGCTGTTGTACGCTGACATTCTCATTCCCCTCAATGAATGCGGCTCTGGGATCGAGTGGCACTTTTTGGATATATAGTGCTATCTGCGTCTGTGCTTTCCTCTTCCTCTTCCGCCATTGTCCTGAGACAAAAGGCAAGTCATTGGAAGAACTTGAGCGTGAACTGGTAAATGAATCGTAAATATTTATAATGATGGTAAAAGCCTGGAGAGAAATAGTGACGATTCCGACATACGAAGTCGGAAAGCCTGAGAAGAATCCGATGTTCTTGGAGAAGCGGGTCTATCAGGGATCGAGTGGTGTGGTGTATCCTTATCCCGTTATCGAATCAATCAGCGACGAGAAGGTTGACAAAGACTACAAGGCTGTCTATATCGAGAATGAATATATCAAGGTGATGATATTGCCCGAATTGGGTGGCCGTATCCAAATGGCCTATGACAAGATTAAACAGCGCCACTTCGTGTACTACAACCATGTCATCAAACCGGCCCTTGTGGGACTGGCAGGTCCTTGGATCTCTGGTGGCATCGAGTTCAACTGGCCCCAGCATCATCGTCCCAGTACCTTCATGCCCGTCGACTGTACCATCGTGGAGAATGAGGACGGCTCGGTGACGGTGTGGGTGAACGAGATGGAGCGGATGTTCCATCAGAAAGGGATGGCGGGCTTTACCTTACGTCCGGGCTGTGCCTATTTGGAGATACAAGGCCGTGTGAGCAACCGTACCCCTCTGCCGCAGACTTTCCTCTGGTGGGCTAACCCAGCAGTCGAGGTGAACGATGAATACCAGAGTGTATTCCCTCCTGATGTGAATGCCGTCTTCGATCATGGCAAGCGTGCCGTATCTTCGTTCCCCATAGCCACGGGTACCTATTATAAGATGGATTACTCGGCAGGCGTGGATATCTCGAATTACAAGAACATCTTTGTGCCGACGAGTTATATGGCAGTGAACTCGAAATACGACTTCGAAGGTGGCTATGAGAATGATACAAAGGGTGGCATGCTGCATGTGGCCTCTCATCATTACTCGCCTGGCAAAAAACAATGGACCTGGGGTAATGGTGACTTCGGACGTGCCTGGGATCGTAACTTGACTGACGAATATGAAGGCAAGGGCTTCCGGCCTTATATTGAACTGATGGCTGGTGTGTATACCGAGAACCAGCCAGACTTTGCGTGGCTGATGCCTTATGAGGAGAAGCAGTTTGTGCAGTATTTCATGCCTTACCGTGAGATTGGTATCGTGAAGCAGGCCTCCAAGGATTTCATCATGAATATCGAGGAAGTTTCTGACTGCAAGGCACAGTTTAAGATTCTGGCTACCTCAAAACAGAAAGTGAGAATCATACTCGAGGATGATATAGAATATTATAATAAGGTGGTGACACTGAGCCCGGAAGAGGTGCTTGTGGAAACGGTGGAAACGGGTAAGGAACATCTTGCCGCCCTTCACCTGACCATTGACCGAGCAGACCATCCGAGAAGATTACCCTTGTTGGACTGGTATGCTGAGCCTGACGAGATCCGTCCTATCCCTGATGCCGCCGAGGCTGCCCTGTCGCCGCAGGAAACGAAGACTATTGACCAGCTCTATCTGACAGGACTCCATTTGGAGCAATACCGTCATGCCACATGGAGTGCCCTTGACTACTACGAGGAAGCCCTGCGCCGTGATCCACAGGACTATCGCTGTAACATGCAAATGGGACTCTGGTATCTGCGTCGTGCCCGTTTCGAGAAGGCCAAGGACTATCTGCAGACGGCGGTGAAGGTACAGAAAAAACGTAATCCGAACCCCTACGATGGCGAGGCGCTGTTCTATTTAGGTGTTGTCAATAAGTTCCTGAATAGGACGCAGGTGGCTTACGACTGCTTCTGGAAGTCTACATGGAATAAGGCATGGGCTGATGCCGGCTATTTCGAGGCAGCCTGTATCAGTATGGCCGATGAGCGTTGGGAGGATGCCCTCGACGAACTGGAGCGGGCCCTCATCAGTAACAGCCACAACCACAAGGCTCGTGCCATGAAGGCTGTCGCCCTGCGCAAACTGGGACGCAAGGACGAAGCGCTCGCCTGGATTCAGGAGTCGTACAAGATTGATCCCTTCAATTATGTCTGCATGATGGAAGAACATTTGCTGACGGGTTCTGATGCACCTCTGAACCGTATGGCCGAACTGATGCATGACAATATCTGCAATTATCATGAGACAGCCCTCGACTATGCCCAGGCAGAACAGGAAGACGAGGCCGTGAAGGTATTACAGACGGCTATTGACAGAGGGGTTGAAGAGTCGCCGCTTACCTATTATTATATGGCTTACTGGAACAAGATGTCAACAGCCATCGGCTATTTGAAGAAGGCTTCTGAGGCGAGTCCAGACTATTGCTTCCCCAACCGTTTGGAGGATGCTGCTATCCTGAAAGCGTTGATTGATATGGCTTTCTTCGATGATGCAAAGGCGCTTTACTATCTGGGGTGTCTGTATTATGACAAACGGCAGTACGATCTGGCCAAGAAGTATTGGGAACAGTCGGAGCAGGCGGACACATCCTTCCCCATCATACACCGTAATCTGGCGCTGCTTTACTTCAATAAGGAACACGACCCGGAACGTGCCTTACAGCACATGGAGCGTGCCTTCCATCTCGATGAGACAGATGCCCGTATGCTGATGGAGCTGGACCAACTATACAAGCGCCTCCAGCGTCCGCATCAGCAGCGGCTGGACTTCCTGCGACAGTATCCGCAACTGATCCAGCAGCGCGACGATCTTGTGCTTGAAGAGATCACCCTCCTCAACCAATTAGGCCACTATGAGGAGGCTTTGGCTAAACTTGATGCCCATCTGTTCCACCCTTGGGAAGGTGGCGAAGGCAAGGTGCCGGCCCAGTATCAGATCTGTCGTGTGGAACTTGCGAAACAGGCACTGCTGGCTGGCAAGGATGGTGAGGAGCAGGCCATCAGGCTACTTAACGAGTGTTTCGAATATCCGCACTATCTCGGTGAGGGTAAACTCTATGGGGCTCAGGAAAATGACTTTTATTATCTGTTGGGAGTGGCCTACGATGCGCTTGGCCATAAAGAGAAGGCCCTTGAGTGCTGGGAGGAAGCCACGAAGGGGCCGCAGGAACCTGCCGCTGCCATGTATTATAACGATGCCAAGCCTGATAAGATATTCTATCAAGGCATGGCACTCTTGAAATTAGGACGCAAGGATGAGGCTCATGGACGCTTCTACCGTCTTATCAACTACGGGAAGCAGCACATCTTCGAGAAACAAGTGATGGACTACTTCGCCGTTTCATTGCCAGACTTGCTAATCTGGGAAGGCAACGCCGGGCACCAACTCTCAGAACTTGACCAGAGGAACCTCATCCACTGTAAGTACATGCTTGCCCTTGGCTACTACGGCATGGGCGATGAGGCGCATGCGCTGAAATATCTGGAGGAGGTGGAGGCCCTTGACATCAATCATCAGGGTGTTCAGCAATTCCGTTCGCTGATAGAGGCAAGGCTATAAGGCGTTTTATCTCATAGCAAGGGCCTTCTCTTCGGCAGCCTCCATGATCTGCCGTTCACCAGGGCCTTTGTCATTGATTCCACAGAGGTGAAGGATGCCGTGGATGATCACACGGTGCAGTTCTTCGTTGTAAGGACGTCCGAACTTGTCGGCATTGGTGAAGATAGTGTCGAGTGAGATGTATAGGTCGCCACTGATGGTCTTCCCCTCCGAATAGTCAAAAGTGATGATGTCGGTATAATAATCATGGCCGAGGAATTCGTTGTTCACCTCCAGGATCTTGTCATCGTTGACGAACATATAACCAATCTCTCCAATCCGCTTGCCGTATGATTCAGCCACCTTACGGATCCAATTGGAGGTCTCACGCTTTTTGATATTGGGGAACTTCACCCCTTCTGCTTGATAGGTAATCATCTTGGTATTTACGATTTACTGATTTACGATTTATATATTGCGGTAGCAAATACTTCACTCTCACTTTTTTGGCAAAAAAGCCGTAACATCAACGCCAAAGTGGGACAGTTCCCGCAGGGCGCTCGACGATACGCTGGCCAGTTCTGGCTCCGTATAGAGCAGGATGGTTTCGATGCCGCCCAGACGACGGTTGAAGTCTGCCTGCCACTGTTCATACTCGAAGTCACTCACTGTACGGACACCTTTCACGATGAACTGCGCGCCTTCGGCTTTGGCGAAGTCCATCGCCAGTCCGTGGTAGGCCTTCACCACGATGCGCTGCTCATCGGCATACAAGTCGCTAATCACCTTGATGCGTTCCTCTGCCGACGGCATATCAGGCTTATGGACATTGTCGCCCACGACGCCGATCACCAGCCTGTCGAACAGCGGCAGGGCGCGTCGCACAATAGAGTCGTGCCCGATGGTAAAGGGATTGAAACTCCCGACGAATATTCCTGTCTTTATCATTTCTCCTTACTCCTTCTCTCCTTACTCCTTCTCTCCTTACTCCTTCTCTCCTTACTCCTTCTCTCCTTAATCAAACAGATTCGGCTCCATGATGTTGCCACCATAAGGATTCCGTCCAAAGTGGTGATAGGCCAGTTCTGTAACCATACGCCCACGCGGTGTCCGCTTGATGAAGCCCTCCATGATGAGGAATGGTTCGTAGACCTCCTCGACGGTACCTGCATCCTCGCCGATGGCTGTGGCGATAGTGGTGATACCCACAGGACCGCCCTTGAACTTGTCGATGATGGTCAGCAGGATCTTGTTGTCGATCTCGTCAAGGCCGTATTGGTCGATGTTCAGGGCCGTCAGGGCAATCTTCGTGATCTTCGTGTCTATCTTGCCGTTACCCTTCACTTGGGCGAAGTCACGCACCCGTCTCAGCAGGGCGTTGGCGATACGGGGCGTACCTCTCGAACGGCCGGCAATCTCCAAGGCTGCATCCTCTGTAATGGGCACGGCCAGGATATTGGCTGAGCGCTCGACAATCTTCTGCAGCGTCTCAGGCTCATAGTACTCCAAGTGCATATTGATGCCGAAACGCGCCCTCAGTGGTGCCGTCAGCAGTCCACTGCGGGTAGTAGCACCCACTAGCGTGAACGGGTTCAGGTCTATCTGGATGCTTCGTGCCGAGGGACCCTTGTCGATCATGATATCGATACGGTAGTCCTCCATCGCTGAATAGAGGTATTCCTCCACGACAGGTGACAGACGGTGGATCTCGTCGATGAAAAGCACATCGTTCTTCTCTAACGAGGTGAGGATGCCGGCTAAGTCGCCAGGTTTGTCAAGCACAGGACCGCTGGTAATCTTGAATCCCACGCCCAACTCATTGGCAATGATATTCGAGAGCGTCGTCTTACCCAGTCCAGGAGGACCGTGTAGCAGAGTGTGGTCGAGAGGTTCACCACGATACTTGGCAGCCTCTACGAACACCTGCAGGTTCTCCACCACCTTTTTCTGACCGCTGAAGTCAGAAAAGGCCAATGGTCGCAAGGCGTTCTCGAAGTCTTTCTCACCTTGGGAGAACCGTTCTTCACGTATGTCAAAATCCTCATCTATCATAATCTGCGTGCAAAATTACGAAATAAATTATAAATCTTGGCATGCAAAGGGCATAAAATTCTGCTTCATCGTTTTTATTTCACAATTATTGTGTAATTTTGCGGGCTGAAACTAATTAATAATAGGTAATATGAAGACAAAGAATCTTATTTCAATGATGTTCGGCTGCCTGGCAGCCCTGTGTGTCACCTCCTGTCTGGGTGATGACGACAACAACAACAATTCTTCGAGCACCCTCTCGAAATCCCAGATTGCACAATGCTTTATGACCGTTAAGGGTGACTATACCGGTGATCTGCTTTATTTGGCGAAGGCGGATGATGGTCTGACAGAACAAGTGGATACATTAGTGGGGGAATGGTCTATCCCTACGGATAGTACACTGATCATCTACGACTTCCCTGCCAAAGTGCTCGCTGAGTTTGTGTCGCATACAGGATTGAAGAAGGCGCTGGCCGAAGCACCCAACCAAGACGTCAAGTGCCAGACTAGGTATGTGAATGTGTCACCCGTGCAGTTTCTGGTCAATCCCCGCACACTTGAATATGATCTCTTCTATGACGGAAGCACTCATAAGGTGCATGTCGTGTTCTTCGGTGAGAACACCTATTCTTTCGCTTCTTTTGATGCTGAATCGAATGATATGATGGTGAAGATTATCCCCGCCTATCTCTATGTAGATGAGAAGATGACAAGTTATCTGACCCAGTCTCAGATTATCTTCCTCGGCAAGCGGTAAATCACCAATTTATACTTTTTATAGTTTTTTTAGATTCCAATTGTTTGTTGGTTGAGGGAATTTTTGTACCTTTGCAGCCGGTTACGCTTTTCCAAAACGGACAACTTTTCGTCGGCCTGAGGAGAAAAAGTTTCCCAAAACGGACAACTTCCGTGTGCGAAAGTGGCATAAACATTAACAAACAATACAATGGAAATTAAAAACTTTACCATTACGAAGCGAGACGGGTCGCAGGCCCAGTTCTCTTTGGACAAAATCATGAATGCCATCGTCAAGGCGTTCGAGAGTGTG
>JAEEPF010000287.1 GCA_016284635.1 Prevotella sp.
ATCTTCAAATCTGAAGACACAGCAGCGTGATGTCATCGCTGGGTTCGGCATCGCCCACGTGAGTGGCCACTTCCCTCAGTATGTCGTCCACCGTCTCACGGGCATTGTCCATCGGATGACCTTTCAGAATGTCTATCAGCCAGTCGTCACCCGTCTGCTTCTGATCCATGTTCTCAGCCTCGGTCACACCATCGGTATAGAGCAGCAGCATTTTGCCTTTCATCCCTTCTACGGTATGGCCGATGAATTCAAGTCCTGGCCATAGGCCTATGGGGGCATTGGCTTCCGGCATCTCGAGGAATTGGCCTCCTACGACAGGCGGATTATGCCCGCAGTTGCAGTATTCCATCACACCTGTACGCAGATCGATCTCTCCGATAAACATAGTGGCAAACATCCCGTTCTCATTGTCGGTCGCTACGGCTTCATTCACTTTCGTCGCTATCTGAGCTGGCGTTTTACCCTCCTTGGCCACGATGCGGAACAGATTCACCACCACCGACATAAACAGCGAAGCCGGCACACCCTTTCCACTGACATCGCCGATACAGAAGCAGAGCCGCTCATCGCCGTCGCGCAATGATCGCGGCAGCAGGAAGAAGTCATAGAGGTCGCCCCCAACTTCCTTGGCGGGCGTCATCGAGGCATAGAGGTCTATGTCGTTGCGGTCTGGGAAGGCAGGGAACGTCCTTGGCACCATACCCTCCTGAATGTTATGTGCAATACGCAGTTCACTGTCTATACGTTCCTTCGCTTTGGTGGTCGCCTCCAGTTTTCCGTAAGCATCCTCCAGCTTGTTATAGGCCGTCTGTATCTCCCTCAGGTGTTTCTGGCGACGATAGAAGAAGTGGATGAGGAACCCCACCACGATCAACCCGATGATGGCGATCGCCAATATTTCTTCGTTTTTCTGTTCCAGTTCCAGCATCTGGTTTTCTATCCTCAAGTCCTTGGCCTCATTCTCAGCCCTCTCAATGTTCAGCTGCAGGGCGTGCTCCGTGGCCTGTTTCTTGCTTTCTGCGGAGTTCAGCGAGTCCGTCAACTTCCTGAACGCCGTCATCGTGTAGTACGCCTGTTTAAAGCTGTCCAGCCTTTCGTAGGCCTCCGCCACATAGAGCAGTCTGTTCAAAGGTATCGCCATGTGTTTGGCTGCTTCCAGGGCCTTGAGCGGTTGATGGTTCAGCTGGTAGTAGTTAAAGTCCACGATATCGTTCATCCCCGTGTCGCGCCCAGTCTTCTCCCTGAACTCCTTAAACTCCTGGTAATATTGGTTGAAGGTCTTCAGGTCTATCTCCTTCTCGGGCATTTCCGAATAGGCGAGACAGATGTATGCTAGCGCTATCTGTTGATGGGTGTCGTTGAGGTTCGGTTCCTTCAGCGTCTTCTTCGCCACGTCCATCACCTTCCCGAATTGATCATTGTTGTAGTACAGTCGCGCCAGTCCCAGATAGTCTGTCGCAGCACTCTCCTCTGGGAAGTATTGGTGCACATAGTCGATGCACTTCTGATACTCCTTCTCCAGCTCGTCGTTCATATTGAGGAGGCTCAGGAAGGTTGTGTTCACCGATATGGAAATATACAAGCCGAACTTACTGTCGCGCTCATCGGCATAGCTGCGCACCTGCTCCAATATAGCCTGCCCCTCCTTGCGATCCTTCTTTCTGAAGACGAAGAGTGCCTGATTTGCCCACGCCCTGTAGAATGTCTTTTCATCGCCCACAGCCTGGGCCACCTTTTTCAGCTTGTTAGTCGTATCCATGAATCGCTGCAGACTGTCAGTACCGTAAAGTCGATACATCTCCGAGCGCAGGTGTTCCAGCTGCACCTGCTGATCCTGCGCCACTACCGTAACCGACAGCAACATCACAATACACCCACACAGCAATCTCTGCCTATACATATTCATAAACCATCTAAAATTGTGGCAAAGATACTCATAATTCCCCGTTATTCGTATTTTTGCACAAATAATTAGCATAATTTATCTTATTCCTTAAACCTTACCTTCAGTCCTACGACAAGCATACGGCCTGGACTGAAGAGAGCGTACTTGCGGGTGCTGGAGTCCGGGCGACGGTCTACCTTATTGAAGAGATTGTCGATACCGATACTGGGTTCAAGGAGAGCCCACTTCACGATGTCGAAGGTGTGAGTGGTATTCAGGTTCCAGATGCCAAAGCCCGGGGCATCCTCGTAAGTGCCTGTGTAATAGGTCTTAGATTGTAAGCGGCCATTGAGGTTGACGTTGAGACCATAGCGTCGCCAGACGTGATGGTAATTGGCAGCGATAGTAGCTGTGTGGCGGATGCTGCGCTCGAGGGGTTGCCACTCGTCACCACTCTTCGTTCGGGCAT
>JAEEPF010000105.1 GCA_016284635.1 Prevotella sp.
TAGCGCTCCGCATCCTTACCTTTCACCGTCACTTCCCCCATGTGGGAGACATCGAAGAGGCCTACGTGCTCCCTGACTGCAAAATGCTCTGGGGCGATGCCTGCATTCTGATAGAGCAGCGGCATATCGAAGCCACCGAATGACACCATCGTTGCACCAAGTGACACGTGCTTGTCGTGCAAGCAGGTCACCTTGTCTTTCTTTTCAAGTTCTTGTCTAATACTCATAGATTTTATTTATTTCTTGTTCTGTCAGCTTTCGCTCACCTTGGCAAAGGGTTTCGCGGATCAGCGCCTTCACCTCGTCGAGACTCAGCGACGTATAGTCTTTTAATAAGGTGATACGCTGGCGCACGCTCTGGATACCTTTCTTCTCCAGTTTCTCCGGACCAGGGGTGATGGCATTGAGCATGTGCTCCATATTCGTGTCGTAGAGCATCGTCGAATGTACGATACAGCCCTTGGCGGTCTTTCTGCAAGCCGTACCACAGAGTTTCCTGTCACCAATCATGATGTCGTTATGAGTAGTGCCCGTCGCCTCGATACCCATCTTCCTGAGCACCAGCAGCACCATCGTCACAAAGCGGTTAAAGGCAAAGCCCACATTTTCTTCTCTCGTCACAAACGACAGCATCAGGTTGTCCTGATCGGCATACACGCAACCACCACCGCTCTTCCGCTGATACACCTTGATGCCATGCTCACGACAATAGTCAAGGTTCACCTCGTTCTCCACCACCTGATTGCGGCCATAAACCACGCTGGGTTCCACCTGCCACATGAACAGGTATTCCTCATCGTCACCCGCTATGTGCTGTGCCAGATAGTCTTCCATCGCCAAGTAAAACGACAGCGGACGGATCTCCTTATCAGGTAGCCCAATATATTTCATGCTGCAAATTTATTACTTTTTTATGTAATATCCAATAAGCAAGTGTTAATCTTCCATAAGAAACAAAACATAAATACATTTAAAATTGACGACAAAGATAATGACAATTGCGAATTTATCATTATATTTGCACCAAGAATAAGCAATTAAAGGTATGAAAGATTTCATTGGAGAAATGGTGGGGACGTTCATCCTCACGTTCTTAGGCTGCAGCAGCGTGGCCGTGTCCGTACTTTTCGGAGAATATAACAGCATCTTTCAGATCGGGCTCGTGTGGGGTATTGCCGTGACGCTCTCCGTCTTCCTGACGCGACACATCTGCTATGCCCACCTGAACCCTGCCGTGTCGGTGGCGATGGTCGTAGCCGGCAGGATGAAGGCAAACATGCTGCCAAGTTATTTTGCGGCCCAGTTCCTGGGCGCCATCATGGCGGGAACGATGCTCTACATCTTGTTCGGCCCGTCCATTGCGCAGTACGAACTGACGCACGACATAGTGAGGGGCACCACCGCCTCGGTAGATACTGCCCGTATGTTCGGCGAGTTCTATCCCAACCCCGGCGATGCCAACGCCAGCGTCTCGCTACCCCTCGCCATGCTGGCAGAGGGCTTCGGCA
This sequence comes from Prevotella sp., assembly GCA_016284635.1. Lineage (GTDB taxonomy): Bacteria > Bacteroidota > Bacteroidia > Bacteroidales > Bacteroidaceae > Prevotella. Next base: position 1,509 of record JAEEPF010000105.1, read on the forward strand.
CCATGATGCTCGTCCTCTTCATCTTCGGCCTGACGGAGGACTGCAACGTGGGCAAGCCCTCGTCCGACCTGCAGCCGTTGTTCATCGGTCTCGCCGTAGCGAGCATCATCTTCTTTGTGGCTCCGCTCACGCAGGCCTGCCTCAACCCAGCCCGTGACTTCGGTCCGCGCCTCGTGGCCTATCTGGCAGGATGGGGTCATGCCGCCCTGCCCGATGCCGTCGGCGGCTGGTTCTGGGTCTATATCCTCGCGCCCATCCTCGGTAGCACCGTCGCTGCAATCCTTTTCAAATTCATACTGGAACCTATCAACAAGAACAAGGATTAACAACAACAGAAAAAGTCCTTCTGTTAAAAAAAATATCTAAAAAAGATACTATGTCTGAAAAAATGTGTATCTTTGCAGCAAAATAACAAAATCGAAAGTGGAAAAGACTGAATTTACACTACTCAATAAGATCCAATACCCTGAGGATTTACGCAAGTTGTCGGTGGACGATTTGCCACAGCTATGCAAAGAACTACGCGAGGACATCGTGGAGGAGGTGGCGGTCAATCCCGGCCATCTGGCATCGAGCCTCGGCGTGGTGGAGATTACTGTGGCGCTGCATTATGTCTACGACACGCCAGAAGACCGCATCGTCTGGGATGTGGGGCATCAGGCATACGGTCATAAGATCCTGACAGGCCGTAGGGAACAGTTCTGTACCAACAGAAAACTGGGTGGTATCAAGCCCTTCCCCTCACCAGAGGAGAGTGAGTACGACACCTTTGCCTGCGGTCATGCGAGCAACTCGGTATCGGCAGCCTTAGGAATGGCTGTGGCTGCGAAGCTCGAAGAGAAGAAGGACCGTCATGTGGTGGCGGTCATCGGCGACGGTGCCATGAGCGGCGGACTGGCCTTCGAGGGTCTGAACAACGCCTCGTCGAGCCCTAACGACCTGCTGATTATCCTCAACGACAACAACATGTCGATAGACCGTTCGGTGGGTGGCATGAAGCAGTATCTGCTGAACCTGAGTACTAACGAGACATACAACGCCCTGCGCTTCAAGGCCTCACGCTGGATGAACCGCAAGGGTATGCTCGGCGACGAACGGCGCAAGGGCCTCATCCGTCTGTCGAACGCCCTGAAGAGTGCCATCTCGCACCAGCAGAACATCTTCGAGGGTATGAACATCCGCTACTTCGGACCTTTCGACGGACACAACGTGAAGGAGCTCGTGCGCATCCTCAAACAGATCAAGGACATGAAGGGTCCGAAGCTGCTGCACCTGCACACCCAGAAGGGTCACGGCTATGCCCCAGCGGAGAAGGATGTGACCATCTGGCACGCCCCTGGCAAGTTCAATCCGGACACAGGTGAGCGTATCGTGGACAACGACCCTAACAAACCCCAGAAATATCAGGACGTGTTTGGCCATACCCTTCTGGAACTGGCCAAGCAGAATCCGAAGATCGTGGGCGTGACGCCCGCCATGCCCTCCGGCTGTTCGATGAACATCATGATGAGGGAGATGCCTGAGCGCACCTTTGACGTCGGTATCGCCGAAGGTCATGCCGTCACCTTCTCCGGCGGAATGGCGAAAGACGGACTGCAGCCTTTCTGCAATATCTACAGCGCCTTTGCCCAGAGGGCCTTCGATAACATCATCCACGATGTGGCGCTGCTGAACCTGAACGTCGTGTTCTGTTTCGACCGTGCAGGACTGGTGGGTGAAGACGGACCTACGCATCACGGTGCCTTCGACCTCGCTGCCCTGAGGCCGATCCCGAATCTTACCATCTCGTCGCCGATGGATGAGCACGAATTGCGAAGACTGATGTACACAGCACAACTGCCAGACAAGGGACCATTCGTGATACGATACCCAAGAGGCGGCGGCGTGCTGCAAGACTGGCGTTGTCCGTTTGAAGAGATCAAGGTGGGTACAGGCCGCAAGCTGAAAGACGGCGATGATGTGGCTGTGCTGAGCATCGGTCCAATCGGCAACAACGTCACGGAGGCCATCAAGATATTGAAGGAGTCAGGAGTCGGGAGTCAGGAGTCAGGAGCCAGGAGTCGGGAGTCTGGAGTCGGGAGTCAGGAGTCTGTATCCGTCGCCCACTATGACATGCGCTTCTTGAAGCCCATCGACGAGCAGATTCTCGAAGAGGTGGGCCGTAAGTTCAAGCGCATCATCACCGTTGAGAATGGTGTGAAGCAGGGCGGACTTGGCTCTGCCGTGCTGGAATGGATGAACGATCACGGCTACTCGCCCGAGGTCATCCGCTTAGGTTTGCCTGACCAGTTCGTGGAGCACGGCAAGGTATGCGAACTGAACAAGATCGTCGGCCTCGATCCAGAAAGCATCGCCAAGGCGATCCTGATGCTGCCGCAGCAGTAATCATAAAGTTTTTCGCAAGCTCAAGCATAAATGCAAAATTCAAAGTTCAAAGTCGAATGAAGATAGTCATTGTCGGTGCAGGTGCCGTAGGAACTCACTTGTCGAAGTTGTTGTCGCGAGGCCACCAGGACTGTGTGCTTATCGACGACAATGAGGAACGTCTGGCTAAACTCAGCGAGTATGACGTGATGACCTATCAGGCATCACCCACCAGTATCAAGGCTCTGAAGGAGGCAGGGGCACAGAATGCCGACCTCTTCGTTGGTGTGACACCCGAGGAAAGCATCAACATGAATGCCTGTATCCTCGCCCACGCCCTGGGAGCGAAGAAGACCGTGGCCCGTATCGACAACTACGAATACCTGTCGCAAGACCTGCAGCCGTTTTTCAAGAACCTGGGCATCGACTCCCTCATCTATCCCGAAGTCTTAGTGGCGACGGACATTACGAACAGCCTGAAACTGTCGTGGGTGCGCCAGCGGTGGGACGTCCACGGTGGCGCCCTCATCCTCTTGGGCGTGAAGATCCGCGAGACGGCAGAGATCCTGAACCAACCGCTGAAAGACCTCTGCGGTCCTGACGATCCCTATCACATCGTAGCCATCAAGCGTGGCGGCGACACGCTTATTCCTGGCGGTCTCGACGAACTGCGCGTCAACGACCTCGTCTACTTCATGACCACCAAGGAGTACATCCCCTATATCCGTAAGATCGTGGGCAAGGAGCACTATGCCGACGTGAAGAACGTGATCATCATGGGTGGTGGCAAGTCGGCTGTCCGTGCAGCCCTCACCATCCCTAACTATATGAATCTGAAAATCATCGAGAAGGACGCCCAGCGCTGCGAGAAGCTCAACGAACTGTTCGAGCGCGAGGATGCGATGGTGATCCACGGTGACGGTCGCGACCTCGGACTGCTCGAGGAAGAAGGCATCCGCCATACCCAGGCCTTCGTAGCCCTGACGGGTAATGCCGAGACCAATATCCTCGCCTGTCTGACGGCAAAGAAACTCGGAGTGCGGAAGACCGTCGCAATGGTCGAGAACCTCGACTACGTGAGTATGGCCGAAGAACTGGACATCGGTACGATCATCAACAAGAAGACCATCGCCGCGAACCATATCTTCCAGATGATGCTCGAGGCCGACGTCGACAACCTGCGCTCGCTGATGCTCGTGGATGCCGACGTGGCAGAGTTCACGGCTGCCGAAGGATCGAAGGTGACGAAGAGACCCGTGAAGGACTTAGGACTGCCCTTCGGTGCCACCATCGGCGGACTGGTGCGCAACGGTACTGGTATGCTCGTCAATGGTAACTCCCAGATACAGGCAGGTGACAGCGTGATGGTGTTCTGCCACGAACAGAATATCAATCAGATTGAGAAGTTCTTCAAGAAATCTTCCCTCTTTTGATGAATCTTTAGCTTCCGCCACAGAGTAATCATAAAGTTCAAAGCTCAAAGTTCAAAGTTCAAAATGATTAACTTCCGTATCATCTGCAAGATCATCGGCTCGCTGTTGTTCATCGAGGCCTTCTTCATGACCTGGTGCGCAGCGATGGCTTTCTACTTCCACGAGGAAGACCAGATTGCCTTCCTGATGTCTTTGCTGATCACCTTCGGAAGCGGATTCTTCTTCCTGCTGTGGGGACGGGACGCCGAGAACATGCTGAGCCGAAAAGACGCCTTCCTGCTGGTGACAGCCGTGTGGGTCATCTTCTCCCTCTTTGGTACGTTCCCCTTCCTCATCCACGGCAGCATCACCAACTTCACCGATGCCTACTTCGAGACGATGTCTGGCTTCACCACGACAGGTGCCACGATCATCGACGATGTGGAGGTGCTGCCCCACGGTATCCTGTTCTGGCGATCGCTTATGCAATGGATCGGCGGCTTGGGAATCGTCTTCTTCACCATCGCCATCCTCCCGTCGTTAGTGGGAGGAAGTGTGAAGGTGTTCGCTGCCGAGGCGACGGGTCCCGTGAAGGCGAAGATGCACCCAAGGCTGACGACGACGGCAAAGTGGATCTGGTCTATCTATCTGCTGCTGACCATCGACTGCGGCATCGCCTTCTGGCTGGCAGGCATGAACTGGTTCGACGCCACGAACTACTCGATGACAACCACGGCCACAGGCGGTTTCGCGATCCACAACGACTCGCTGGCGTATTTCCACAATCCCGCCATCGACTATATCGCCATCGTCTTCCAGTTCCTGGCCGGCATCAACTTCACGCTGCTCTATGCCTCGATCTTCAAGTCGAAGTTCGCCGCCCTGTTCAAGAACTCGGAGTTCAAGCTCTATATCTGCATCCTGCTGCTGTCGGCAGCGGGTATTGCCACCGTACTCTACCTCCAGTTAGGCTATGAACTGGAGCCCGCCATCCGCAGCAGTCTCTTCCATGTGGTGTCGTTTATGACCACCACGGGTATGTTCAACGACGACGTAGCGCTGTGGCCCCATATCACGTGGATCATCCTTGGTGCCGTGATGTTCGTCGGAGGCTGTGCCGGCAGTACCAGCGGCGGATTCAAATGCATCCGTGCGGTGATGACGCTGAAGTCACTCCGCAACAACTTCCGTCAGATCCTCCACCCCAACGCCGTGCTGCCCGTAAGGATCAACGGCCAGAGTGTGCCACAGGCCAGAATGGTAGCCCTGTTCTCCTTCTTCACGCTCTTCATACTGATGATTCTCGTCACCGCAGGCATTATGCTCCTGTCGGGCATCGATATGATCAACAGCATTGTCATCGCCCTGAGTTGTGTCAGTAATATCGGTCCCTCGCTGAGCACGGACATCGGAGCGAACATCTCATGGTCTGGGATGCCAGACTTCGTGAAGTGGACCCTTTGCCCGCTGATGCTGATGGGCCGTCTGGAGATTATGACGGTGCTCGTGCTCTTCACAAGGAGCTATTGGAAAGAGAACTAAGCCCCCTAAGTTAGGGGGCCACAGGGGTCTGAACAAGCGCAGTACCCCTAACAGCAATGATAAAGGTCTGATAAACGCTTGTTCAGACCCCCAACCCCCTAACTTAGGGGGCTTATACAATGTACATATTTGAACCATTACTGAAACAAACGATTTGGGGAGGCGACAAGATCATTCCCTTCAAACACCTGAATACCCGTCTGGACCATGTCGGCGAGAGTTGGGAGATCTCAGGTGTTAGCGGCAGCGAGACCATCGTCGCCAACGGCCCGGATAAAGGCAAGAGCCTCAACCAACTGGTGCGTGAGCAGAAAGGACTGCTCGTCGGCAAGGAGAACTATGAGCGCTTTGGCGATGAGTTCCCATTGCTCATCAAGTTCATCGATGCCCGTCAGAACCTCAGCATCCAGGTACACCCCGATGATGAGGTCGCCCGCCGCCACGGTAAGGATCACGGCAAGACGGAGATGTGGTATTGTGTCGGTGTGCAGGAGTGCAAGAGTGCCCACCCTTACCTTTATAACGGTCTGAAACAGCAAATCACCCCTGAGCAGTACAAACAGATGGTTGCCGACGACACCATCACCGAAGCCCTGGCCCGCTACGATGTTCACGAGGGAGATGTCTTCTTTATCCCTGCAGGGCGCATCCACGCCATCGGTTCCGGATGCTTCGTCACGGAGATCCAGCAGACTTGCGACGTCACTTACCGCATCTACGACTACAAGCGTAAGGACAAGAACGGCAACTGCCGCGAACTGCACACAGAGTTAGCTGCCGAGAGCATCGACTATAACGTGCTGCCGAGTTACCGAACGGAATACGCCACCATCAAGAACGAGGGGGTACAACTGATCACCTGTCCCCACTTCACCACCGCCGTCTACGACCTGACGGAGCCGATGACGCTCGACTACACCGATCTTGATTCATTTGTCATCCTGATTGCCGTCAAGGGCGAGGGTAAACTCATCTGCGAGGATGAAGAGCAGCCCTTCCGTATGGGTGACACCGTTCTCCTCCCTGCCACGACGAAAGAAGTCAAGGTCGAGGGCACCGTCAAGTTCCTGGAAACCTATGTGTAATTTTTTCCCCTCCTAAGTTAGGAGGGGTCAGGGGTGGTCTGAACAAGCGCAGACTTATCCTTTGTTCAGGCCCCCTCTAGCTCCCCCTAACTTAGGGGGAGAATTTGGCGCCCTCTAAATAATTTCTTATATCCTCTTGCACGCGGCGGAACTGCTCAGAGGCCATATAGCCGCTGTTCTTCTTGAGCATCACCTTGATGTCCTGGAGCGAATTCTCGTAGCAGGTCATCTCATTCTGCTTCTGTGTCTGGTGGGCTCTGGCACGGTTGATCTCCGTCTGCCGCTCCTGACGCAGCAGGTTACACACCTTCGAGAGTATCGGCGACACAACGGTGTCGAACAGATGATGTCCCTGTATATATAAATAGGTGGTCTGCGGCGTCACGCCCAGCGACTTGATACTCTCCTTTGTGGCCAGGTATTCCTCCTTGGCATCGGGATACTGGCGTTGCAGTTCGTTGATCTTCGTATGCACTTTGCGCCTCACGTTCTCTATCGACGGCCCCGGAGTCATCACGTTGAAGCCTCCAGGATCGGCGATGCGGTTGAAATCCGTGATGGTGAACTTTGGATAGTTGCCGTTGCGATACACCATAACCGACCAGACGAACAGCGGGAAGATGGCTTCAGAGAACTGCCGGAAGTACTCACGGAAGTCGAAGATGCGGTGGTCATTCAGCGTCACGGAGACGCAGACATTATGCAAAGACGGCGCATAGCACTGGAAGTTCTCGATGGCATAGACATAGGTATGGAACACATACGGACTCTCCAGCACCTGCTGTGACGAATGGGTCGCGCCCTGCATCAGATAGTCGTAGTCGGCATCAACACAGGCTATCATATCCTTGCCCAACGGCTCTCCACGGAGGAAGTTCATCAGCACCGACTTCTTTCCACGGGTGAGATTGCGCTTCGACGGCAGCATCACCTCGAAATAGCGTTTGTCGTCCTCAAATTCCGAGAGCACCGTGCGCCAGAAGTAGATATCATCATAACTCTCGACATAGGCCACAATCCTATGTCTCGCCTTCTTTGATGTCAGCGCGTTCGCCGCCTCGAAATAACGGCTGTTGATATTATCCCTTAATCGGTTCGCCATCAGTTCATCTTTTTGCAACGGACTACAGGACTAAAGGACTTTATTCATTTGTTAAGTCCTGTTGTCCGTTGCTAAATTTATACTGTTATGTCCGTAACCTCCGTCACGCTGTCGACCCAGCCGTTCATGACGACGGCAGGCGAATGCGTGGTCAGGATGATCTGCACGTTCGGATTCAGTTCCAGACAGAGGTCGATGATGCGCTTCTGCCACTCGATATGGAGCGACACCTCCGGCTCGTCCATAAAGAGCACATACGGCAGGTTGTCCTCCACCAGCACCGTGAGCAGGATGGCCAGGATCTGCTTCTCACCACTCGACAGCTGATAGGGCACCAGCGTCTCACCAATCTGCGAGAAGCGTATCTCGTTCTCCGTCCTGACGATTGTCTTGCCCGTATCCGTGAACAGGTCGTCGACGATATCCTGGAAGCGGCTCTTCTTCTGCGACAGCTGCTGGGCGGCATCGGCGTGTCCCTGCTGCAGCTGCTCGATGATACGGTTGCCGATGTTCACCTGATAGTCGAGGTACTTCCGCTGCAAGTGGAAGAGCTGGAAGTCGAGTGCCGAACGGATACGGGCGTCCACCATGTTCAGCGTCTCGTTGTCGAGCATCGGAGAGTCGAGCGAGCGGATGATGTCGAAGCGGATGTGCGTGGCATCGGCAGGCTCCACATCGATATGCACCCCCTTCAGCAGGTGGTTGATGATGTCGCCGTTGGTGTTCACGCTCTTGATGATCTTGTTGAGGATGGTGCTTTTGCCCACACCGTTGATACCGCTCAGGATATTCACCTGACGGTTCAGTTCCCACACCACGTGTTTCTTCCCGCTCCAGAGCGAGTCGATCTCTATCCGTCGGATATAGTCAGCATACTTTTGCATAGTCGTAGGTATTTATGGGGGCAAATATACACAAAAAAACCGAAAGTCCAAAACTTTCGGTTAATTATTTGCGTAAATTGTTATTTGCTCTTGAATATTCCCGGATATTCGCCCAGATGCCAGAAGTTCTGCACGGCGATATCGAAGATCAAATTCGTATAGCCCGGTATGGTCTGCGAGGAACTGCTGCTATTGCCGGAGGCGCCATAGGCTAACTGATAAGGGATATGAACGCGCCAGCGGTCGCCGACGTGCATATTCATCAGGGCCGTGCCAAATCCGGTGACGACATCTGCGGGCGAGAAATCCACAAACTCGGCGGTCTGCCAGTCAAAGTCACCAAGGTATGTCTGGTCGAACACGTAGCCATCCGTATAACTCTTCGTCGGGATATACCGTCCGCGATAGGCCACACGCACTTCGTCCGTAAACATGGGACTCTCCGTACCACTGCCCTTCTCCAGCAACTCCACGTAGATGTAGTCCCAGATCTCAAGCCCAGACTGCTGCTCATTCTTCGTATAGGTCAGGATCTTGCGATACCAGCCACCGTTAGTCCTGGTAGCCCACTGGTCCGTCTTCCCGTCGTTGCGCTCCTTCCAGTTGTCGAACTCTCCTTCCTCATCGTTCTCCTCACTACAGGCGCATACGCTAAATGATAAATGACAAATGATGAATGATAAACCAATCATCCTCATCATACTGCCTTTCATCACTTGCTTTACAATACCCCACATATCTTTCTCATTTATCATTCATCATTTAGGGCGAAGCCCGCCTTACTGAAGTTTCTTCAGCAGGCTTGCGATGCTCACCTTATCCTCGATGATGCCATTGAGCTCGCTGATGGCCACGCGCTCCTGCTCCATCGTATCGCGGAAACGCAGGGTGACGCAGCCGTCGTTCAGCGTGTCGTGGTCAACGGTGACACAGTACGGCGTGCCGATGGCGTCCTGACGACGATAGCGCTTACCGATAGAGTCCTTCTCGTCATACTGACAGTTAAAGTGGAACTTCAGCTGGTCGATGATCTCACGGGCCTTCTCAGGCAGACCGTCCTTCTTCACCAGCGGCATCACGGCACACTTCACAGGAGCCAGGGCTGCGGGCAACTTCAGGACTACGCGGGTCTCGCCGTTCTCCAACTTCTCCTCCTCAAAGGCGTGGCACATGATGCTCAGGAACATACGGTCCACACCGATAGAGGTCTCGATGACATACGGCGTATAGCTTTCGTTGGTCTGAGGATCGAAGTACTTGATGCTCTTGCCAGAATATTTCTCATGCTGCGAGAGGTCGAAGTTCGTGCGGCTGTGGATACCCTCCACCTCCTTGAAGCCGAACGGCATCTTGAACTCGATGTCGGTAGCGGCGTTGGCGTAGTGAGCCAGCTTGTCGTGGTCATGGAAACGGTAGTTCTCAGCGCCGAAGCCCAGAGCCTGGTGCCATTTCATACGCGTCTCCTTCCACTTCGGGAACCACTCCAACTCCGTGCCGGGCTGTACGAAGAACTGCATCTCCATCTGCTCGAACTCCCTCATACGGAAGATGAACTGACGAGCCACAATCTCGTTACGGAAAGCCTTACCAATCTGGGCGATACCGAAAGGAATCTTCATACGACCAGTCTTCTGCACGTTCAGGTAGTTCACAAAGATACCCTGAGCCGTCTCAGGACGCAGATAGATCTTCATCGAAGCATCGGCAGAAGCACCCATCTCCGTCGAGAACATCAGGTTGAACTGACGCACGTCCGTCCAGTTCCTGGTTCCGCTGATGGGGCAGACAATCTCCTCGTCGAGGATAATCTGCTTCAGCTCGTCCAAGTCCGGACCCTGCATGGCAGCAGCATAGCGGGCGTGGAGAGCGTCGCGCTTCTCCTTCGTCTCCTTCACGCGCTCAGAAGTCTCCAGATACTTAGCCTCGTCGAAGCTGTCGCCGAAACGCTTACGAGCCTTCTCCACTTCCTTCTGGATCTTCTCGTCGTATTTGGCAATCTGGTCCTCGATGAGCACATCAGCACGATAGCGCTTCTTCGAGTCGCGGTTGTCAATCAAGGGATCGTTGAAAGCGTCCACGTGTCCTGATGCCTTCCATATCGTGGGGTGCATAAAGATGGCACTGTCGATACCTACGATATTCTCGTGCAGCATCGTCATAGCCTTCCACCAGTACTGCTTAATGTTATTCTTCAACTCCACACCGTTCTGACCGTAGTCATAAACGGCACCTAAACCATCGTAAATCTCACTGGAGGGGAACACGAAACCATACTCCTTGCAGTGACTCACGATTTTCTTAAATACATCTTCTTGTGCCATAATCTATATACCTTATTTAATTTTGGCTGCAAAGGTAGTGAAAATATATCGAAACACCAAACCAAATAACAATTAACAATTGACATTTAACATAATTAGTGAATCCCCGCCTTTCGGCGAGGATTCCTGGTAGGGACACCCGGGCTCGAACCGGGGACCTCTGCAATGTGACTGCAGCGCTCTAAACCAACTGGGCTATGCCCCTAACTTTCGTTTGCGGGTGCAAAGGTACGAAGATTTTTTGAAACCACCAAGGATTTTTGGTAAAAAAATGATATAGCCTACGGATTATACGGATTTTACGGAATATAAGAAAATCCCCACCGAGATCGGCAGGGATTATCTTTGTGGGGTTTATCCTTTATTAGTTGAACAGATAACGGATGGTGAACTGGATGCGATAGGTGGAAGCCGTCGTCTCATAGTTCTGAGAAGTAGAGAGGTGACGGGCACCGTTCACGAGGTTATACTGATACTGACCAGTCTT
>JAEEPF010000288.1 GCA_016284635.1 Prevotella sp.
TACCTGGCTATGACAATTTCCTCTCATTCATCAATGCAGCGACAGACGCTCTGCTCTACACGCAGACGCTATGCAACCTCATGGATGAGGAAGGACTGGGCTACTGTTACCTCGGCACGACGGTCTATCAGCCTCAGCAGATCATCGACGTCCTCCAATTGCCGCAGCTGGTGATGCCCGTGGCCACGCTCACGGTGGGCTGGCCCGATGAGGAGCCTCCCCTCTCCGACCGTTTACCCTTGGAGAGTTTCGTACATCAAGAGACCTACCACGACTATCTGGGTAAGGACATTGACACCTATTATAAATATAAGGAGGAACTTGAAGAGAACCGCCACTTCGTGCGCATAAACCACAAGGAGACGCTGGCGCAGGTCTTCACCGATATCCGCTATACCCGCCAAGACAACGAGGCGATGTCGAAAACCCTCATCGCCACCCTCGTCCGCCAAGGCTTCCTCCCCCACACGATTTTGACGGGACATGTTTAGTTTATAGTTTATGGTTTATAGTTTATAGATGATAACCTGGCAAGCCCTCCTTTCCGCCTTTAGAAGTAATCATCTATAAACTATAAACTTTTAAACTATAAACAAAATTACTCTACCACGATGGGCTTGTACTTCGGGACGAGCGCCTTCATGATGCACCAGCCGATGAGATAGGCCACGGCACAGATGCAGAACACCACCATGTAGGCAGCGGGCTTGCCTTCGAAGCCAAAGAAGGTGAAGTTGGCACCCTGAGCAGCCGCCCAGTCGAAGAACCGACCAGAACCTAGGTTGATGGACATCGAACCAATACCACCAGCCATCGTTCCCAGACCGACAATCGTACCGATGGTTGACTTCGGGAACATGTCACCGATGGTCGAGAACAGGTTGGCACTCCAGGCCTGATGTCCTGCGCCCAGCAGACCGATCAGGATGGCGGGCCACCAGGCACTATAGGCACCCAACGGCTGTGCGAACAGTCCTAACACGGGGAAGCAGGCGAAGATCAGCATGGCACGCATACGGCCTAAATATGGATTCATGCCTTTCTTGTCGACGAAATACGTCGGCAGATAACCACCACCGATCGAGAGGATGGTCACGATGGCATAGAGCGTGAAGATCAACAGGATACCCATCGTGGAGTCGGAGGTATAACCGTACTGGTCGCTGAAATAGGCTGGTGCCCAAAACAGGAAGAACCACCACACACCATCGGTCATGAACTTACCCACGAGGAACGACCAGGTCTGCTTGTACTTAAAACAGTCGAAGAACGGAATCACCTTCTCTTCCTTCACCGTCTCACGGTTCTGCACCTCTGCGAGATCGTTGTCCTGCTCGATATAGTTCAACTCTGCCTGGTTCACACGCTTGTTATGACGGGGCTTCTCATAGAGCCACATCCACAACCCCATCCAGATAAAGCCAAGGCAACCGATAATGATGAACGCCATCTCCCATCCCCAGGCACGGGCCAGCAGGGGAATGGTGGCAGGGGCTGCCAGCGCACCCACGGAGGCACCGCTGTTAAAGATAGAAGTAGAGAAAGCACGGTCCTTCTTCGGGAAGTACTCAGCAGTGGCCTTGATGGCAGCAGGGAAGTTACCGGCCTCACCGACAGCCAGGATCAGACGACAGCTCAGGAAGAGCCATACGGAGATCGTGGCGATGGCGACAGCGGCATCAGAGCCTGCCTGAACCATGCGCAGAGCCTCAAGACTGTCGTAACCCTCGACGGTCATGGCCACCCAGCCACAGCCGGCATGCAGTACAGCACCGAGTGACCATACGAAGATGGCAATAAGATAGCCCTTCTTAGTGCCCATCCAGTCAATGAACTTACCGGCGAAGAGGTTGGCGATGGCATAGAACAGGGAGAACATGCCGGTGATCGTACCGTAGTCACCATCGGTCCAGTGGAACTCTGGAGCAATGAAGTCCTTCCAGGTTAGTGACAAGACCTGACGGTCCATATAGTTAATCGTCGTTGCCAGAAACAGCAGCGCACAGATGACCCAGCGGAAGTTGGACATCTTGGTTGTTTGTACAGGAGCCATAGAACTTAATTTTAACTAATATTTCTTTTGAAACGAATGTGAATAATATGAATAATTTTATCCACGAATATGAATAATTTATTCGTTATTATTCGTGAGCTTGATTATTCACATTATGCATATTCGTTTCTTAATGATCATTTGATGTCGATGACGGGGATATTATCCTTGTCGTTATAATAGAGGTTCTCACCGGCCATACCCCAGATGAAGGTATAGTAATAGGTGCCTGCGGCAGCATGCATCGACCACTCGGGTGACATGATGGCCT
>JAEEPF010000106.1 GCA_016284635.1 Prevotella sp.
ACCATCCATCAACCATTTCAGAGGGGATATTATCGTGCACCTTTTTAAACATTATGCGCGCCTTTGTAATTGCCATCTCATCCAAGTCATCCTTTACTGTTGCTTTATCAATGGCATGTGCTGACCAATCATCAATAGGGCGCTGATACCGAATGGCATCATACTTGTCTTGAGATAATGGATCTAAACTTTCTCCACTTCTACCATAAGCAATACCTTTCCACTTGGTAACAATATTCCTTGATGCCGCTGGGATTTTAAACATCAAGACTCTCTTCCCCTCCACTTCAATAGTAACAATATCTCGAAAAGTCAAACCGCCAGTAGTATTAACCGCTATGTCATGCTTAAGTAACTGTTGCTTTGTTTCATCAAGCAAGTACTGAGTTCCAACAACTTGACGATTATTATTAACCCCCATTAATATCCATGCGAAGTCAACCTCACGAAGGTTAGCTTCGTTACTCAACGCCGAAAAATACTTCCCAAGTTTATTGGTATCGTATTGATTCTCGGCAGTTTTATACTCTATTACCTCATGTTCAACATTAGTAATAAGCTGCTGAAATATATCCCTATAATCTTCCATACTCTAATTTTGGGTGCAAAGTTACAAAAATAATTCAAAAGTATTACACCTTATTATATATATTAACCGTTCTTACACCAAGAGGTCAACAAGACTCTGGCGCGTGTCATCATCAGGAGTCCAATAACGGTCAAATGCCTTGCTATCGGACTTATGACCTGAGAGCATTCCCACCATACTCTTGTCCTTTACTTTCTTGTACATGTTTCCAATGAATGTACGCCTGGCCATGTGACTTGCAACCACTTCGCAGATTGGGACATGTTCCTCTTTACGAGTTGTGGGGTTCAATATTGTTACCATGCGATCAACACCTGCTCTCTTGAATATCACCTTCAAATCCTCATTGTAATCTTGCTGAAAATGGAACGGGAAAAGAGATGGTCCTTTGTAATCCTTGTACTTTTCAAGAATGGATATACCAATTTTGTTCAATGGGACACGAATAGTCTTAGGGTCACCATTGATTCCCTTTCCTGCGATGTACTCAACGACGTTTCCCGTCACACTCTCCTTCGTCATTTTCCACAGATCACTAACACGACAACCTATACAAGTATGAAATAGGAACAAATCTCTGTGAAAGGCCAATCTTGGTTCGTCAGAGAGGTCACAGTTCATTATCTGGTCTCGTTCCTCTAAAGTAATATAGATCGGGGTACCATAAACAGGCTCGTCGATATGGAACTTTTCAAATGGCTTGTTTTTGGTGAAGTCATTATCATAGCACCAGATAAAGAATGTTCTAATCTTGCAGAAATAGTCTATTAAAGTGTTTTCTCCACGAGGCTTAGGCTTTCTCGTCTCAGGAACTTCCTCAAAGATCTCCTCATATTTTTCTGTTAACGAATGTTCCTCCTTGAAATAATTCCAAATACTGTGAAGGGTATCTGGAGTAACCTCGTTCAACATTAACGTAAACTCCTTCTGGCCACGCTTTATCTTTCGGATGTATAACTCGTATCGTTTCAGGGCCCGGATAATCACTTTATTGTTCTTCTTGCGGACTTCTGACAAAGGATGCATTTCAAGATAGTACTCATACATTGGGATAACCTCTAAGTTTTTGTTCTCTTCCGGCGCTTTATACTTATCGGGGTTATAGAACTTATCCAAAGTCATCTCCACCCAATCCTTATCAATCAGTTCGGTTGCCTCCGCATACTCTTTATTGATGAAGTTCACAATATCATTAGCGGCACCATCAATCTTTGCCTTATCATCCTTATCAATGACTATACGATCTTTTAAATGACCCTTGGTATTATCCCATTGGTTGGGGTTAACCTCCAACTTTGTAGAAACTGTGCAATCAAGTCTTCTGCCATCTCTAACACGTACATATACCGTTGCCAACGACTCTGTATCGTTGCGCTTAGCCGCCTTTTTTATAATCAATGTTGCCTTCATATCTATTGAATTTTAAGATTTCTGGGTACAAAGGTACAACGAATTCTTCACACCACCAAAAATTTTCCCCACATTTTCCCCACCGAATACAAAAGTGAGTGAAATGATTAAAAATGAGAAATTTTCTTCAAATCACGAAATAATGCTGATTATTAATGCGTTATAAAGATAATAAAAGATAATGGGAGATAACTAAAAAGTATGAAATATGCAGCATTCGACCCCGGCTCTGGGTACGAAATGTACCACAACGTGTTGGTCTCAAAACAAAGCGAAGTGCTGTAAGCTATTTTCTTACAGCACTTTTTTAGCTGCCGAACTTCTTCTTTAATCATGACAAGGGACTGTCATATTCAGAAGTTTACCGTATGATCTTGCAGCCAGCCTGTATCTAATCGGAAGGAGAAAGAAGAGCTTGCAGCCGTAAAGAGGCCACCAGAAAGGACCGTCTTTCGATTACGCTTAAAAGGTACATCCTCGGCAACCTTCGTAAATAGTACGTTGCCACTGCCATCCAGCACCTCAATGGTGATGTTCATCGTCTGCTCATCAGTAGCCAGAAAAACGAAATTGCCCGTATTGATAGTATTACCAACAGTAGCAGAGGGTGTATTCGTGACAGAGAAACCTGTATCGGAAGTAGCCAGTCCCGTGGTGGGGTTGAAACTCTTGCTACCTGCAGCATAAGTGGTGCGTATCTTGGCCACACCGGCCGGACGACCATCAGTAGACATAATCTGAATGCCAGAATTAATACGGTTCAACGCTATACTGACATCAGCACCTGCCGCCGTTACCGTTACACTCTGAGTGGCACAAAACGTCTCTCGGGTAAATCCACTGGTATATCCAGCCTCTGTCGGACTGGTCAGCGTAAACACATCACCATCAAACCATCCACGGCCAACTACCACCATAGTGTAGGTGCCTAAGGGTAGGCTGCAATCAAACTCACCAAACGTGGTATAGGTGCCATCACCTTTTACCTGAGTAGCCTTGAGGATCTCCGTATCACCGGCATAAAAGGCCAAATCAACGGCCTTAACATTAGTATAATCAGCCACATCCTGCACTGCACGCGTGCGGCCTTCGGAGAATTCCTCCACAGAGATGGAGAAATCACTAACATGCACCCGCACCGAAGCACAAGGGCCAGACAACTGGCTTGAATTGTTCATCACTTCCTCAGCGTCTGCGGAACAACTGCTGAGACTTACCACTGCGCTCACAAAAAGCGCCATGCCACTAAGGGCTGCAATCTTTAAATTACTTTTTTTCATTTCTTGGTCTTTTATAGTTAGACTTATGTTAACTGTGTCACAATGACGTGGCAAAGATAAGAAGTCTTTTCCAAATGACCAAAGAAACGCGCTATATTTTAACTATTTTTTACTGTACCCATTTATCTATTTCACCAAATCTGTCAAATTTTCTTACCTCCCTGCTCTCTTCATGCACCATTCAACTACCATTCAACCACCATTCAACCACCATTCAAGGTGTTCAAACGACATCTTAAAGCAGGAATCGTCCGAATTTGTCAGTTTTCTTTACTTTATCCCTTTTAAGCCTCCTCACCGCTTCTTTCATTCACGGGAGTCTTCAGCGAGGATTTGGTGTAAAATACAACAAACGGGAAGAGAGGAACAGCCCCTTGCAGGACAGTCCCTCTCTCTCATATACTCTAAAATACAAACGAATGCTTTTTATTTGCTCATCAGGGAGACGGCCTTGGTTGCCTTGGTCTTTACCACTGAAGCGAGCGACAAAACTACAAAATTGAAGATAATCATAATTAAACCCTTTCTTTTACTTTAAATTGTTACCCTAAATGTTACCTTTGTTTCTTAAATCCGGTGCAAAGGTACAACTGTGTTCGCACACACACAAGTTTTTATGCCAAAAATATCTATAATCGAGCCTCTTCTTGATGTGTGTCAAACTTACACTTATTCTTGCGCCCATGCAATCGTTTGCATCTTTCTTTGGGCAATATCTCCGCCGATGGAGAACAACGGGGGGAATTTATTCGTAATTTTGCCCTGAAAAGTCGACGCAGTCAACTTCACATTATTAATAATAAGCGAAAGCTACCATCAAATGTCTAACAAAAACCAATTATAATATGAGAATCAAATTTCATTTAGAGTATCAGACCACTTTCGGCGAGGAGCTGATGGTGAACATTCTCACGGACGGTAAGCCCGAAGAGCACAAGATGGGAACCCTCGACGGTCTCCATTGGTCAACTGAGATCAGCAAGAACATCAAGAACGCTGGTCACATCGACTATTATTACAGCGTGATGCGCGGTGACAAACAGGAACGGACGGAGTGGCTCGTAGAGCCTCACCGCCTGGATTTTGCCGCCGGAAAAGACGTCCGATATACGGTGTACGACAAGTGGATAGACATCCCAGAGGATGCCTTCCTCTATTCGACAGCCTTTACGGAGTGTGTGGCAGCCAGGAAACTGAACATGAGTCCGCAGACATCGTATGCCAAGACGGTACGCCTGAAGGTACGTGCCCCACAACTGCGCAACAACGAGCGACTGGCCATGATGGGTGCCGGCGACACCCTGGGCAACTGGGAAGCCCTGAAAGCCATCGAGATGGCAGAGCACGAGAACAACGAGTGGGTGGTGAGCCTCAATGCAGACGCCCTGCCACAGACGTTTGAGTTCAAGTTCGTAGGCCTCGACGATGAAGAAGACGTGACACCCCTCTGGGAGAACGGTGAGAACCGCAAAGTCACCTTGCCACAGATGGAAAAGGGCGAGGTCGTGGTGTACGAGTTGCAGCAGGCCGACTTCCCCATCTATCCCTGGAAGGGTGCTGGTACGGTGATTCCTGTGTTCTCACTGCGAAGTGAGGGCAGTTTCGGCGTAGGTGACTTCGGCGACCTGAAACAGATGGTTGACTGGTGTGCCAAGACGAAGCAGCGCGTGTTGCAGGTGCTGCCTATCAACGACACGAACATGACGAAGACCTGGCAGGACTCCTATCCTTATAACAGCATCAGCATCTATGCCCTGCATCCGCAGTACACAGACTTCCGTCAGTTGCCCCCCATCAAGGACGAGGCCAAGCGAGAGGCCTTCGAGGCCCTGCGCCAGGAACTGAACGCACTGCCACAGATTGACTACGAGCGGATGTTCACGGCCAAGATGGACTATCTGCGAGAGATCTTTGCACAGGAATGGGCTACGGTACAGCGCCGTGAGAGTTATAAGAAGTTCTTCGAACAGAACAAGGCGTGGCTGGTGCCATACGCTGCCTTCTGCTATTACCGTGACCTCTATGGCACAGCCGAGTTCCCCACATGGCCCAAGGAGGCAACCCTTCAGAACACGCAGAAATCAAGTTTCAAGAGAAAGACGGAACTAAACTTCTGGTATTTCGTGCAATATAACCTTGATGCCCAGATGCATGAGGCCCATGCCCATGCCCGCAAGAACCGGGTAATCCTGAAGGGTGACATCCCCATCGGTATCAGCCGCGACGGTGTGGAGGCCTGGGTGGAGCCCAAGTACTTCAACCTGAATGGTCAAGCGGGTGCGCCACCTGATGCTTTCTCGGCAGACGGTCAGAACTGGGGATTCCCCACCTACAACTGGGATGAGATGCTGAAGGACGACTGTTCATGGTGGGTGCGCCGATTCCGTAAGATGGCTGAGTATTTCGATGCCTATCGTATCGACCACGTGCTGGGATTCTTCCGCATCTGGGAGATTCCTATGCCCGAGAAGTCCGGACTGATGGGACAGTTCGCACCAGCCCTCGGCATGAGTAAGGAGGAGATTGAGGCCTATGGTGTACCGTTCAGGGATAACCTGTTCCTCGTAGACCACAAGCGCAATGATCGCTGGCATCCGCGTATCGCCGTACAGTACCAGGAAGGCTACAACCAGTTGAACGACGGTGAGAAGTACTGCTTCAACCGGCTCTACAACGACTATTTCTATCATCGCAACAACCAGTTCTGGTACACGGAGGCAATGAAGAAACTGCCCAAGCTGACGCAGGCCACTCGTATGCTCGTCTGTGCAGAAGACCTGGGTATGGTGCCCGACTGCGTGCCCTGGGTGATGAACGAGTTGCGCATCCTCTCCTTGGAGATCCAGGCAATGCCCAAGGACCCGACAACGCGTTTTGGCAAGCTGTCGCATAACCCCTATCGCAGCGTGGATACCATCTCCACCCACGACATGGCGACCCTGCGTCAATGGTGGGATGAGGACGAGGAGCGTTCACAGGCTTACTACAACACGACCTTGCGTCGTGGCGGTCCTGCACCCCGTCCGTTGCCGGGCTGGCTGGCCAAGGACATCGTGAGCCGTCACCTGACATCGCCCTCGATGCTCTGCCTCATTTCTTTCCAGGACTGGATGAGTATCGACGAGAAGCTGCGTCTGCCCGACGAGAATGCCGAGCGCATCAACATCCCGGCCAATCCCCGTCACTACTGGCGCTACCGTATGCATCTGACCATCGAGCAACTCCTCGCTGCCGATGAACTGAACAACGAAATCAGCACATTAATTATACAAAGTGGACGAAAATGAAAAGAATTCTGTTACTGACAAGTTTATCATTTATCATTTGTCATTTATCATTTAGCGCAAGCGTATTGTCGCCGAATGGCAACATTGAACTGAAGTTTACCATCGACGATGCGGGTCGACCCGTGTATGAGATGGCGTATAAGGGCAAGGCAGTCATCAAGCCCTCATTCCTCGGCCTCGAACTGGCCAAGGACAAACACGCCTCGATGGGTATGAGAGAGCACGACCTCATGGACGGCTTCACCATCCTGAAGGAACAGACCTCAGAATTCGACGAGACCTGGCAACCCGTGTGGGGCGAGACCAAGGAAATCCGCAACCACTACAACGAACTGGCCGTCACCCTGCAGCAGACATGGCGGGAGCGCTTCGCCGCGAGAAACAACGACACACAACTGGCTCCCCAACAGCACCACCGTGAGATCATCATCCGCTTCCGCGTCTATGACGACGGTATCGGGTTCCGTTATGAGTTCCCCCAACAGAAAGAACTGAACTACTTCCTCATCAAGGAAGAGCGCTCGGAGTTCGCGATGGCGGGCGACCATACCGCCTGGTGGCTCCCTGGCGACTACGACACACAGGAACAGATGACGCAGCAGACGAAACTCTCAGAGATCCGCAGCCGTATGAAGGAGGCCGTGAACTGGGACAACTCCAGCGTAGCCGTCTTCTCCGAGACGGGCGTACAGACCTCGTTGCAGATGAAGAGCGACGACGGTCTTTACATCAACATCCACGAGGCCGCCTGTCAAGACTATGCTACGATGCACCTCGAACTCGTCGATGCACAGACGAAGGCCCTCACCACCAAGTTGCATGGTGGCAGCAATGCCTATACCCCTGACCCCAGGCCGTCAGTATGGCCCCTGCCGAAGCCTTTTACCTTCGTGAGCCATCTGACACCCGATGCCACAGGCCTGAAAGGAGCCATGCAGACTCCTTGTGAGACGCCTTGGCGCACGGTGATGGTCAGCGACGATGCCCGCGACATGCTCTCCAACAACCTCATCCTCAACCTCAACGAGCCCTGTAAGATCGAAGACACCTCGTGGATCCATCCCACGAAATACTGTGGTGTATGGTGGGAGATGATCGTCGGCAAGTCAAACTGGAACTATACCAACGACTTCCCCTCAATCAAACTCGACCAGATTAACTGGAGCAAGGTGAAGCCCAACGGTCGTCATGCCGCCAACAACGAAAAGGTGAAGCGATATATCGACTTCGCTGCCAAGAACGGTCTTGACGAGGTGCTCGTAGAAGGCTGGAACGTTGGTTGGGAAGACTGGGCGAACATGTGGAAGCGCGATGTCTTCGACTTCGTGACCCCCTACCCCGACTTCGATATCAAGATGCTCAACGACTATGCACACTCGAAGGGTGTGAAGATCCTGATGCACCACGAGACCTCATCATCGACGCAGAACTACGAGCGCCATATCAAGGAGGCTTACGAGCTGATGAACAAATACGGCTACGACGCTGTGAAGACAGGTTATGTGGGTGACATCATTCCCCGTGGCGACCATCACTACTCACAGTCGATGAACAACCACTACCTCTATGTCATCAAGGAGGCAGCCAAGCACCATATCATGGTGAACTCGCATGAGGCCACCCGTCCGACAGGTCTCTGTCGCACCTGGCCGAACCTCGTGGGTGGTGAGAGTGCCCGTGGTACAGAGTACGAGGCTTTCGGAGGCTCGAACCCCGACCACACCTGCATCCTGCCGTTCACCCGTCTGCAAGGCGGTCCGATGGACTACACCCCCGGTATCTTCGTCACCAAACTGAACACCTGGAGCGACAACACCTCGTGGGCCCGTATCACCATCGCCGGATCGCTGGCACTCTATCTGACCATGTACTCGCCCCTGCAGATGGCAGCAGACCTGCCTGAGCACTACGAGCAGTTCGACGACGCCTTCCAGTTCATCCGCGACGTAGCCTGCGACTGGGATGACTCCAAGTATCTGGAGGCCGAGCCTGCCGACTATATCACCGTCGCACGTAAGGCCAAAGGTACCGACAACTGGTTCATTGGCGGCAAGTGCGACGAGAACGGACACCTGAGCATCATCAAGCTCGACTTCCTCGACAAGGGCCGCAAGTACGACTGTACCATCTACGCCGATGCAAAAGATGCCCACTATGAGACCAATCCGCAGGCCTATACCATCACCAAGAAGGTGGTGACGGCCAAGGACGTTCTGAAACTCAAGGAAGCCCCCGGTGGCGGATTCGCAGTTTCACTCATTGCGAAATAGTGGAAAGTGGAAAGTGGAAAGTGGAAAGAGGAAAGTAAAAAGGTGAAAGAAATGGAAAAGAGACTATTGAACAAGGCTTTGAGAGTGGTGATGGGTGTTTCACTTTTTCATCTTTTCACCTTTTCACCATTGCCAGCCCGGGCAGATGAGTCTATAGACCTCAAGGCGCTCTACCAGCAGATAGACGAAGCCATCAGCCTGTCACCGCAATATGTCGCAGAGCGGGAACGACAGATTACTGCCTATCGCGATAGTCTGCAAGCAGAGAAAAACGCAGAAAAGACCATCTTGCTGGCCGAGAAGCTCTTCCAGCTCTATGAGCCCTATCGTAATGACTCTGCATTATATTTTGTTGAGTACTGCATCAGTCTGGCCGACTCACTCCATCGCGCAGACCTCACAGGGCGTTTCCGCTCCCTGTTGGCCTATCAGTGTTCACGGACAGACAAACATGCAGAGTCGCTGGAACAACTCCGTCTCGTCAATAAGTCCGCTCTCGACAAGAGGGGGCTGGTGGACTATTATCATGCCTGGATGCATGTCTGCGGCGAGATTGGGCTGTATACCCAGCGCGAAACCGTCCGCCAGAGAGCTTTTAAGCAACAGGATCTCTACCGCGACTCGGTGCTGATGGTTGCAGAAGAAGGCAGTGAGGAATGGTATCATCTGGAGGTGGATATCCTCAGTGCCCGCAAATCGTTCCAAGATGCCTTGGCAATCAGCGACCAATGGCTGCAGAATGTCACTGACGGCACGCACGAGAGTGCCTATGCCGCCTTCTACCGTTCGATGATCTATGACCGTCTCAATAATCACGACCAGGTCTGCTACTGGCTGGGAAAGTCTGCCCTCGACGACATCAAGTGCGCCGTGATGAACCAGGCATCGCTCCTCTTTCTGGCAGAGCATCTCGCCAATGACGGCGACACCGACCGTGCCCAACGCTATATGGAGTTTGCCAAGGACTGCAACCTGACTTTCGCTCCCCAGTTGCGCAACTATCAGGTCAATCCCGTCGTCAATATCGTTGAGAAGAACTGTCATGACACCCTGACACGGGCATACTGGGCAATCATGATCGCCATTGGCGTGATTGTCCTTCTCCTCATCGCACTCTTCGTCATGTGTATCAAAAGGAAAAAACAAAAATGAAAAAATTGATATTTGCAGGATTATTGTCTCTGCTGTTTCCAAGATTCGCAACAGCACAGACACAGACATTTCAGGAGGTGAGTTATTCACCAGAGAAGACTGTATTTACGCTCTTTGCGCCCAACGATGCCAAGAAGGTTGTCGTACGTATCTATCAGGAAGGTCTTGGCGGCAAGGCCCTGAAGACTGTTAAGATGAGTCGCACTGCCAACGAACAGTGGCAGACCACCGTGAAGGGCAACCTCATGGGTAAGTTCTACACCTTTGATATGGGTATGGGCGAGTGCCCTGGTGTCTTCGCCAAGGCCGTGGGTGTGAATGGCAAGCGTGGTGCCATCATCGACATCGCCAAGACCAATCCAGAGGGTTGGGCTAAGGATCAGCACCCCGTCTGCAAGTCACCTGCCGACCTCGTCGTCTACGAGATGCACCATCGTGACTTCTCCGTCGCACGTCCAGATGCCCAGTACCCTGGCAAGTATCTCGCCCTGACGGAATCTTGGGCCATCGACCATCTGAATACGTTGGGTGTGAACGCCATTCATATCCTGCCCAGTTACGACTACGGTTCTGTAGATGAGACACGTCTCAACGAGCCACAGTACAACTGGGGCTACGACCCTGTGAACTACAATGTGCCCGAGGGCGGCTATTCTACCAATCCCTATCAGCCAGAGGTGCGTATCCAGGAATTCAAGCAGATGGTGCAGGCCCTCCACAAGGTTGGTATCCGCGTCATCCTCGACGTGGTATATAACCACACCTACGACATCGAGCACTCGAACTTCCAGCGTACCTATCCTGACTATTATTATCGCAAGACCACCGACGGAGCCTATAGCAACGGTTCCGGCTGTGGCAACGAGACGGCCTCAGACCAGCCTATGATGCGAAAGTTCATGATTGAGTCCGTGAAATACTGGATCAACGAATACCACATCGACGGTTTCCGCTTCGACCTGATGGGCTGTCACGATATTGAGACGATGAACGAGATCCGCAAGGCTGTCGACGCCATCGATCCCACCATATTTATATATGGCGAGGGTTGGAGCGCTGGCGCCTGTGCCCTTCCCAACGACCAGCTCGGTATGAAGGCAAACATCCCACAGATGCCAGGCATCGCAGCCTTCTCAGACGAGATCCGCGACGCCCTCCGTGGTCCCTTCTCTGATGATACTAAAACAGGTTGGCTTGGTTTTACGACAACTATGACAACCAAGACAACTATTTCTGCCGAATCAACAGATGACAGTTCGTCATCTGAAAAAGAGTTGTCTGAGTTGTCCGAGTTGTCGTCTTTAAAGGAATCCCTGAAGTTCGGCATCGCCGGAGCCATCGCCCATCCGCAGGTGGATATGACGAAGGTAAACTATGCCAAAGAGCCCTGGGCTCTGGAACCCACGCAGATGATGAGTTACGTCTCGTGTCACGATGACATGTGCCTCGTGGATCGTCTGAAGGCCTCAGTCCCTGGCATCACCACCGACGAGTTGATTCGCCTCGACCTTCTCGCACAGACGGCCGTCTTCACCTCCCAGGGTGTGCCCTTCATGCTCTCTGGCGAAGAACTGCTACGTAACAAGAAAGGGGTCCACAACAGCTTCGAATCCCCAGACTCCATCAACCAGCTCGACTGGAGCAACAAGACGAAGTATCCGCAGGTGTTCGACTACTACAAGAACCTTATCGCCC
This sequence comes from Prevotella sp., assembly GCA_016284635.1. Classification (GTDB taxonomy): domain Bacteria; phylum Bacteroidota; class Bacteroidia; order Bacteroidales; family Bacteroidaceae; genus Prevotella. The sequence continues at coordinate 11,684 of JAEEPF010000106.1, forward strand.
TGCGCCAGCACCACCCAGCCTTCCGTCTGGGCAATGCCGACCTCGTGCGCAAGCATCTGGAGTTCCTCGATGCCCCTGCAGGCATCGTCGCCTACCGCCTGAAGAACTATGCAGGCCGTGACGACTGGCGCGACATCATCGTGATCCTCAACGCCAACAAGGCTGCTACGGAGGTCAATATCCCTGCTGGCGATTATATCATCGTCTGCAAAAACGGTGTCATCAACGAGCAAGGAATAGGCAAGGCAACGGGTTGCAAGGTATCAGTTTCACCACAGTCAGCACTAATTATACACAATTAACATTTAATTTTATTGTCGTTCGGAAAAAAATGCGTATCTTTGCAGCCTAATCAATTAAGCATTACTTTCTAACAAATACAATTATGCAAAACATTCCTGTAATTAAGATTGGTATCGTGGCTGTTAGCCGCGACTGTTTCCCCGAGTCATTGGCTGTTAACCGTCGTAAGGCTGTTATCGCTGAGTATGAAAAGAAGTTTGGCAAGGAAGGCATCTACGAGTGCCCTATCTGCATCGTTGAGAGTGAGATTCACGCTCAGCAGGCTCTTGAGGACATCACAAAGGCTGGCTGTAACGCCCTCTGCGTTTACCTTGGCAACTTTGGTCCTGAGATTTCTGAGACTATGCTGGCAGACTGGTTCAAGGGCCCAGCTATGTTCATCGCTGCTGCTGAGGAGACTCAGAAGGACCTGATCGACGGTCGTGGCGATGCTTACTGCGGTATGCTGAACGCCAGCCAGGCTCTGAGCCTGCGCAAGACCCGTGCCTACATTCCTGAGGAGCCCGTAGGCGACGCTGCACAGTGCGCTGAGATGATCCATGAGTTCCTGCCCATCG
>JAEEPF010000289.1 GCA_016284635.1 Prevotella sp.
AGCGATGAGGCCTGGTGATGATGACTATGTGATCTGTCCTGGTGAGGGCTTCTTCGTGCAATGTCCGGAGGATAAGAATGCGATTGTCTTCAGCAAGGATGGTCGCCAGACCACTCGCGAACGTCATACCGCAGCCCGAACAAGGGCAACGGATGCCTCTCGCGCGATCTTTAATATTATGATGAGCTGTGGCGACAACGTAGACCGTACCCGTATCGTCATCAACGAAGCGGCCTCTGCCCAGTATGAGTTAGACAAGGATGCTAGCAAGTTCTTTGCGGATGATGCCGACATGCCGCACCTCTATACCGAGGCCGACGGCGTGAGCTACGCCATCAACGAACGGCCCCTTGGCGACGGCACCGTCACCCTCTGTACGACGGCAGGCAACGGCGGTCTTTGTACCATCAGCCTCGCCAAAGACGTACCTGACTATGACGTGACGCTGGAGGATCCGGCTACTGGCACTACCGTCGCCCTGAACGGCGGCCAGACCCATTCGTTCTACGGCAACGGCCAGACCTTCCTCCTCCACTTCAACAATACAGCTACCGGCATTCGCACAATAGGGACAGTCCCTGTTGTGAGAAACGACGTCCGCTATAATCTCAGTGGCCAACGTGTCACCGACACCTACAAGGGCCTCGTCATCACGAACGGTAAGAAGATTATCAAGAATTAGCGAATTTGAGAATTATATAGTGCAGATTAATTCTTGATCAAAATATTAATGAGTATGAGTAAGAGAATATATAATTTAGCAGGGAAGTGGGTGTGGTTGATTTCACTTTTTCACCTTTTCACCCTTTCACCTTTAACTGCTGTAGCGCAGGAGTTTGATCCGACGCCGCCAGGCAATCCCGGTGCCAACTACTGGTACAGCGATAAGGGCGAACTCGTGGTCGATGACTTCAAGACAGGCCATCTGGAAGGCGCCCTCAGTGCCGCCCTCGGCAATGGCGACCCGTCGGATGTCGCCACCATCATCGTGGCAGGCATCATCGACGCTGGTGATGTCAGGGCCATCAGGAAATACGCCAACTGCGGCCTGCTCGACCTGAGCCGCTGTACGGGTGTCACCGAGTTACCGACATACGGTTTTGAAGAGACGAAGCTGGAGTCCGTCTATCTGCCCTCCACCATCGAGAAGATAGGACGGTACGCCTTCAGCAAGTGTTATAACCTGAAGACGATGACCGTCCACGCCCTGACGCCGCCGGAACTCGACGGCAATGTGTTCTATAAGACGAGTCAGAGCCTGATTGTCTATGTCCCTGCTACCGCCGTCCAGCTGTATATGGAGGCGGAGGGCTGGAATGACTTCGTGATCCTGCCCATCCAGGACGGTATCCGCAGTCTTACCGTTGCCTTGCCGGAAGGTACGAACGTGAAAGACTACGAGGGCATGTGGTTAGAGATCGTGAACCCGAACAACGGTATGAGCATGCACTTCGTGATGACTGATCGCCGGCAGTACACCTTCCACAACATCATCAGCGATACGAAGTGGAACGTCACCCTGCGCAATGAGCGCGGCGACGTGTTCGGACATATCGACAATGTGGAGGTGGGTGACGAGAACAAGGGCGTGGCATTCGCCGCCTTGTCGAAGCCTCTGAACACGACGCTGAAGGTAACCATTCCCGATGGCTCGGATGTGACGAAGGATGTGCAGATATCCTGGACCGATGCCGCAGGCAACTACCTCTCACAGACGCCCAATGTCAACGGTCTGCCAGAAAGCACGCAGCTCGTTTGGCGCATCGTTCTGCCCAAGGACCTCGCGATGACCTACCTCACGCCAGCTGCTACCCCCGTCACCGTCAGCCCTCAATTATCCATTATCAATTGTCCATTATCCATTATCCCGTCTGCGCAGTTGACGGGAACCGTGACCGATGCCACGACGGGCTTGCCTCTGGCTGGTGCTACCATCACCGCCACGCAGACCTTCGGCACCTATTCCAAAACGCTGACGGCCACTACCGGTGCTGACGGCAACTACACGTTGGCCCTCTCAGACATGCCCACCTCTGTCACCTTCGCTGCCGACGGCTACCTCAGCTACACCAAAGAGAATTGTCCATTATCCATTGTCAATTGTCCATTGCTCCCGCTGACGGGCGCCGCCCTCTCCCTCGGTTTCACCTTCACTCCCTGTGTGGAGGAAGGTGAGCGTGGTGCGGAGTCGGAGGACTGGTATGCCGACTTCCAGAATGTGGACTATACCATCTACAATGAGACGCAGGGCCGGCCTGTCAGCCTCTTCTCTGTGCACTATCCGCAGCTGGTGCTGATGGAGGATGTCAGCGACG
>JAEEPF010000107.1 GCA_016284635.1 Prevotella sp.
TCAAATCCATCATCAAATGAAAGAGATCAAATACGAAGCCGCCTTTGCGGAATTACAGTCCATCGTCACCAAGATGGAGAACGACGAACTCGACATCGATCAGTTGTCTGAACAGTTGAAACGCGCCCAAGAACTCATCAAGCTCTGCAAGGACAAACTGACCAAGACCGACGAGGAAATCAAGAAAATCCTAGCCGAAAAGTAAGTTTTCGGCGAAAAATGTTGTGAATGTGGCACGAAATGTGTACTTTTGCAAGCAGAATCGAAACTTTAACAATAAAAGAGATATGAAGAATTTAGATTGGGGTAGTCTGTCGTTCGGCTACATGAAGACCGACTACAATGTGCGTTGTTACTATCGCGATGGTAAATGGGGTGAAATCGAAGTTTGCTCCGACGAGTATCTGAACCTCCACATGGCAGCCACCTGCCTGCACTACGGTCAGGAGGCATTCGAAGGTCTGAAGGCCTACCGTTGTCCTGACGGTAAGGTGCGCATCTTCCGTGTCGACGAGAATGCAGCCCGTCTGCAGAGCACTTGCCGTGGCATTATGATGCCTGAAGTCAGCACCGAGCTCTTCACAGAGATGGTGAAGAAGGTGGTACGCCTGAACCAAGAGTGGATCCCCACCTACGAGAGTGGTGCCACCCTGTATATCCGTCCGCTGCTCATCGGTACCAGCGCCCAGGTGGGTGTACATCCTGCTAAGGAATACTGCTTCCTCATCTTCGTCACACCCGTAGGTCCGTACTTCAAGGGTGGCTTCGCTGCCAATCCTTATGTGATCATCCGCGACTACGACCGCTCAGCTCCCCTCGGCACCGGAAAGTACAAGGTGGGTGGTAACTATGCCGCCTCCCTCTTCGCCAACAACCTGGCCCACGAGAAGGGTTATGCCTGCGAGTTCTACCTCGACGCCAAAGAGAAGAAATACATGGACGAGTGCGGTGCCGCCAACTTCTTCGGCATCAAGAACAACACCTATATCACCCCGAAGTCTACCTCTATCCTCCCCTCCATCACCAACAAGTCACTGATGCAGGTGGCTGAGGATCTCGGCATGAAGGTGGAGCGTCGTCCCATCCCCGAGGAGGAACTCGAGACCTTTGAGGAGGCAGGTGCCTGCGGAACAGCCGCCGTCATCAGTCCTATCTCTTATATCGATGACCTCGACACTGGCAAGCGTTACAGCTTCGGCGAGAAGCCCGGTCCGATGTCTAAGAAACTCTTCGACACCCTCCGTGGCATCCAGTACGGTGAGATCGAGGACAAGCACGGCTGGACTACCGTCGTCATTGAATAATAATTTAGCAAGGACTACAGGACTTAAGGACTTATGCTGCGCAGAAAAGTCTTGTAGTCCTGTAGTCCTTGCAAAAAAGCAATACATGTCTAAGGGTAAATTAGCGAAGTTCGCCGATATGGCATCCTATGAGAACGTGTTCCAATACCCCTTTTCGGTAGTGGAACATGTTCCCTTTGAGATGAAGGGACACTGGCGGGAACAGTACTTTCATAATGACCACCCCATTGTCCTCGAACTCGGCTGTGGCAAGGGCGAGTACACCGTCGAACTGGCCAAACTTTACCCTGACATCAACTTCATCGGTGTCGATATCAAAGGTGCCCGTATGTGGACAGGAGCCACACAGGCCCTCCACGAAGGACTGAAGAACGTTGCCTTCCTCCGCACGAACATCGAGATCATCGAGCGCTTTTTCTCTGAAGACGAAGTACAGGAAATCTGGCTCACCTTCTCCGACCCCCAGATGAAGAATCCCCGCAAGCGCCTCACCTCCACCTATTTCATGGAGCGCTACCGCAAGTTCCTCGTCGATGGCGGCATCATCCACCTGAAGACCGACTCCAACTTCCTCTTCACCTATACGACGTACATGGTCGAGAAGAACGCACTGCCGGTAATCGCCAGGACTACTGATCTATATGGGGATTCGAGGAGTGAGGAGTGTGAAGTGAGGAGTGAGAATACTCAAAGTGCAGACCCAATCCTACAAGGTGATCTCACTCCACACTCCTCACTCCACACTCCACGATTAATCCAGACCTACTACGAATCCATGTGGATCGCCCGTGGTCTGAACATCAAATACATGAAATGGCGACTGCCCCGCACGGGCACCCTCTCTGAACCCGACGTCGAGATCGAACTCGACGACTACCGTTCCTATCACCGCACCAAGCGGAGTTCCCTTGACAAAGCAAAGTAAAGGTGAAAAGGTGAAAAAGTGAAAAGGTAAAAAACAATCATTAAATAATTTAGAATATGACAAACAAATGTTTTATTAAAAAGGCAAAAGGCATGGTGATAGGTATTTCACTTCTTCACCTTCTCACCTTTTCACCTTTAACTGCTGCCGCACAATCAAAGAACGTGACGGTGGAAGCCGTCGGACAACTCTCGCAACAGATCAGCAACGACGAAAAGTTCAAGATCTCTGACCTGAAGATCTGCGGCCCACTTAATGCCGCCGACATCAAACTCTTCCAGCAGATTGTCAACCGCACCAAGGCCAACGAGAAGAAAGGCGAATGTGTGGTCACCAGTGTCGACATCTCCGAGGCCGTCTTCACCGAGGGCAAGGAGGACTTACCCACCTCTTCCCTTCCCAACGGCCTCTTCCAGGGAGCCAGCAAACTCACGAAGGTGGTTCTGCCTTCAGGCATCACCAGCCTCGGCAAGAGCTGCTTCGAAGACTGCAAATCGCTCACCTCAGTCCAGATTCCTGAGAGTGTAACCACCCTCGACGACGAGACCTTCAAGGATTGTGAGAGCCTTACTTCCGTCAAGATCCCGCAGGGTGTCTCGAAGCTCGGCGATGAAGTCTTCGAGAACTGCAAGTCACTCACCGAGATTGAGATTCCCGAGGGTGTGAAAACCATCGGCAAGCAGGCCTTCAACGGCTGCAAGGCACTCAGCAACATCAATATCGCCGCTAAGATCGACAAGATTGACAACACCACCTTCAAGGGTTGCGAGAGTCTCGCCACCATCACCATCCCTGAGAGCGTGAAGTCCATCGGCACCGATGCTTTCCGCGACTGTAAGAGCCTCACCACCATCGAACTGCCCGAGGACTGCAAGGAGATTGGTAACTCTGCTTTCGAAGACTGTCAGGGTCTGACACAGATCGACCTGACAAAGGTAGAGAAGGTGGGCAGCAACGCCTTTGAGGAATGCAAGAGCCTTACGAACGTCAACTTCGACAAGCTGTCGAAGCTCGGCAACGGTGTATTCAAGGACTGCATCTCCCTCAACTATGTCACTATCGAGGGCGGCCTCGACGAGATCGGTTCCAACACCTTCCAGGGCTGCACCAGTCTGGATTCCATCAGTCTGCCCGCCACGGTGAAGACCATCGGCAGCAGTGCCTTCGAGAAGTGCCAGAGTTTAGGTCAGATCGACCTGCCGTCAACCCTGACGAAGATCGGCTCCAGTGCTTTTCAGGACTGTGCCTCCCTCCGCCAGATGGTTGTCCCCAATATGGTAAAGACCATCGGCAGCAGTGCCTTTGAGGGCTGTTCCACCCTCGACAGCGTGGCCATCAATGGCATGATTACTGAGGTCGACAGCAAGACATTCTACCGCTGCCATGCCCTGCGCGCTATCACACTGCCGAACTCGGTGAAGAAGATCGACAACAAAGCCTTCCAGGAGTGTACCAGCCTGCAGGGCATTGAGTTGCCCATCAGTCTGACCAGCATCGATGCCGATGCCTTCGAGAAGTGCAGTTCGCTGCAGAGCATCAAGCTGCCCGTGGCTGTCACTAGCATCGGCAGCGACGCCTTCATGGAGTGTACCATGCTCAGTAAGGTGGAGCTCCCCACGGCTCTGAAGAAGATTGGCGGCTCGGCTTTTGCCAAGTGTCCGTCGCTCAAGGAAGTGATTCTCAACTCTCCAGCTCCCCCCTCCATCTCCAAGAGCACCTTCAAGGGTAGTATGCCCGCCTACATCATCCCGCGTGGCAGTCTGGCCGCCTACATTGCTCATAAGGACTGGAAGTCCATCACCGGATATAGGGAGAAGTAATCAACGCTCGGCTTTGCCGCTTTTACAAAGGCGACAGCCGACTAAAAGAAAGTTCAAAGTTCAAAGTTTAAAGTTCAAAGTTCAAAGTGACTTTATATCCTCAACTGATTATGGATGCGCTGGCAACGGTGACGTATGCCGGCACGAAGAAAAACCTCGTGGAGAGCGGTATGGTGGCCGACACCCCGTCGGTCGCCGCTCCCGCCTCTGAGGGAGAGCCCTGGAAGGTCAAGGTCGTACTGGAATTTCCCCGCGACACTGACCCCTTCCTCAAATCGACTGTCAAGGCTGCCGAAGCCGCGATTAAGTATTATTGCAAGAAGGAGTCAGGAGACAGCAGTCAGGAGTCTGAAGAGGTCTCTGTCGAGATCGTCACTGAGTTCAAGTCTGCCCCTCGCCCTGAGGTAGGTCAGATGCTCCCCGGTGTGAAGAACATCATCGCCGTCAGCTCCGGCAAGGGAGGCGTAGGCAAGAGTACCGTTTCTGCCAACCTCGCCATCGCCCTCGCCCGTCTCGGCTATCGCGTGGGTCTGCTCGACACCGATATTTTCGGCCCATCGATGCCCAAGATGTTCAATGTCGAAGACGAGCGTCCCTACGCCGTCAAGAAAGACGGGCGCGACCTCATTTGTCCCATCGAGAAATACGGCGTCAAACTGCTCTCCATCGGTTTCTTCGTCTCCCCCACCACTGCCACGCTTTGGCGAGGCGGTATGGCCACGAGTGCCCTCAAGCAGCTCATCGCCGATGCAGACTGGGGCGAGCTCGACTACTTCATCCTCGACACGCCTCCAGGCACCAGCGACATCCACCTGACGCTTCTCCAGACACTCCCCATCACGGGAGCCGTCATCGTCTCGACACCCCAGCAGGTTGCCCTCGCCGACGCCCGCAAGGGTATCGACATGTATCGCAACGAGAAAGTCAACGTGCCCATCCTCGGCCTCATCGAGAATATGGCGTGGTTCACTCCCGCCGAGCTGCCCGAGAACAAATACTATATCTTTGGTAAGGAAGGCTGCAAGCACCTCGCCGAGGAGATGAACGTCCCCCTACTCGCCCAGATCCCCCTTGTGCAGAGCATCTGCGACAACGGCGATGCCGGCACCCCTGCCGCCCTCAGCAGCGACACCGCCACGGGCCTCGCTTTCATCAACCTCGCCCAGGCCGTCGTCACCGTCGTCAACCGCCGCAACCGCGAACAGCCCAAGACGAAGATTGTCGGCATGAAATAATACATGTCGTTCCAATGCCTTCTATACCTATATAGGGATGCCTTGCATGACTTGTGCAAGGCATTATTTTTGAGTATTTCCGATTTCTAAGAACATGAAGAACCTTGAGTTTACTCAAAAATACGATATTTTTGTAAGAATTGTCTTGCATTTCATTTATTTTATATATTTTTGCAAATCAAAGTAGCTTGATAACATTAGAATGGAACTTTACACGGTATATAGGTTCTTGGTCAGAATTAGAAGACTGAAATGGCTATGGTGGTCTTTGGTCCTACTTATCGTGCTCATTTATGCCGTTTGTCAAGTTTATCTTTTTGTCGACAGAGAATTTAGGATTGCTGAAGAGTTACCGTTCTATAACGTTGGTCCTCGTCCCAATGACGATACTTTGCGAGTAGCTGTGATTGGCGATAGTTGGGCCGAATTTCATATGACGCTTAGTTGCGATACTCTTTTTGAATTATATGGTGGTAGATTGACCACCAAGCCCATCAAGTGCATGACCAGAGGAAAGGGTGGTGCCAAAAGCAAGGATGTGTATTATTATATGTTTAGAAGTCATACTCAGGAACATTCTTGGATGCATGACATTTGTACTCAACCCTTGCTGGAAGAACATCCCGACTATTGTGTGGTCATGGTAGGCATAAATGATACTTGGAAAAAACGTCCTGTATCTTACTACACAGGGAATTATCGTCTGATTATCAGATTGCTTATTGCCAATCAGATTTGTCCTGTCGTGATGGAAATTCCTGATTTTGAAATGGGGGAATGGTTGGACACACATAGAAGACGTCAAAGGTATCTTTATCGCATCTATTCATATTTTACTGGTGTCTTGGAGGATGATATCACCCCATTCCGTAACGGACTGAGGGAGATGTTGAAAGAGACTGGATTGGGCGATAGTGTGCTGTTTATTCCTGCAGACCACTGGATTCCACAGGACCACCAATACTCTGAAGAGATTTATCAGGAGGATCATGTCCACATAAACTATCAGGGTTACCATGTGTTAGACTCCTGTATTGTAACTGAAATCATACATGACTATAATAAAAGAGCAAAATATGGAGCAAAGTAAAAAATTTGAAGAGATTTCAATCATGCGTGCCATGGCAATGACCATGATTGTTGCCTTTCATAGTCTATGCTTTTATAATGGCAGATGGGCCAAAGTAAATGCCCTCGACATCTCTTTCTGGCATAGGCTCTCCACTTTCTTGGATGTGATAGACTTGAATATGTTTGTATTCATTTCAGGGTATTTGTATGGCTTTTTGTATATTTACAAGAATAAGTATCGTCATCCTTCGGAGGTAATCCACATCAAGGCGATACGTTTATTGATACCATATTTGTTCTGGGGTATACCCATGGCCATTGTATGGCCTTGGAATACATGGACTAAGTTGTTTTATGGTATTGGCCACCTGTGGTTCCTGCTCATGCTGTTCGGCGTATTTACAATCACTGTGATTCTTCAGCTGTTGAATGCACAAAGGATTAAGTTTACTGGGAAGATCGGCATATCTCTGATAATCACAGGGTATGTGCTTGGACTTGTTTTTTCAAAATTCGTTTATGACGGTGAATTCCTTTGTATCAATAAAATATTGTATTATTTCCCAGCCTTCATGATTGGATACCTTTGTGCCAAATTACGTGTAGGTTGGATGTTGCCAAACTGGGCATATATGACCTTGCCTTTCGCTCTGTTGGGTTTATTCGTCTTCGTATGGTATCCCATCCCATTGCCTTATAGCCTTGTCCTGTTAATTAGGACAATCTTGGCCTATATCATCTGCATCGAATTGCTGATTATTCTGAGTAAGGGCACTATGCCCGACCGTACCCGAAAGATTGTTCAGGAAATAGAACGTCTCAGTATGGGACTCTATATCTTTAATCAAATAACTATGGATATAGTGTTTACGACACCTATCTTAAACCAGTGGTTTAGAGCGCATTGGATGATAGGCCCGTTCGTATTGTTCCCAATTGGTTTCTTCCCTCCCTTGTTATTGTCATACATATTTAATAAATATAATTGTTTGAAGTGGACCATCGGTGGGTAATTAAACAATGTGTTGAAAGATGAAAAAACTATTAATCTATACTTTAATTATTGTACTCACCATCATAGTAGTGGGTATAGCCGTAGTCAAAAAATCAATTGTTCGCGTTCAGCTGCCCCATGGCGCCGTTTTACATGTCTTACCTGCCTCAAAGAATAATAATACCCAGGAGGCAGTCATATTATGCCCAGGTGGAGGATATCGTTATCTGTCAAAATGGAATGAAGGCTATTGGTGGTTCCCTTTCTTTCATTTTCAGGGATATACGGTGGCTATGCTGGAATACAGGTTGCCCAAAGGCAACCATCAGATTCCGATGGTTGATGGGGCCGAAGCGATAAAGTTGATGAGGGCACGTGCCAAAGAATGGGATTTTGACAAAAACAAGGTAGGCGTTATGGGTTTCTCTGCTGGAGGTCATTTGGCCTCAACCCTCATGGTGAGTGACAAAGCATCAGTCCGTCCGAATTTCGGCATTCTTTTCTATCCTGTCATTTCCATGAAAAAGGGATTGGTCCATCAGGGCTCGCATGATCATTTATTGGGAGAGAATGCCTCCGAGGAATTAGAGAACCAGTACAGCAATGAACTTCATATTTCAGACCAGACGCCTCCTGCTTATATAGCAGTATCAAGCGATGACAAAAAGGTGAATATTCAGAATGCTATCAGTTTTTATGATGAGATGCGTGTCAAAAGACGTCCAGTCCAGATTCATGTGTATCCCTCGGGAGGACATGGCTGGGGATACAAACCATCTTTTCCTTATCATAGGCAGATGCTCGATGATCTGAAATATTGGCTTGGTAATAGACAACAATCAAAATAAATGAGAAAATGAGAGAATACAGATTTGACGTCGTCCGTGTAGTGTGTATGACCTATTTAATTGCGTTTTTTCATCTCTATGGGTATATTTATCCTCAGGGGCAGATGACTATTTATACTGCGGCAAGTACCGCCGTGGCTCATGCATGCCTTGGATTGTTCACCTTTGTTTCTGGTTATCTGTTAGGCAAGAAATATTGCTTTGGACAACAAGGAAATTGTAATGCATGGACATTTTACAAGAAACGAATACTAAGGATTATCCCATTGTTTGTACTGTCCTCTATCGTGTTGTGGCTTGTTAAATTTAACGGCACATATGCCACATGTAATGGTTTGATGTGTATTTCTCCTTTTGTTGATCCCAAGCCCCTAACAACATATTATATACCTATTATATTGTGGTGTTATTTGGTAACCCCTTTGATTTCGAGGCGTGAGTTGAAATGGCGGGTATTGGGCTGCCTGTCCTTTTTCGTTTTACTTGTTGTAGCTCTTTGCTTGTTTCCAGCCATTGATAGTCGTTTTGTCTTTGATGTGTTCTTCTATTTTGTTGGGGTAGTGTCTGCTTCCTGTTTTGATTGGAAATTCAATACTTCATATGGAACCACTATGAAAATGCTCGTCGTCCTGACTTTTGTTTTGTTAGTGGCGTTTGCCATCAAATATTCATTATTATATCCAACTTCCTGTCAGATGGCTGTAGGAGGAGTTGGGGTGTTTCCACTTCTTTTTATTTGTGAAGGTATTTGTAGGCTCATTTATAGCCATCAGTGCGTTCGTCAGAACCTATATAGTCGTTTGGCTTCTTTTATTGTCGAGAAAGTCAGTTATGCAAGTATGGCGTGCTATATGTTCCATAGATTCTTTTATTGGTTGACGGAAACGGTTTGGACACCATCAGATACAACTTTGAAATGGCTTTACATGGTAGGTTTCATATACCCTTTAATGTTGGTATTGTCATATATCATACAAAAGAAATACGACAACATCGTAAATAAGTTATAACATGGTTGAACCAGCGGACGAAGTTTTGTCAGGTGCGACATCAATAAAAGGGCATCCCTTCCTGGATGTCCTTTTATTGATTTGCTACATTGATGCTGGGCTTTTCCTTTAAGACGGAACGGACCTGGCGCTTCTTCTGGAGGACGGCCATGCGTTCGCGGGAGTGGCGGCGCATGAGACACATCTCAAAGCTGTAGACCATATAGGCCATGACGAGATAGAACACCACAAGCCCCCAGAGGCAGCGCACCTCGGTGACGACATCGCCGAGGGTGGCGCCCATCGAGTTGAGACGGGTGTAGGCCCGGATGCCGAAGGTGCAGGGGAAAAGCCACGACACGCCCTGCCAGTAGCCTGGAATCGCCGACTGAGGCCACGAGATGCCACTCATGAAGAGCAACGGCAGCGAGAGGAACACCACAAGCAGCATGACGTTCTCACGATAGTGAACCAGACAGGACACCGTCATGCCGAAGAACACGCACGACAGCAGATAGGGTATCATCATCGCCAGCAGATCCTGCCAGTCGGCGAGTTGCGGGAAGTGGAACAGCCGAGGCACAACCAGAATAAGGAACGTGCCCATGACAGCATAGACCATGAGATAGCACAGAGCCTTGCCGCTGATGATGCGCATGACGGAGGAATAGCACCGATGGATGGGGACGATATCGCTATAACGGTTGCGCTCACGTGCCGTACCTGCCGCCAGACCAATACCCAGCACGAGCGTCTGCTGGATGATGAGGATGAGCACTGCCGGCAAGACGGAGGAGCCATAACCGCCCTGGGGATTGAAAATGGGCACATCTTCCACCTCCAACGGGCTAGTGGTAATCAGGTCTTCACGAACGGTATAGTTGCCCGCCAGTTTCTTCTGTATCTCTGCTCCCATCTCCGACGAGACAGCCATCGCCGTCTGGAAGATGGCCTTGTAAGTGAGCATGAGCGCCATGTCGCAATAGACGCTGACAGTGCCCTGCTCCATACGGTTCAAGTGGGTGGCGAAGTCTTCGGGGATATAGTAGATGCCCTTCACCACCTGACGGCTGACGAGCGACTGGGCATCGTCGAGATCGACGGCATAGTAGGCGACATGGACATCGGGCGAGGCGTCGCACATACGGATGAACTGGCGCGACTGGTGGGAGTGCGACAGATCGACCACGGCAACAGGCACCTCACGGACCACTTCATTGTTGTAGATCCAGGAATAGAGCATCGGATACATCAACGGCACGACGAGGCAGAAGAGCAGCACACCCTCGTCGTGGATCACCTGCTTCATCTCAAAACGCCAGACGTAGGCGGCATCCTGTAACCAATTATAGATCTTACGGAATATAGACATAGGTGAGCATTGCGTTTTTGATCTTGTAGATGACGAACCACGGCGACAGCATGAATGCCACGAGCGCCACGAAATGGAACCACGCGTCTAGCAGCGGGAAGCCGTTGAAGACGGTGATCTGATAGAGCATGTAGTAATGGCGCAGGGGGAAGAGCCACGTGAGAGACTGCAACGGCTCGTCCATGCCCATCATCGGGAAGGCGGAACCCGCCATGGAGAAGCCGAGCATGGCCCACAGCGAACAGATACTCATCGACATGCGCAGCGAGGGCATCAGACCGAAGATGAAGATGCCGAAGCCGATGGAGCTGAACACCTCGAGCAGGGCCAGACGGGTGATCTTCCACAGACCGCCCTGATGGGGGAAGTCGAGGACGCAGTAGATGTAGTACTCGTAGAAGAAGATGAGCATGAGGAAGATGAGCGCCTGGGGCAGGAACTTGCCGAGGATGGCGACGACGATGTTGTTGTCGGCCTTGCCCAGCCACTCCTTACCACGTCCGAACTTCAGTTCCATACCCAACGAGTAGGCCGAGATGAGAAACATGAAGAGCATCATCACACCCGGCACGAAGACCGTGGAGAGATAGATATTGTAGCTGCCCCAGGGATTTGCCACCTGATGGAGGTCGATCTTCACGGGCTGGAGGAACGCCTGTATCTGCTGTGGCGACATGCCCTTGGCACTGAGCGTGGCCTGGCCGACGCCTGCTGATCCGAGGGTGGAGACGGTCTTCAGGTCTTTCATCACTATCGAACCGCCCGAGATTGACACCTGGCTGTAGTAATACGACACCTTGGGACGACGGGAAGAGAGCAACTGGTCTGTCGTGCCCTTCGGGATATAGAGGAAGCCGTAGATCTCGTTCTCCTGGATGGCGTGACGCGCTGCTGCCACCGACGGATAATGGGCCACGACCTGCGAGCCCTGGAAACCGTCGAGCTTCTGCACCAGCGTACGAGTGGTGGAGGTATTGTCGAGGTCAACGACGCCCACGGGCATGTCCTGCGGCAGACCATCTGTCATCAACGTGGTGAAAAACACCATCGTCAACAGGGGGAAGATGACCATGCTGAAGAAGTAAATGCGATTCACATACAGAATCTTGCATTCACGCCGAGCAACCGTCCAGATATTTATCAAATATCTCATCAAGACATTATTTATTTATCAAGAATTAGCGAATTACAGAATTTTTCTTTTTCATTAATTCTCAAATTCTCTAATTCTTGATAATGAGAGACATTCCGGGACGGAGGCCATCGAGTTTCTCGACGGGACGGGCCTTGACCTCAAAGGTCTTCAGGTCGTACTGGCCGTTGGACTTCGTGGCCTTCCACACGGCATACGAGCCCTGATCCTTCAGGTAGTAGGCTTTCATCTTGATCTCCTTGTTGAAGGCCGGCACGAACACGGTGAACTCTGAGCCCACCTGCATGCCGTTGAGCTGATCCTCACGCACATTGAACGTGCCCCACATATCGTCCATCACGGCAATCGACATGATGGGAGAGCCAGTACCGACAAGTTCGCCCACCTTCGGATAGATATTGGATACCTCACCCTCCTTCTGAGCGATCTGCACCGTCTCGTGGATATAGCTGTTCACCTCCTGCACGGCTCCCTTGGCACGTCCCACCTGGGCAGCGGCGGCCATCTTGTCCTCCATACGGGCACCGTTGACGGCCATATCGTACTGACTCTGGGCTGCCTTCATCTGAGCCTCCATCGCCTTGTAGTTGGCATAGACCTCATCGCGTTTCTGGGCACTCATCACACCCTCGTCGTAAAGACGCTGGATGCGCTGGTAAGACTTCTCGGCAATCTCATAGCCAGCCTTCGCCTGCTGGAGCACGCTGTAGGCACCCTGGATCTGCTCCTTACGGGCACCGTTCTGGGCTTTCAGTTCGAGGGCGGCGGCAGCATTCTCTGCACTGCGGGCCTGCTCCATCTTCGCACGCA
>JAEEPF010000290.1 GCA_016284635.1 Prevotella sp.
TTATTGCAAAAAAATGCAAAAAAGTTTTGCAGTATTCGGAAAGTTTCCGTATATTTGCACTTGCATTCAAGGGTTTGGGAAAATCCTGAAATGCTTTAGTTAAGTCTAGTTTAGTTTTTGTGTTGGTTGAGGGCTGCCGATTGGCAGCCCTCAAATTGTTAATGTCACCCCGCGAAGAGGGGCTGCCGATTAGCAGCCCTCAAATTTGATATAGAAAAGGCGTGGTCAACTGATCACGCCTATGATTTCCTGCACCGATTGGCAGCCGTGGGCATCGAGCCAGTCGTTGATGCCGTCGCGTACCTTAACAGATATAGCCGGATCGAGGAAATTGGCCGTACCAATCTCTATCGCCGTAGCACCAGCCATCAGGAACTCGATAGCATCCTTCGCCGAACAGATGCCACCCAAGCCAATAACGGGGATCTTCACAGCCTTCGCCACCTGCCACACCATACGCAGCGCCACAGGTTTTACGGCAGGACCGCTCAATCCGCCCGTATTGATGCTCAGAAGCGTCTTACGCTTCTCGATATCGATAGCCATTCCCATCAGCGTATTGATCAGCGACACACTGTCGGCACCCTCCGCCTCAACGGCACGGGCAATCTCAGCAATATCCGTCACATTCGGTGAGAGCTTCACAACCAGCGTCTTATGATAGGCCTTCCTGACGGCCTTCACCACACTCGAGGCCCCAGCACAAGTGACACCAAAGGCCATTCCGCCGTCCTTCACGTTGGGACAAGAGATGTTCAACTCGATGGCAGGAATCTTCTCTAATGCATCGATGCGGGCTGCACACTCAGCATAATCCTCTGGCGACGAACCGCTGACGTTGACAATCATATTCGTGTCGATATCCTTAATCTGCGGATAGATATGTTCGCAGAAATAGTCCACACCCTTGTTCTGCAGGCCCACACAGTTCAGCATACCACTGGCGGTCTCGGCCATACGGGGATAATCGTTGCCCTCACGAGGTTTGAGCGTCGTACCCTTCACAATGATGCCTCCAATACCGTCGAGCGGCATCAGGTCGGCAAACTCCAGCCCATAACCGAAGGTGCCTGAGGCCGTCATCACAGGATTCTTCAGCCCCAACTCGCCTATCTTTACTTCTAAATTAGCCATAAAAATTCTCTAATTCTCAAATTCTTGATCACTCCCAAAGCAACTTCTTGACATCAAACACCGGCCCGTCCTTACAGACGCACAGGTTTCCTTCCGTCGTCTTCTCCACACAACAGAGACAAGCGCCCAGTCCGCAGGCCATCAGATTCTCGAGCGAAGCCTCGCACTCGATGCCTTTCTCTTTGGCGAAACGCGCCACAGCCTTCATCATTGGCGTAGGACCACAAGTGGAAATACGGTCAAACCGTTCATTCTGGAGGATGCTGTGATTGGTCACAAAACCCTTCTCGCCCTCACTGCCGTCCTCTGTGGTGACAAATACGCGCCCGTACCTCTTAAATATATCTATGAGCAACAGATCCTTTGCTGTTCTCGCACCAAGCAGGAAAGTGGGTTCAATACCCTTGCTCTGCATCTCGGCACCCATATAGAGCAAGGGTGCAACCCCTACTCCTCCGCCTATCAGCAGAACCTTCTCACCCTGTTTCGCTGTGGTAAAGCCATTACCGAGGGGCAACAGACAGTTCAACAGGTCGCCGGCCTTCAACTCAGCCAGCTTTCTCGTCCCTTCACCAACCGTAGCCACCAACAGCCACAGTTCATTCTGCTCACGATCCACAAAGTTAATGGAAATAGGACGACGCAGGAACGTGCTTGGTGAACCATCCACCCGCACTTCCACAAACTGTCCAGGCACCATCTCCGGCAGCGGTTTCTCGTCGGTAAGCCTGATCAGCACATACCGTTCGTGAATCCTCTCCACCGCCTTCACGGTCAAATCTAATAAGTATTTCTTCATAATGGGTGCAAAAGTACACTTTTTTTAGGACAAAAGAACAAAAGAAACATAAAATCTTCCGACTATGAAGCATTTGCCAAGAAGAACCTCTGGAACTCACTCTCGAAATTCGGTGTGAGTATCTCCTGGCCTATGGCAGCACGAATCTCATCCATCGACCAAAATCGCCCTCCATCAAGTTCTTCAGCTGACGGACGGACAGGACCATCGTAGGTAGTACGGTGCACATAGACAAGTTCCCGTTCACGACGGCTTTCAAACACATACTTTCCAACCCTTTCAGGCACGAAATCCGTAATGCCAAGTTCCTCGCCGACCTCCCTGACCAGCGCCTGCTCAGGCGTCTCACCATAGTCGATATGCCCTCCCACAGACGT